>JAJYMO010000062.1 GCA_021786845.1 Pseudomonadota bacterium | reverse complement strand
TGGGGTGGATGATGGGGCTCGAACCCACGACAACCGGAATCACAATCCGGGACTCTACCAACTGAGCTACATCCACCATTGATGTGTTGCATTAGATTTGTTTGGCCTGCCCGACAGGAATCGAACCTGTAACCCCCAGCTTAGAAGGCTGGTGCTCTATCCGGTTGAGCTACGGGCAGCTACACACCGGTATTGCGAATTTGATTTGGAAACGCAATTTGAGGCTGAGTCGTACATATCGTGTGAGCTTTAATATGACAACATATTTTATACCAAACTAAAAATTCTTGGTCGGGGCGGAGAGATTTGAACTCCCGACATCCTGGTCCCAAACCAGGCGCGCTACCAGACTACGCTACGCCCCGAAAGGTGGTCACTATACGGATAAACCATCATCACGTCAAGATGTGTGTGTCAGGGTTGTAAAAAAACCTGTGACATGATTAAAAGAGATTGAACACTAGGGCGAACTAATGCGATGATAGCCGCTCTTGTACACACTATATTTAGAGAAGCTATGTCTGCGTTGATGTTGGATGGAAAGAAATTGGCAGCCGAATTGATCGATAATTTGGCATTGCAAGTGGCTGCGCGTGTACGGCAAGGGAAATCCATGCCTGCGTTGGCCGTGATTTTAGTGGGTTCAGACCCTGCTTCCAGTATCTATGTGCGCAATAAGCGACAAGCGTGTGAGCGGGCAGGTATTCGTTCATTGATGTATGATTTGCCTGTGACCACGACACAGGAGGCTTTGTTGGCACTGATCGGTGAATTAAACCGGGATGGCGCGGTGCATGGTATTTTGGTGCAGTTGCCTTTGCCGCCACACATTGATTCAACGCTCGTGCTGGAGACGATACTGCCGCGTAAGGATGTCGATGGTTTCCACCCTTACAACATTGGTCGTTTGGCCGTTCGTTTGCCGGATTTGAGATCGTGTACCCCGTATGGCGTGATGCGTTTGCTGGCCCTGGCACACGCCGATTTGAAGGGGAAGCACGCGGTCGTGGTGGGGGCATCCAATCATGTTGGCCGGCCAATGGGTTTGGAGTTGTTGTTGGCGGGCTGTACAGTAACGACCTGCCATCGCTTTACGGTGGATTTGGCCGCGCATGTGGCACGGGCAGATATTTTGATTGCTGCGGTCGGGAAACCGGGTCTGGTCCGTGGCGAATGGATTAAACTGGGCGCGACGGTGGTGGATGTGGGGATCAACCGGCTGGAAGATGGTCGCCTGTGCGGCGATGTGGCGTTTGATGCGGCGGCCGAACGGGCTGCGTGGATTACGCCGGTTCCGGGTGGCGTAGGCCCCATGACTGTGGCGATGCTGTTAGAAAACACGATGTTGGCGGCGAGCAAAGCGGATGCTTTATTGGGCTAACTGACCTTTGCACGATGATTGCGTTTCCTCACATTTCCTTTGGGTTTCGCTCGTCTGAGTCGCACTTGCGACAGCGCGCAAGGACCGCATCAGCTTGTTTCCGGCAAGAGCAGTCGGGTCAGCAAGGCGCCTTCCAGACCGGGCGGCAGCTGAATTCGTACCTTATGCCCGCTGCCAGGCGCTTCGGTAACGGTGATGTTTAAGTGATTGCGCATTGCTGCTACAGCGATGATTTGATTGCCGCTGGGGTGAATAACTTCTAACTGGTCACCGACTGTAAAACGGTTTTTAACTTCAATGTCCGCCCAAGCGTGGTTGCCTGCTTCGTTTTGATCGCTCACATAAGCCAGCACATCTCCAACATACAGGCTGCGCTTGCTTTCCGAATGACCGCGCAGGTAGTTCTGATATTCGTGCGTGCTGTGGCGCTGGTAAAAACCGGCGGTGTAACCGCGGTTCGCAAGGCCTTCCAGATCGGCCAGCAGGTCGGTGTTAAATGGACGTTGTGCGATGGCATCGTCGATGGCTTGCCGATAACTCTGCGCCGTGCGCGCGACGTAGTAACCCGATTTGGTGCGGCCTTCTATTTTAAGCGAATCGATCCCTATTTCAATTAAGCGGCCAATGTGCTCAATGGCACGAAGGTCTTTGGAATTCATGATGTAGGTGCCGTGTTCATCTTCAAGAATCGGCATCAGTTCATCCGGACGGTTTTGTTCAGAGATCAGATATACCTGATCGGCCAAAGGATGGCGCACTTGCTGACCGCAGTCAGTCATGGCGTCGCCTGAGTTCATCATCGACTGTAAATCAATGTCCAGTTTATGCACGTCGCCACTCTGGTCGGTGTCCGCCTGATGTACTTTGTAATCCCATCGGCAGGAATTGGTGCAGGTGCCCTGGTTGGGGTCGCGATGATTAAAATAACCCGACAGCAGACAACGGCCTGAATAAGCAATGCACAGCGCACCATGAACGAAAACTTCAAGTTCCATATCGGGGCAGCGTTGGCGAATTTCGGCGATTTCGTCCAGAGATAACTCGCGGGACAGGATGACGCGGGTGAGCCCCAGGGATTGCCAGAATTTCACGCTGGCAAAATTAACCGTATTGGCTTGCACGGATAAATGGACAGGCATTTCCGGCCAGCGTTCGCGCACCATCATGATCAAACCAGGGTCGGCCATAATCAATGCGTCAGGCCGCATGGCAATGATGGGCGCCATGTCAGCCATGTAAGTGTGAATTTTAACGTTATGCGGCATCAGGTTGCTGGCGACAAAGAATTTTTTACCCAAATCATGGGCCTCCTGAATGCCAATTTCTAATTGCGCAAGTTGAAATTCGTTGTTGCGTGCGCGCAAAGAGTAACGGGGTTGCCCGGCATAGACTGCATCGGCACCAAACTGGTAAGCCAGGCGCATTTTTTCTAGCGTGCCTGCTGGTGCCAGTAATTCGGGTGTATGCAAGCTCATGCCGTGACCTTTTGGGCCAGGCTAGCTGCCAGGCCGATGTAGCTGGCTGGCGTCAGAGCTAGCAGCCGCTCGCGATCCGCTTCCGGTATGGGCAGTTGGCGGATGAAGGTGTGCAGACTTTCGCGACTGATGCCGCCTTTGCCGCGAGTCATGTCTTTGAGCTGTTCGTAAGCGTTGGTGATTTGATAACGGCGCATCACGGTTTGTATGGGTTCGGCAAGCACTTCCCAGCTGTGTTCGAGATCTTCATCCAGCCTGGCCGGATTGGCCTCCAGCTTGCTCAAACCGCGCAGACAGGAATCGTACGCCAAGAGCGAATAACCTAACGCAACACCCATGTTACGCAGCACGGTGGAGTCTGTTAAGTCGCGCTGCCAACGTGAAATGGGCAGTTTTTCCGCCAGGTGGCGCAACAGTGCATTGGCCAAACCCAAATTGCCTTCCGAGTTTTCGAAATCAATGGGGTTGACTTTATGGGGCATGGTGGACGAACCGATTTCACCGGCTTTGAGTCTTTGCTTGAAGTACCCCAGTGAGATATAACCCCAAATATCACGGTTTAAATCAATCAGTACCGTATTTGCGCGACTGATGGCGTCAAACAGTTCAGCCATATAATCATGGGGCTCAATTTGCGTTGTGTAGGCATTAAATGTCAGGCCGAAATCGGTGACGAACTTTTGGGCAAAAGTTTCCCAATTAAAATCGGGATAGGCCGCAAGGTGGGCGTTGTAGTTGCCGACGGCGCCATTTAGCTTGCCCAGCAAACTGACTTCAACGATTTGTGCGCGCTGACGTTTTAGTCGCCAAACCACATTGGCCATTTCTTTCCCCAAAGTGGTGGGTGTGGCGTGTTGTCCATGGGTGCGTGATAACATGGACTGTGCGGCATGTTCGTGCGCAAGTGCTGTCAACCGGGTAATCAGCATGTCGAGGGAAGGCAGCAGGACTTGTTCTCGTGCGGTTTTGAGCATGAGGCCGTGAGACAGGTTGTTGATGTCTTCTGAAGTGCAGGCGAAATGAATGAATTCCCCTGCTTTGGCGATTTCCGGGTTGCTGGCGAAACGTTCACGCAGAAAATATTCTACAGCCTTGACATCATGATTTGTGCTGCGTTCTATGGTTTTAATGCATTCTGCATCCATGTCATTAAAATGTTGGGACAGGTGATCCAGATCCGCGATGGTGGCGTCGCAGAATGGGCCGATCTCCGGAAGGGCAGGCTCGGCTGCCAGGGCTTTTAGCCACGCAATTTCTATGATGATGCGGTGATGAATGAGGCCAAATTCACTGAACAGGGGACGAAGTGCATCAACTTTCGTTGCGTAGCGGCCATCTAAAGGGGATAAGGCGGACAGTTGTGAGGAGTGCATGGTTTCAGGTTTTGTGCGAGGAAGTAACGCTTCTTATTTTACAGGAAACCGCCAGCAGTGGGATAATCTCACGGAATAATCAGCGAAGACCTTTGTGCAATGACGGGACTTATTTAATAAATTGTTTTTAATCATTAGGTTATTATTTACACGCTTCGGTTTCCTGTTTTTTTCTGTATTTGAACGGCATCTGCCTGTTCTTGCAAAAATTCCGGTTTAACTTACAGGTGACACTGTATACGTTTAAAATCGGGATGGGTTCAGATGGCGGTATTTTGTTTTTTGCTTTTTTTATCTAAGGATTTTGAGTCATGACACGAGCCACCAAAGCCACTTTGACATTCGACAATGGCGCACCAGCGATAGAGTTTCCGGTGCTGTCAGGCACAATGGGGCCTGATGTCATTGACATTCGCAGCTTGGGGCAGCATGGTTATTTGACCTATGATCCCGGATTCATGGCCACAGCCAGTTGCGCCTCCCGCATCTCCTATATTGATGGCGATGCGGGGTTGTTGTGCTATCGCGGCTATCCGATTGAGCAACTGGCCAGCCAATCCACTTTTATGGAAGTGGCCTATCTGCTGCTCTATGGCGAATTGCCCAATGGCGGACAAAAATCGGTGTTTGAGGAAGAAATGCGGCGCAATGCAATGCTGCATGACCAGATTCACACCGTATTCCGTGGTTTTCGGCGAGATGCACATCCTATGGCGGTCCTGGTGGGGGTCACAGGCGCGTTGTCAGCGTTTTACCATGATTCTACCAATGTGTTCGATGCGGCAAATCGTGAGCAATCGGCGCTGCAGTTGATCGCAAAAATCCCGACTGTTGCGGCGATGTCTTATAAATACAATATGGGTGAACCGTTTGCGTACCCGCAGTATCGTCACCATTACACGGAAAATTTCCTGCACATGATGTTTTCGACGCCATGTGAAACCTACCAGGTGAATCCCATTCTGGCGCGTGCCCTGGATCGCATTTTAATTTTGCATGCGGATCATGAACAAAATGCATCAACATCTACCGTACGTCTGGCCGGTTCATCTGGCGCTAACCCCTTTGCGTGTGTTGCTGCAGGCATGGCTTCATTGTGGGGGCCCTTGCACGGCGGCGCGAATGAGGCGGTGTTAAAAATGTTGGCGGAAATTGGTGATGTGTCGCGGATCCCTGAGTTCATCAAACGCGCCAAGGACAAAAGCAACCCTTTTCGTTTGATGGGGTTTGGTCATCGCGTATATAAAAACATGGATCCGCGTGCGGCGGTGATGCGGAAAACCTGTCATGAAGTGCTTGATGAGCTGGATCTGAATGGCGACCCTTTGTTTCAAATTGCTCTGGAATTGGAACGCATTGCTTTGCAGGATGAATATTTCATCAGTAAAAAGCTTTATCCGAATGTGGATTTTTATTCGGGTATCGTGTTCCGGGCATTGGGAATACCTGAATCGATGTTCACGGCGATTTTCGCGCTGGCGCGCACGGCGGGCTGGGTGGCGCAATGGAATGAAATGTTGTCGGACAGCGCGCATCGGATCGGTCGGCCACGCCAGCAGTACACCGGTGCCATGCCGCGCGATTATGTGCCAATCAATCAGCGTTAGGGCTCGTAAATAGATCATCTGGACTTATGTTGTCATGTATACGGGATGGATGCAAGGCGCAAAGTGCGGCGAATGGTTGTTCCATTCGCAAGCTTTGCAACGCCGCAGACGCACGAATACATGGCAACCCTCCGGGCTGGGGTCGCTTTGGGCGCCCCCCCGCGTTGCAAGCCGCTTGTTGTGAACGACACAACCGCACGTCTCGCGCCTTGGGCTGCATCCCAAAGCGACCCCAGCACAGGTTCAGGTTATCTATTTACGAGCCCTTAATGCGTGGTGGGTCAACAACAATTGCTTGTTTGATTGCGCTAATCTGTGCTATCCTCGCAAGGATTGGCGCAGTGGGTCTTTTAATGTGCTCGCAATAGCGGGCCGCCTGGCGTCAAAATTCGCACAGCCGCTCATTCTTGGGTGTTTTTGGTAGAGTGATACCTTAAATAGATGGTGGCTGGAGGCTTAACCCTGGAGAAAATTGTCATGTCCGTTACAATGAGACAAATGCTGGAAGCCGGTGTGCACTTCGGTCACCAAACCCGCTTCTGGAATCCGAAAATGGCACCTTATATTTTCGGTCACCGCAATAAAATTCATATTGTTAATCTGGAAAAAAGCCTGCCTTTGTTCCAGGACGCACTGAAGTTTGTGCACAAATTGGCGGCCAACAAAGGGACTGTGTTGTTTGTGGGAACGAAACGCACAGCGCGCGAAATTGTGAAAGAAGAGGCTGAGCGTGCGGGCATGCCCTATGTGGATAACCGCTGGCTGGGCGGCATGCTGACCAATTTCAAAACGGTACGTCAATCTGTCAAGCGGCTGAAAGACCTGGAAGTTTTGCTGGCGGAAGACGTGGCAAAATTGCCAAAAAAAGAAGCGCTGATGTTGCAACGCGAACTGGATAAATTGACCCGTAGCCTGGGTGGTATTCGCGATATGGCTGCATTGCCAGATGCGATTTTTGTGATTGATGTGGGTTACCAGAAAGGCGCCGTTGTCGAAGCCAATGCCTTGGGTATTCCGGTGATCGGCGTGGTGGACACCAACAACAGCCCCTTGGGTGTGAATTATATTGTTCCCGGTAATGATGACTCTAACCGTGCGATACGTTTGTATGCTCGCGGTGTTGCCGATGCAGTGCTGGAAGGCCGGAGTGAATCGCTCGGTGAAATTCTGGGTGAAGGTGAAGAATTTGTAGAGATGGATGAAGTCGCAGAAAACACAGATGCGGTATAATGCCGCACATTGATTGATGGAAGCGCGGTTCATCTGAGCCTGAAAAAGGGGGGGGCAATTTTTGCTCCCTTTTTTAATGGTTCGTATTCTGGGCTTGTTGTCTGTGGCATCATTTTAAAGTGCAATCAGCGCATGTCGTGATTAAATGGTAGTGATTTTTTTACCAGACGGTGTGATGCGCTGGTTGATCTAATTGAGTAATGAAGTTGATGGGAGTTGAAGAATGGCTGAAATTACAGCAGGTATGGTCAAGGAATTGCGTGAGCGCACGGGTTTAGGCATGATGGAATGCAAAAAAGCATTGACTGAAACCGGTGGGGAAATGACGGCAGCGGAAGATTTGTTGCGGATTAAAAGTGGTGCGAAGGCCAGCAAAGCAGCCGGACGTGTCGCCTCGGAAGGTATTGTTGGTGCCTGGATCAGCGTGGATGGTAAATCAGGTGCGCTGGTTGAAATCAATTGTGAAACTGATTTTGTTTCACGAAATGAAGAGTTCCTTGCTTTCGGAAAAGCGCTTGCAAAAGCAGCGGCGGAACATCAAATTTCTGATGTGGCGCAACTGATGACGATGACAACGCCTGAAGGTGGTCTGGAGGCAATTCGTCAGGCACTGATTATGAAATTGGGTGAAAACCTGAGTGTGCGCCGCGTTGCCTGTTATCGCACCGATGCCCAGCTCGCATTGTATTTGCATGGCAGCAAAATTGGCGTGATGGTGGATGTGCTCGGTGATGAAGCTTTGGGCAAGGATCTTGCCATGCACATTGCTGCCAGCAAACCGGTGTGTGTGTCGAAAGATCAGGTTGCACCCGCGTTGATCGAAAAAGAGCGTGAAATTTACGCTGCGCAGGCAGCTGAATCTGGTAAACCGGCGGATATCATTGCTAAAATGGTAGAGGGGCGAGTTGCCAAATTTCTGGCCGAGGTGACTTTGCTGGGACAAGCCTTCGTCAAAAATCCGGATCAAACCGTGGAAAAATTGCTGGCTGAACGCAAAGCGCGTGTCAATGGCTTCACATTGTTTACTGTGGGCGAAGGCATAGAAAAAAAATCGGTGGATTATGCTGCTGAAGTGGCGGCTGCGGCGAAAGTCTGAACATGCCGACACCTGTTTACAAACGCATTCTACTTAAACTCTCTGGCGAAGCCCTGATGGGCGACGACAGTTATGGTATCAATCGCGACACCATCGTCGGTATCGTCAATGAAGTGAAGTCTGTGATTGATATGGGTGTGCAAGTGGCGGTTGTCATTGGTGGCGGCAATATTTTTCGGGGTGTGGCACCGGCTGCAGCGGGTATGGATCGCGCGACGGCAGATTATATGGGGATGCTGGCCACGGTGATGAATGCTCTGGCCTTGCAGGATGCATTCCGGGTTGTCGGCGTGGCCAGTCGCGTGCAATCGGCATTGAATATCGAGCAGGTTGCCGAACCCTA
Organism: Pseudomonadota bacterium; assembly: GCA_021786845.1. Lineage (GTDB taxonomy): Bacteria > Pseudomonadota > Gammaproteobacteria > Burkholderiales > Sulfuriferulaceae > Sulfuriferula. The sequence goes on along the minus strand of JAJYMO010000062.1, from coordinate 23,781 downwards.
TATACGGGGAAAGGCCATGCGTTATCTTGAAGAAGGGCGTGTGGTTATTTTTGGTGCCGGGACCGGCAATCCATTTTTTACTACGGATACGGCAGCTGCTTTGCGCGGTATGGAAATGAATGCAGATATTGTGATTAAAGCCACCAAAGTAGATGGGGTCTATACGTCCGATCCCGTTAAGAATAAAGATGCCGTGCGCTATCAAACACTGACTTTTGATGAGGCGATTCATAACAACTTGCAAGTCATGGATGCCACGGCATTCACTCTTTGCCGGGATCAAAAAATGCCTTTGGCCGTGTTGGGGATTTTCACACCGGGGGCGTTGGCCAGTTTTGTTTGTGGCGGCAATGTGGGCACGATCGTGCGCTGTTGAAAAGGAAATCAGGATGATTGATGAAGTTAAAAAATCCGCTGATCAACGTATGCAAAAAAGCCTGGATGCTTTAAGAATCGATTTGGGAAAAATTCGTACGGGCAGGGCGCATACCGGCTTGCTGGATCACGTGATGGTGGATTATTATGGCACTCCGACGCAAATCACCCAAGTGGCTAATATTAACTTGATGGATGCACGTACGATCTCCGTGCAGCCTTGGGAACCCAAACTGACCGGTGCGATTGAGAAAGCGATTCGTGATGCGGATTTGGGATTAAACCCCTCCAGCCAAAGTAATGTCATTCGTGTGCCGATGCCCGCACTGACCGAAGAACGGCGACGTGATTTAATCAAGGTGGTTAAAACTGAAGGCGAAAATGCAAAAGTGGCGGTGCGTAATGTGCGCAGGGACGCGAACGAGCAGTTGAAAAAGGCGCTGAAGGATAAGCTGATCAGTACTGATGATGAGCGTCGGGCGCAGGAAGAGGTTCAAAAGCTGACTGACAAGTATATCACTGAGGTTGATAAGACGTTGGCTGTTAAAGAAGCAGATCTGTTGGCAGTTTAAACAGTGCCCAACTTCAATAGCTCCACTCAAGAGATCCCTTTGCACAGTAGTGTGCCGAGACATGTAGCGATTATCATGGACGGCAATGGTCGTTGGGCAAAAAAACGTTTTTTACCTCGTATTGCAGGGCATAAACGGGGGGTGGACATGGTGCGCAAGGTGGTGAAAGCCAGTGCTGAGCGCGGCATCAAATTTCTGACCTTATTTGCTTTTAGTTCTGAAAATTGGCGCAGACCCGCAGAAGAAGTCGGTTTGTTGATGGAATTGTTTTGCTATGTATTAGAGCACGAAATAAAAAGACTCCATACGATGCAGGTGCGAGTTAAAATAATCGGCGACATGTCCCGATTTGATGTACGATTAATGCATTTAATAAAACAAATTCAGGAGGTTACTTCAGATAACCAAGGTTTGACTTTAACGATTGCAGCCAATTATGGTGGGCGCTGGGATATGCTGCAGGCGTTCGAACGTATGCTTATCGATCAGCCGGATCTGGCTGGTCGGACCATTACCGAACAGCATTTTTCGCCCTATCTGAGCATGTACTATGCGCCTGAACCCGATCTGTTTGTGCGCACAGGCGGAGAACAACGAATCAGCAATTTTTTGTTGTGGCAATTGGCCTATACGGAATTGTACTTTACCCCATGCCTGTGGCCTGATTTTGATGAAGACGCACTGGATTTGGCGATCACTTCCTTTCAACAACGAGAGCGTCGTTATGGGCGCACCAGTGATCAGCTCACTTAGCTGGCCTTATTTTACAGGATTCTCCACATAACATGCTTGCTCAACGTATCTTGACCGCCATCATACTTCTGGGTGGTTTGCTGCTCGGATTATTTCGATTGAATGAGACGGGCTGGGCAATCCTGATGCTGCTCCCTTTCGGTGGCGGCTTATTGGAGTGGGGAAAGTTGTCCGGTTTATCTGTCCGTATGTCAATGGCGTATACCGTGCTGGCAATAGCGCTGAGTGGGTTGCTTTATTATTCGCATGAATTTGTCTGGTTGTATGTTTGTGCTGCATTGTTGTGGCTATTGATTGTGCCTGTTTGGCTGGTGTCGGCATGGCGATCGAAGTCGGTTTGGTTAAATGTGTCACTGGGTTATTTTGTTTTGGCACCCATGTGGTTCGCTTTGGTAGAGTTGCGGGCGCATGGTCCCTGGTGGGTGCTGTTGATGATGGGCGTGGTGTGGGTGGCTGACAGCGCGGCTTACTTTTCCGGTCGTCTGTTTGGGCGGCATAAGCTTGCACCAGGCATCAGTCCCGGCAAGTCATGGGAAGGTGTCCTGGGCGCCTTGTTTGCGGTCATGGCTTATGGCGGACTTGTATTGTATGTGCTGTCAGGTCCGGCTTTTAATCCGGTCGCGTGGGGATTGCCGGTGATGCTTTTGATGGGGCTGATGTTGTATTTAAGCGTGTTGGGTGATTTATTTGAGTCATGGATGAAACGGTTAGCACAGGTCAAGGACAGTGGGAATTTATTGCCCGGCCATGGCGGTATGCTGGACCGTGTGGATGCACTGACATCCAGCTTACCCGTAGGCACCTTGATTCTGCTCCATCCTGATGTCCTCAGACATATTTTTTAGCATGCGCAAACAATCTATTACCTTATTGGGTTCCACCGGCAGTATCGGAGTGAGTACCCTGGATGTGGTTGCTCGCCATCCGGACAGGTTTGAGCTGTTCGCGTTAACGGCTCATTCGCAATGGCAAAAACTGGCTGAGCAATGTCGTCAATATCGGCCCAAATATGCTGTGCTGCGCAAAAATGATCATACAGAACAATTGCGCAACAGTTTGCAAGCGATGGGACTGGATACTGAGGTGCTCGGTGGGATTGAGGCACTTGAACTTGTTGCGTCAGCACCGGATGTGGATACCGTCGTTGCTGCCATTGTAGGTGCGGCGGGCTTGCGCCCGACCCTGGCTGCTGCCCGTGCCGGTAAACGTATTTTACTGGCCAACAAAGAAACCCTGGTCATGGCGGGAAAGCTGTTCATGCAAACAGCTGCTGAACACAAGGCTGAGTTGTTGCCCATAGACAGTGAGCACAATGCGATTTTCCAAAGTTTGCCCCAGCCATATCCGGGCAATTTACAGCAATGCGGCGTGCGGCGCATCCTTCTGACCGCTTCGGGGGGGCCATTTCGTACCTTGCCGTTGATTGACTTGCCTAAAGTAACGCCGGAACAGGCTTGCGCACACCCCAATTGGGTGATGGGAAGGAAAATTTCCGTTGATTCCGCTACCATGATGAACAAAGGACTGGAAGTGATTGAAGCGCATTGGCTTTTCAATGCGTCACCAGCGCAAATAGAAGTGGTGATTCATCCCCAGAGCGTGATTCATTCCATGGTGGATTATCTGGATGGCTCAGTGATTGCGCAGTTGGGGAATCCTGATATGCGCACGCCTATTGCTCACGCACTGGGTTTCCCCGATCGCATCAATTCAGGTGTGAGTCCGTTAGACTTGTTTGGACGCCAACTCACTTTCGAACAGCCTGATAACATCCGTTTCCCATGTCTGAAGCTGGCATTTGATGCATTGCTTCATGGTGACGTGATGCCTGCTGTGCTCAACGCTGCAAATGAAGTGGCGGTGGCGGGGTTTTTGCAGGGGCAGATCAGATACGACCAGATTGCGACCAGTATTGAAGATGTTCTCGCACAGGACTATCAACGTGACGCCGGGTCGCTGGAAGCCTTGCACGAAATCGATCATCAAGCGCGTCAGTATGCCAGTGCCTGTTTGAAGCGGATGAGCATTTAGCCATGCCCATGCTCTCAACTGTCCTGGCTTTTGTTTTGACGCTGGGGATACTGATTACTTTTCATGAAATGGGACACTACCTGGTCGCCCGTGCGGCAGGGGTCAAGGTGTTGCGCTTTTCTCTGGGTTTCGGCCCTGTGTTGTGGAGCCGCCGATTTGGGAAAGATCAAACGGAGTGGTCTATCTCGTTGCTGCCCCTGGGCGGCTATGTGAAAATGCTGGATGAATCGGAAGTCGGATTGGTTTTGGTGGATGGTGGTCGTGCATTTAACCGCCAATCGGTATGGGTGAAAATGGCGATTGTCAGTGCGGGGCCTTTGGCTAACCTGTTATTGGCCGTTCTGTTGTACTGGTTTATGTTTTTTCATGGTGTGCCAGCCGTGAGACCCATTCTGGCAGAACCTCCGGCGGGTAGTGCAGCCGCTATTGCAGGGCTGCATGAACATGATGAAATTGGGCGTATTGCGGGCGACTCAGTACGCAGTTGGGATGATGTGAATTGGGTGCTGCTGCGCCATGCTGACAGGAAATCCCTGTTAACTGTGCGCTTGACTGATGGACGGAGCACTCAAATATCTAATGCAGCGATCCGGCTGGGTAATGCTCAGCAGAGCCTCCCGGAACAGATGGGCTTGCGGATGTATGATCCCGCTATTCAGCCGATAATTGGTGAAATTGTTCCCGATAGTATTGCCGCGCGTGCCGGTCTGCGTATTGGGGACAAGATATTGGCGTTAGACGGCAAGAGCGTGGCGCGCTGGCAGGATGTGGTGAGTATTGTGCGCCTGCATGCGGAGAAAAAACTTGTGGTGCGTGTCGAGCGGGCTGGACGAATTTTTGATGTGTTATTGGTGCCGGGTGTCAGCAATGAGGCAGGAGTTCAGGTTGGTCATATCGGTGCGGGACCGCAAATAAGTGCGCAGATGCTGGATGATTTAATCACGACAGTGCGTTATCCATGGCCTGCTGCATTGGGTCAGGCATTGATAAAGTGTGGCCAAACGATTCGCCTCAATCTGGTCATGATGGGGCAAATGCTGACAGGGCATGTGTCGTGGCACAATCTGTCAGGGCCGCTGACAATCGCTGATTATGCGGGTCAATCGGCGCGTATGGGTGCGATTTCTTTTGCTGGTTTTCTTGCTGTCATCAGTATTAGTTTGGGGGTGTTGAATTTATTACCCATACCATTATTGGATGGCGGTTATTTGATGTATTATATTGTAGAGGTGGTCAGCGGTTCGCCCGTGTCTCAACGTGTTGTCGAATTAACGCAACGTGCAGGCATGATGGTTTTGTTGGCTGTGATGCTTTTGGCTTTTTATAACGATATTTCTCGTTTGTCTGGTTATTGAATATGCACAAAAAAATTGCCGCCATACTGGTGTCAGCAGCGTGGGCGACGGCTGCCCATGCCATGGAAAGCTTCGTTGTGAAAGATATTCGCGTGGAGGGTATTCAACGTACTGAGGCGGGCACGGTGTTCAGTTATCTTCCCGTTAAGGTGGGGGATTTGTTCGATAGCGACAGATCTGAGCAAGCCATGCGAGCACTCTATGCCACAGGTTTTTTCAAAGACATTGATCTTGAAAGAGAAGGGGACGTGTTGGTGGTTGCAGTGAAGGAGCGGCCAGCCATCAATCAGATCGATATTCATGGCAGCAAAGAGTTTACGAAAGAGCAAATTACAGACGGTTTGAAGCAGGCAGGGTTGTCCACGGGTAAAATCTTCGATCAATCCATGCTTGATCGCGCCACACAAGAAATCAAGCGCTTGTACTACAGTCACGCATTTTACTCTGTCGTGATTAACACCACGGTAACACCTTTGGCACGCAACCGTGTTTCGATTAATTTCGATATTCAGGAAGGGAAAGCAGCCAAAATTGAACAGGTTAATTTTGTGGGAAACAATGCTTTTTCCGAAAAGAAACTTCGTGCTGCGATCGTGTTGGGAACGCCAAACTGGTTAAGCTGGTACAGTAAAAACGATCAGTATTCCAGTGAAAAATTGGCGGCTGATCTGGAAACTTTGCGTGCATATTACCTGAACCGGGGCTACCTGGAATACAACATTGATTCTTCCCAGGTGTCGATTAGCCCGGATCGGCAAGACATTTTTGTCAATATCAATATGACAGAAGGGCCGATTTACAAGGTCACTGGCGTGAAATTGGCGGGTGAATTACTGGTTCCTGAAGCGGAGTTGCGCAAATTGATTGATATTCAACCTGGTGATGTGTTTTCGCGCCAAAAAATTACCGAAGCCTCCAAGAAGATTGGCGACCGCTTGGGGAATGACGGTTATGCTTTTGCCAATGTGAATGCCGTGCCGGAAATTGACAAAGACAAACACACCGTGGCATTTACCTTTATGGTCGATCCGGGACATCGGGTGTATGTGAATCACATTAATATTACAGGAAATAAAATTACCCGGGATGAAGTGGCGCGGCGCGAATTTCGTCAACTGGAAGGCAGTTGGTATGATGCGGCCCTGATCCAGCTTTCACGTGAGCGTTTACAACGTTTGGGCTATTTTAGTGATGTCAACATTGAAACCCCAGCCGTTCCCGATACCAATGACCAGGTGAATGTCAATGTCAGTGTGACCGAAATGCCTACCGGTAGCATCATGGCCGGTGTGGGGTTCGCTTCGCAAGAGGGATTGATTTTGTCCGGTTCGATTTCACAGAATAATGTGTTTGGCAGTGGTAATGCCTTGTCATTGAATGTGAGCACAGGCTTGTTCAGTCAAGTTTATTCCCTGTCTTACACGAATCCCTATTCCACCGCAGATGGACTGAGCTCCGGGTATGATCTGTACAGGAATGTCACGGACACCACTCAGTTGTATACCCTGGCACCTTATTATCAGGCTGTAAATGGTGTCGGTGGGCGATTGGCGATACCGTTGAACGAAAAGGACACGCTGAGCCTGGGTGTGGCATTCGAGTTCGGAAGCATTAATGTGACACAGCAAAGCCCGCTCCAGTACACTCAGTTTGTGGCGCAAGACGGTAATAACTATACCAATGTGAAGTTGAATCTGGGGTGGGCACATGATACGCGAGACAGTTTGATTTACCCCACATCAGGGATGCTGGAACGGGTGTATGGCGAGATCGGTACGCCTTTAGGCAGCTTGAACTATTACAAAATCAATTACCAGCAGCAATGGTTTGCGCCACTGAGCAAAACATTTACTTTGATGCTGAATGGTGAAGCAGGTATCGGCGGCGGTTACAATGGTCAAAATTTACCGTTTTTCGATAATTTTTATGCCGGTGGCGTGGACTCGGTACGCGGTTATGATATCTCAACTCTGGGTCCAAAATACCTGGATCCGATTTATGGCGGCTATGTGGCAACGGGTGGTGATGAACGCTTTCTCGGCAGTGCTGAATTAATGTTCCCCATGCCGGGCATGGAAGACAAGCACACCGTACGCCTCAGTACCTTTGTGGATGCGGGAACTGTGTTTGGGCCTGGGGGAAGTGGCCCTGTTGGCGGCCCCAATTATATTTTAGGTGGCGGTAATAGTTTGACTGCCGAACCATTCCGTTTTTCAACAGGGGTCGCACTTAACTGGATATCGCCAATGGGGCCACTCAAGTTTAGTTTGGCGCAGCCGATTAATCCCCAACCTTATGATCAAATTGCGAAATTCCAGTTCACGATGGGTCAAGTATTTTAGGAGAAATGGAATGCGTTTTGTTCTGGTGGTGATGAGCGTTTTTTTGTTGTTGTCTCACGCAGCGGCTCAAGCTGATGGAAAAATCGGTTTTGTGAACACAGACCGCGTATTTCGTGAAGCGCCAATTGCTTTGATTGCACAGAAGAAACTTGAAAAAGAATTCGCCCCGCGTGATGCGGATTTGCAAAAAATGGCAAAACAGGCCAAAGACATGCAAATGCAGCTGGATCGTGAGGGTGCGACAATGAGCGATGCGGACCGTTTAAACAAAGAACGTGCTTTGGCGAACGCCAACCTCGACTATCAAAGAAAATTACGCGAATTTCGTGAGGATTTAAATTTCCGCCGCAATGAAGAAATGGTTAAAGTGCAAGACCGGGCGCGTAAAGTGATTCAAACCTATGCTGCAAATGAAAAATATGACTTGATCGTAGAAGATGCCGTGTATTTCAATCCGAAAATTGATATTACGGATCGTATTATTCATTTACTGAATCAGTGAAAGGTACCTTCATGTCAAGCCGCTATACCCTGGCTGATTTGGTGCTGCGATTTGGCGGCACTGTTCAAGGCGATGCACAAACCCAAGTCAGTCAAATCGCCAGTCTGTCGCAGGCCGATGAACAAGAACTGTCCTTTTTAACAAATGAAAAGTTGCGCGGTCAATTGGCAAGCAGCCGTGCCGCAGCATTTATTCTTGCACCCAACATGGCTGACGCCACAGACAAGCCTTGCATCATTACGGCTAATCCCTATGCTTATTTTGCCAGGGTATCGGCTTTGTTTAACCCGCCGCCTGAGAGTGAGCCAGGAATCGGGACAGGCGCTACCGTGCATCCCACCGCTCAGTTGGGGGCGGACGTGCGTATTGCACCCAATGCTGTCATTGAGCGCGATGTGGTGATTGGCGATGGCGCTCGCATTGGGGCAGGCGCGGTGATCGGTGCGGGCACGGTGATCGGAAATCAGGCCTTGATTTATGCGAATGTCACGGTCTATCACCATTGTGTCATAGGTGATCGGGTGATTTTGCACAGCGGTTGTGTCATCGGTTCGGATGGTTTCGGTTTGGCACTTGAGGCCGGACGCTGGATCAAAATCCCCCAAATCGGTCGTGTGGTGATCGGCGACGATGTGGAAATTGGTGCAAACACAACGGTTGACCGTGGCGCATTGGATGACACGCTGATTCATGATGGTGTGAAGCTGGATAACCTGATTCAGATTGCCCACAACGTTCACATTGGCGCGCACACGGCCATCGCGGCATGCGCGGGGATTGCAGGCAGTGCGCACATTGGCGCGCATTGTACTTTGGGTGGTGCTTCGATGATATTCGGGCATATTGAAATTGCCGATCATGTTCATATTTCCACAAACACCCTCATTACCAAATCTTTGCCCAAGGCCGGGACATATACCTCCGCCACACCTTTTGTTGAACACAGCGTGTGGCTTAAAAATTCCGTGCACATGCGACATTTGGACAGCATGGCCAAACGGTTGCGTGCATTGGAAAAAAAACTGGAAGTACAGGAGAAAGATTGATGGAAGTGCCGGAAACGCAAATAATCACGATGGAAATTAATGAAATAATGACCTATCTTCCCCATCGCTATCCGTTTTTGCTGGTAGACAGGGTGGAATCCATTGAGTTGGGGAAAAGTGTGGTGGCCATTAAAAATGTGACGATTAACGAACCTTTTTTTTCAGGACACTTTCCCAAGCATCCTGTCATGCCAGGCGTTCTGGTGCTGGAAGCGCTGGCACAAGCAGCGGCATTATTGTCTTTCAAAACGGTTGGTCATGTGCCCGACAGTGATGCCGTGGTGTATTTTGCTGGCATCGACAATGCCCGGTTTAAAAAACCGGTTGTGCCGGGAGACCAATTGAAGTTGCATGCGACGATTTTGCGCCAGATCAGAGGAATCTGGAAATATGCCACCTATGCTGAAGTGAATGGTCAGCGTGTGGCTGAGGCTGAGATGATGGCTACGATACGCGTATGAGGCTGGCATGACAACCATTCACGACACAGCAATCGTGCACCCAAAGGCTTCGTTGGGGGAGCGGGTGAGCATAGGACCTTACAGCATTGTCGGCGAGCACGTGCAAATTGGCGAAGGTACGCAAATCGGGCCCCATGTGGTATTGCATGGCCATACGCGCCTGGGCCGTGACAATCGGATTTTTCAGTTTTGTTCGCTGGGTGAAATCCCGCAAGATAAAAAATATGCAGGTGAACCGACTGAATTGCATATTGGTGATCGCAACACGATTCGGGAATTTTGTACCTTTAATATCGGTACGGTGCAAGATGGCGGTATTACCCATGTTGGTGATGATAACTGGCTGATGGCCTATGTTCACCTTGCACACGATTGTCATGTCGGTAATCATACGATTTTTGCGAACAATGCTTCATTGGCGGGGCATGTGCAGGTGGGGGATTACGCTATTTTAGGTGGTTTTACCGGCGTACATCAATTTTGTAAAATTGGCGCACACGTCATGACAGGAATTTCCAGCGTGGTATTTAAAGACATTCCGCCGTATGTCATGGCCGCTGGTCAACCTGCTGCCCCACACGGCATTAACAGTGAAGGCTTGAAACGTCGGGGATTTTCCACAGAAAGTCTGGCTGGACTCAAACGGGCTTATAAAATACTCTACCGTGAAGGGTTGACCCTCGCAGAAGCCATCCAGCAATTGCAATTGCTGGCAAATAAGGTGAAGGAGGTCCAGCCGTTGCTGGATTTTGTGAGTCAAACTGAGCGCGGAATCATACGTTAAGGGCTCGTTAATGGATAACTATATCATACGCTGGGGCTGCTTTGGGCGCAGGCCAAGGCGCAAGACGAGCGGTTGTGTTATTCACAACAAGCGGCTTGCAACGCCGGGATGTGCCCAAAGCAGCCCCAGCCCAGCAGGTTGCCGTGTATTCGGGCGTCTGCGGCGTTGCGAGGCTTGCAAAGGGAATAACCATTCGCTGCGTCTCTCGCCTTGCATCCATCCCGAATACGCAGTAACGTTTTTGTTACAGCTATTTATTAATGAGCCCTAAGATGGCAAAACGTCCACCCAGGATTGCGATTGTTGCGGGTGAGGCTTCCGGGGATATGCTTGGGAGCCATCTTATTCGTGCCATACGCGAACATTGCCCGGATGCTGAATTTTTTGGCATTGCCGGGCCTAAAATGATTGCTGAAGGAGCGCGCAGCCTGTTCGCCATGGAAAAATTATCCGTTAACGGGTATGTGGAAGTGTTGCGCCATTTACCTGAATTGCTGGGTATTCGCCGTCACCTCAAGCAAACTGTTCTGGCTGATAAACCCGACTTGTTCATCGGTATCGATGCGCCGGATTTTAATCTCGGGTTAGAGCGTGATTTAAAACAGCACGGTATTACGACCTTGCATTTCGTGAGCCCATCAATTTGGGCGTGGCGCGGTGAACGCATCAATAAAATTCTGCGTGCAGTATCGCATATGCTGGTCGTCTTCCCGTTCGAGGCTGAAATTTATCGTAAAGCCGGTTTACCTGTCACTTATGTCGGGCATCCTTTGGCCGATGTGTTGCCCGATTGCCCTGATCGTGAAGCGGTACGGGCAAAACTAAATTTGCCGCTTCACGTGCCAATATTGGCTTTGTTGCCGGGCAGCCGGCAGGGTGAGGTGCGTCAGCACGCCAGATTGTTCATCGAAGCTGCCAAGTTGCTGCAGGAACGTCACCCAGACCTGTGCTGTGTGGTACCTTTGGTGAATGCCGGTACGCGAGCCTTGTTTGTTTCAGCCTTGAATGCCGCGCATCATACCCCGGTGATGCATATTATGGATGGTCATGCCGATGAGGCGATGATTGCGGCGGATGTGGTGCTGGTGGCTTCTGGCACGGCTACGCTGGAGGCGGCATTACTCAAGCGCCCTATGGTGATTACTTACCGGTTGGCAAAACTGACGGCATGGTGGATGCGTCAAGGCGCTTATCTCCCTTGGGTGGGTCTACCCAATATTCTGGCTCAGCGCACAGTGGTGCCGGAATTGTTGCAGGAACAAGCCACCGCACCCCAATTGGCTGAGGCGCTGGAAGCTTTGTTGATCGATACAGCACGTCGTGCGGCGATTGAAGCAGAGTTTGCCCAGATGCACCGGAGTTTGAAGCAGGGTACGGCACAGCGGATTGCTGAAGCCGTATTGCCTTATCTGCAACATACCTCATGCGTTTAATTTGCGGCGTGGATGAAGCAGGGCGCGGTGCGCTGGTGGCGGGTGTATATGCCGCAGCGGTGATTCTTGATCCTCAGCAACCGATTGCCGGTTTGGCCGATTCCAAAAAATTAAACGCCAGAAAACGCGCTGACCTGGAGGCGCAAATACAACAACGTGCGTATGCTTACGCCGTGGCCAGTGCCAGCGCCGTTGAAATCGATCAATTGAATATTTTGCAAGCCTCCTTGTTGGCGATGCAACGTGCTATTCAGGCATTACCGTGTGCGCCGGATGAAATGCTGGTGGATGGGTTGTATTTGCCGAATGTGGACTTGCCGGGACGTGCCATTGTACAAGGTGACAGTCTGGAACCGGCGATTTCAGCGGCATCCATTTTAGCCAAAACGGCGCGTGACCGTGCAATGATGGGCTTACACGCTCATTATCCACAGTATGGTTTTGATCGGCACAAGGGTTATCCTACCGTAGCGCATCTGAATGCCCTGGCCTGCTATGGTGTGATGTCAGAATATCGTTTAAGCTATGCGCCAGTGAAACGAATCTTGTATATGAATTCAGGTACGCTGTTTTAGGGCTCGTAAATGAATAATATGGCACAGGTCCATATTATTCATTTACGAGCCCTTAGCCCAACATTAAGGAATGAATATGATTTTTGCAAAATTTTTTCATGTCATCAGCGTGGTGATTTGGGTTGGCGGCATGTTTTTCGCCTACATGGTACTGCGACCTGCCGCAGCAGAGCGTTTGGAACCACCACAACGCCTGCAAGTTTGGGAGGGCGTATTCACCCGTTTTTTCCCCTGGGTGTGGGCAGCTGTGGTACTGATTTTGCTGAGCGGTTTGTACATGATGGCGCAATTGGGCCAGCCCGGTTTGTACGTCATGATCATGGCCACCTTGGGCATCATCATGATGTTGTTGTTTGCGCACCTGTATTTTGCCTTGTATGGAAAGTTAAAACGCGCTGTGACGGCGCAGGATTGGCCCGCCGGTGGCATTGTCCTGGGGAAAATGCGTCAACTCATCGCGTTGAATCTGACTCTGGGTTTGCTGACGGTGACCGTGGCTACGCTGGGGGTGTATTGGGGTTAACTTTTAAAGCGGCATGCCCGATTATTTTTGATGCTGGGTCTGCCGTTTTAACTGTTTCACCGCCTCCTGTTGTGCCAGGCGTCTGCGCCACAAGGCATACAGGGCAAACATGAGTACTGAGCCGAGTATGACGCCAAGGGTGATCCGATGCAAGTATTCCTGAATCAGGGCAGTGTTGTTGCCGATGCTATAACCGATCAGGGTCAGGATAAGTGCCCACAGACCAATGCCTAACAAAGTATAGGCAGCAAAACTGAACACATTCATCCGGGTTAATCCGGCCGGCAGTGAAATAAGGTGACGGATTCCTGGAATCAGCCGGCCGGTGAACGTGGACACTGCGCCGTAATTCCGAAAAAAGTGATCGGTTTTATGCAGCAGGGCCGCCTGCACAAAAAAATATTTCCCCCACCGTTCCAGGAACGGACGTCCTACCCATAATGCGAAGGCGTAGTTGATGGATGCGCCAGTGAGTCCGCCTAACATGGCGCAGCCCAGTATCAGCGGCAGGCTCATTTTCCCTTGAAAGGCAAGGTAGCCTGCGGGAATGAGAATGAGCTCGGAGGGAACCGGTGCGACGGTCGATTCAAGCAAAGTCAGGATAAAAACACCCCAATAACCCCAGTGTTGAACGGTTTGTACGATGAAATTAATGGCGGTGTGTAGCATAATGTGCTCAGGAAAGACCATGAGGGTGGATTTTATTTTGCCAGATGTGGACGCTACGCCGTAATGCGGCTTCGTCCAGTTGAGTGAATTGGCCGTGCTCCAGCAACAGTTTCCCCTGAACCCACACATGGCTGACTGCTTCACGCCCGGCACAGTATACCAGGCTGGCAATGGGATCGTAGCAGGGGAGCGTGTCGAGTGAAGACAGATCCACTGCAATCACATCGGCTTGTTTGCCGGGCAGCAAAGAACCAATTTCCTCCGATAAACCCAGAGCCCGTGCGCCGTTGAGGGTAGCCATTTGCAGCACAGTGAAAGCGGGTAAGGCGCTGGCATCCCCTGATATCCCTTTGGCCAGCAATGCCGCCATGCGCATGGCGTCGAACAGGTCTAATTTGTTGTTGCTGGCCGCACCATCCGTTCCGAGGCCGATGTTGACGCCCAGCGCCGACAGGGACGCAACCGGAGCGATGCCGCTGGCAAGTTTGAGATTGGAAGCTGGACAATGTGCGATGTGGCAGCCATATTCAGCCAGCAGGATTTGTTCGTCAAGATTGAGGTGTACACCATGGACGGCAATCAATCTGGGGCCGGTCAATCCCAATTCGTGCAGGCGAGCGAGTGGCCGCTGTTGATGGGTGGCCAGGCTGTGTAGAATTTCTTCTTGTGTTTCATGTAAATGCAGGTGAACAGGCAAATCCAGCTGTTCAGCCAGCGCAATGACCGTTTCAAAACCGGTATTGTTGAGGGTGTAGGGCGAATGCGGCGCCAGGGTAAAACTCAGTAAAGACTCATCGCTCAGGCGGTCACGCAGTGACAAACCCTTGTGCAAATAATCATCCGTGTCTTGGGCGTAGGCCGTAGGGAAATCAACCACAATCATACCAATGGCAGCACGCATCCCGCAGGCAAGGGCAGTTTCCGCCACAGATTCCGGAAAAAAATACATGTCATTGAAGCAGGTAATGCCCCCTTTGAGCATTTCTGCACAGGCCAGACGTGCTCCGTCGCGGACGAACTCCTCATCCACATGGCGGGTTTCAGCCGGCCAGATATGTCCCTTTAACCATTGCATCAAAGATAAATCATCGGCATAACCGCGTAATAGGCTCATTGGCGCATGGGTGTGCAAATTGACCAGTCCGGGCATCAACACATGTTGAAGGAGTCGATGATGGGTGGCCGGAAAATAGCGTTCACGCGCTTCAGCGGTGGGTAGAATGTCATGGATACGTCCCGCACGAATGGCCAAACTGTGGTCTTCCAATACCTGATTCGCAGGCTCTACAGGGATGATCCAGCGGGCTTCAATCAGGGTGTCAACGGGGATGGGCATAAATAGTGTGTGGATTCATGGTTTTTTGAATTATACATGAGATGACTGTTTTGGATGCCTAACTTGCAAGAGAAAGGGGGTATCAAGCCTCAGAACGATGCGGCAATGATTTTTCGTGTCACAGGGACAAACAATTAACCGCTTGCGTCGGATTAACCCGGATTATGAGGAGAGCGAGAATACCCCATCATCATACGCTTCTGTGTAAAGATGCCAGTCTTGTTCGGTTTGAGCGCTGCATGCTTCAGCGACATCCAGCAACACCCGCTTCCATTTTTTTCGCTGTGCGTAGGCAATGAAGTCATCGGCACTGGCTGAGCCTTCCCGGCCACTGCTGCGTAACTGACCCCAAGCGACCAGTTCTCCCATGGTCGTGAGCGCCCCTTCAATTAATTTTGGCGCGAGTGTGTTGTTGATGGTCACCCGGTCTTCGCTGGGTTGTAATCCACGCAATATGTAAGATTTTTTGCCCATGATGACGGGCTGCAAAAATGCCATGGACACAGCCTGCACGCGTTGTTGTATGGCCACAACACGGTGAGCCTCTGATGTCCAGTGCGTTTGCCTGATCGTCAGGTGTGGCGCAAGGGATGATGGCAACGCTTGTTTCAAGTCAAGCAAATAGTGTCCATCTGGCGCGCCTTTGCCTTCAACTAAAATCACATAACGGTCTACGCCCAAACTACCGGTGCCGGCAATACGGCGTGCCACATCATGGATGTGATAAAACTCCGGATTGGCTTGCCTGCTGGCAAACTCATTCATGAAGGCGGTGATGTCGCTGCGCTGTTGGTCATTGACCGGTAATGCTTTTTTTCCATCCAGCCGAATGAGGCGCTGCTTGTTATTTTTCACCGTGCGGGTGTCAAGGAATTGCGACCGGGTTCGGGTACGCAACCCATCGAGCAGTTGCTTCACCATACCCTGAGCAGTGTCTCTCTCCAGCCATCTGGCTTTCCCTTTTAATATGGCTGCAGTGTATCCGTCCAGAAATGCATGGCATAAGGACAAAGCTTCTGCACGCGCGATGGACAAGGTTTTTGCAGCGACCAATATGCTACTTAAACAGCGCACCATGTCCCAGCTGCACGGCGCCAGCACGGCCTCATCAAAATCATTGAGGTCAAAATAAATGAGGCGATTGTCGCCTTTGTAACTGCCGAAGTTCTCAATGTGTAAGTCGCCGCAGATCCAGGACGATGGCGCTTTATCCAGTGCCGATTCGCGCGGTAAACGGTCATAATACAGATGGCAGGTGCCGCGCATAAATACAAAAGGATTCGTTCGCATGTTGCGGTATTTATACCCAAGCCGTTCTGGTTCGCGAGGTGCGTTATAGTTTTTTATGGCACGAACAATATCCATTATTTCCTCCGGTTATTGAACCTGAACCTCGCTTGAGCGTATCACCGATGACGGTAATCAGTAGGTCGTGACGATTTCTTTTCCAAATGGGAAAAATGAGAGACTGGCCAGCTTGAGGTGCTGAAAAGCAAAAGGGATACCGATGATGGTGACGGCGCACAGCGCTGCCGCGATCAGGTGCCCAAGCGCTAACCACCAGCCCGCCAGCAGCGCCCAGATCAAATTACCCAAAGCAGCGCCAGCTGCTCCGGCGGGAGTGGACCGGCGTTCAACGATTTGACGACCGAAGGGCCAGAAGCTGAACGTGCCGATACGAAAGGCGGCAATCGCCCAGGGAATCCCGACAATGGTGATGGCTGCCAGTAAGGCGGCAAACCACCAGGCCAGACCCATTACGAAACCGCCTAACACGAACCAGATGATGTTACCAATTAAATTCATGGGGTTTCCTTTTGGTTTTACTGACTCGACTGATCACTGGCCTGCCGGTTTTCCCGTATGTTGCGCTTGATTGAATGGTTTTACCATTAAAAAAATCGGCAAATGTCGGTCACACCTGCCGATTTGGTTTAAGGATAACTTGAGTTCTATCCTTTACAGCGTCAACCACAACGCATTCAGTCGTTGTACGAAACTTGCCGGGTCTTCCAGTTGGCCGCCTTCCGCCAACAGGGCTTGATCAAACAGGATATGACTCCAGTCTTTGAATTTGTCTTCATCCTGCTGGTTAAGCAGACGTTGCAGCAGGCCATGTTTTGGGTTGATTTCCAAAATTGGTTTGCTGTTGGGCACTTTTTGTCCTGCGGCTTTCAACATGCGTTCCAGATTGCCGCTGATATCGTGCTCGTCAGCCACCAGACAGGCAGGAGAGCTGGTTAAGCGATGGGTGATGCGCACGTCCTTGACTTCTTCACCCAAAGCGGTTTTGATGCGCCCGATTAATGACTGATAGGTATCCGCTTCAACGGCCTGTTCCTTTTGTTCCTGTTCGTCGGTCAGTTTGCTGATGTCCAGATCACCCTTGGCAACAGATTGCAGGGTTTTGCCGTCAAATTCAGTCAGGTGGGACAACATCCACTCATCCACTCTGTCGGACAGCAACAGCACTTCCACTCCTTTGGCGCGGAAAAATTCCAGATGTGGACTGTGTTTGGCGGCTGAGAAACTTTCGGCGGTCACATAGTAAATTTTGTCCTGACCTTCTTTCATGCGGGCGACATAATCAGCCAGCGAAATGCTTTGTTCTTCGGTGTCCAGATGTGTGGAAGCGAAGCGCAGCAATTTGGCAAGACGTTCTTTATTGCTGTGGTCTTCTCCCACGCCTTCTTTCAGTACCTGGCCAAATTCTTTCCAAAAAGCAGTGTATTTGTCCGCCTGATTGGTGACCAGGTCTTCGAGCATCCCCAACACTTTTTTCACTGAACCGGCACGAATGGCGTCGATGTCTTTGCTTTCCTGCAGAATTTCGCGTGACACATTGAGCGGTAAATCATTGGAGTCAATCACGCCGCGTACAAAACGCAGATAAACTGGCATCAGTTGTTTGGCATCATCCATAATGAACACGCGCCGCACATACAATTTAATGCCGTGGCGTTGTTCGCGATCCCACAGGTCAAACGGTGCACGGGCCGGGATGTACAGCAATTGGGTGTATTCCTGTTTGCCTTCTACCCTGGCGTGAACGTGTGCCAAAGGCGCTTCAAAATCATGCGCGATGTGCTTGTAGAATTCTTCATACTGTTCCGGGGTAATTTCGTTGCGTGGGCGAGCCCATAAGGCAGACGCCTGATTAACCACCTCTTCTTCATCTTTTTTAAGGGTGGTTTGCGCTTCAGCATCCCACTCTTCTTTTTGCATCATGATCGGCAGGGTGATGTGATCGGAATATTTGCGCAAGATGGATTGAATGCGGTAGCTGGATAGCAGTTCAGCATTGTCAGCGCGCAAGTGCAGGGTGATTTCAGTGCCGCGTGTGAGTTTGTTGACATTTTCAAGGGTGTATTCCCCTTCGCCAGCAGACTCCCAATGTACGCCATGTTCCACACCCAGTCCTGCCCGGCGAGTGATCAAGGTGACTTTGTCCGCCACTAAAAATGCGGAATAAAAACCGACACCAAACTGGCCAATCAAGTTGCTGTCGCGCGCTTGATCACCCGATAAATTGTCAAAAAATTGACGTGTGCCAGAGCGGGCAATGGTGCCAATGTGGTCGATGACTTCTTGTCGTGTCATGCCGATGCCGTTGTCGCGAATGGTGATCGTGCTGGCATTTTTGTCATAACTGACGTGAATTTTCAGTTCGCTGTCGTCTTCCCACAGTGCATTGTCCGACAAGGCCTCAAAGCGCAACTTGTCGCCGGCATCGGAGGCGTTGGAAATGAGTTCACGCAGGAAAATTTCCTTGTTGCTGTACAAGGAGTGGATCATCAGTTGTAACAGTTGCTTCACTTCAGTTTGAAAGCCTAAAGTTTCTTTTTGTGCGGTAGCCGTCATTTGCGCCATACTCCATTTAAAAATTGAACGATGTCGGCTACATGGGGGTGAGCGGGCTGGTTTTCAAGGGGGTAATGATGAACGCGTCAGCGTACGCAGGCGGGTAAAAAAACTGCCCAGCCCAACGCCCAGCACGCCAATGATGGCGATAATGAGGGGCAGATCAATGTGGTCCAGGCCTAAAACAGGTACGCCGGTGGCCAATTCCCAATGTGCCAGGGGTGGGAATGCCAGGCTGAACACACCGGCCAGCATATAAGCGATGCCTCCCCAGCGCAATGTGCGCGAAGCGGTAAATAAAGCCAATTGGCGCAATACTTCCGGCGAGAGTTGGCGGCTGGCAGCCAGATGACCGAAAGCCGCACCGGCGATGCCTTGAATCAGGGTGGTGCCCAAGCCGAACAGGGCGCCGGGTAGCCAACCCCAAGCGGCACTGGGCATGGCAGGTGCCAGGGTGGTGTACAAAATCAGTGCAAATGCACCGAAGCCCCAGCCAGCAATAAATCCGTGTATGGCAGGCATCCCGGTGATAAAACGCGACCAGCTGACACCCTTGGCGGTATGGGCCAATTGCCTGCGCTGCATGATCCAGCCACCCCAGGCCATCAGCAGGCCAATAGGGATTAACAGGATGTGGTTCAGTAAGTCGTTTTGCATCCAGTGAGACAGTCCAAACCAGGCCAATTCGCAGGCAATGGCGCGTTGCAAGGTAAAAGTCAGCGAAAACAGCAATCCGGCATACAGACCCCTGCGGGTGGAGTAACTGCCTACGGCATAGCTGAAAGTAATCGGCCAGGTGTGTTCATCCGGCACGATACCGTGTACCAGGCCCAACAACAGTGCGGTAAGCAAAGCGGCTGGGACGCCGGGATGTGCGGGATTCAACAGGAGCGCTAACATTTAGATGCGTTTGAGGCGTTCAGGGGATTCAAGCACGATGGTATCACCTTGCACACGAATTAAACCATCTTCAGCAAGTCGGGTCAGGATACGGGAAAAAGTTTCTGGCCGTATGTCCAGCAACGAGGCGATTTCTTGTTTGTTGGCGGAGAGTACTACCACCCGTGCTTCTGTGGCAGGTTGTGCGAGTTGTGCAAGCAGGTATTGCGCCAAACGGCGTGTGCCGCTTTGCAGTGCGATGCGATCGATGTCTGCGACCAGTGTGTGCAATTGACGGCTCAGTGCAGCCAGCAGGCCAAGGCACAGCTTGGGTTGTTCTTGCAGTATGTGGCGAAAATAATCTGAATCAAATGCGATTAAGCGGCTGGGTTCCAGCGCAACTGCATTGACGGGATAACAACCTCCCATGAACATGACCGCCTCGGCGAACAGCCGTTCACGTCCCAGAATTTCCAATGTGTGCTCTTGACCGCTTTCGGACAACAAATACAGTTTGACTGTGCCGGTTTTAACCAGAAAAAAATGTTTGCCAGATTCTCCCTGGGTAAACAATGTTTCGCCTGTATTCAGTTCCCTCCAGCGTGCATGCGCAGCGATTTGTGTTAATGTTGCGCGATCAATGTCACGGAACAGGGGAGCAAGCCGAAAGTGGCTGATGTCAGGCATTTGATTCAAGGTAAATTGATCCAGGTCAAGGCGCGTTGGGTATGAACAGTCTAAGCTGGCGACATCCTACCACACAGAGGTGTTTCATGCATAAGCGCAATCGTTGGCTGGTTACTGTTGACTTCATTTATGGACAGACACAAGGAGATGGATTATGACGTCAATTCAATTGCCTGAAATGGATGCAGAGGGTTATTTGCTGGATCCCAATGAATGGAGCGAACCTGTGGCAGAAGAGTTTGCGCGCCAGGAAAACATTGTGCTGACCGGGGATCATTGGGATGTGATCCGGTTTGTTCGAGCTTATTTTGATGAGCATCAGGTTGCGCCTGACGCCCGCTTTGTCATCAAGCATTTGATGCAGCGTTTGGGACCCCTCTCACGCAATAAACTGTTCGAACTTTTTCCTTATGGCTACGTGAAACAAACCTGCCGCATTGCTGGCATGAAACGCCCCCGTACCTGGAGTACGGGTTGATGCGCGTTCAGTGCGCACATGCATATCGCGTTGAGTGGACAGGCGGATTTTTTCCTGTCGGCAACGAAGGGTTGTTATCCCGTCCCGTCACACACGACAGAGGCGTTGAGATGACTGATTCAGGAAAAATGGTATGACGACTCATTTGCCTTTCTGGCGGCAATTGGCTGCAACCCCTCATCGCGGCATGTTTCTGGCCGGTTCAATTCAGGGCGTTTTGGTGATGCTCTGGTGGGGTCTGGACTTGCTGGCGCGCAGCCATCCGGGTATCGGCCTGCCCTTATGGTCTGCAGGGGCGTCATGGGCACATCCTTTCTGGATGATTTATGGGTTTTTCCCATTTTTTATGTTTGGGTTTTTATTTACCACTTATCCCAATTGGATGAATGCCGCAAAAATACCGTCGCGGCGCGCCTTATTCAGCACAGTCCTGTTATCGACGGGTGTGCTGCTGTGCTATGTGGGGTTGGCAACAGCAGAATGGGTATTGATCGTCGGCCTTGTGTTCATGCTGTTGGGTTGGTCACTGGCTATCTTTCAATTGTTGCATGTGCTTTTGACCGCCATGCACCCGGACAAACGCCATCCCATCATCACCAGCGCGGCACTTGTTGCAGGGGAGTTGGGTCTGGCCGCCACGGCGTTGTGGCGAATCACCGGGAACGGTGAATGGTTGGCGTTTTCTCGTGTTGCGGGCATCTGGTTTTTTCTGCTGCCCATCATGATGACTGTCAGCCATCGCATGATCCCGTTTTTTTCCAGTCGGGTCATTAAGTCTTATATTGTCGTGCGCCCTTATGGGCTGCTTTGGCTGATGCTGGCTTGTTCCGTTGCGCACGGTGTGTTAGCCCTGTTTCACGCGGATACCCTGTTATGGGTGGTTGATTTTCCTTTGGCTGCTTGTGCATTGTATTTCACCTGGGCGTGGCGAATAACTGAAAGCTTTCAAGTGGCTTTGTTGGCGGTATTGCACGCTGCATTTGCCTGGTTGGGGTTATCTATGCTGTTGTTTGGCTTGCAAAGTCTCGCCCTTGCCCTGTATTGGCATGGCGTGCATTTTGGTTTGGCGCCGCTGCACGCGCTCACGATCGGTTTTATGACCAGCATGTTAATGGGGATGGCATCCCGGGTGACTTTGGGTCATGCCGGTCGTCCATTGAAACTGGATCACCTGACGATCGGGCTGTTTGTGGGCATACAGCTTACCGCCGTGATTCGTGTACTGGCGGACATGGTGCCGGATGGGCAGCATGATGCTGCCTATGGCTATGTGCTGGCGGCAAGTATTTGGTTCACGGTGTGGGTGTTATGGGCAATACGTTATGCGCCGATGTATTGGCGCGCACGGGCGGATGGCAAAGCGGATTGACGGACATGGCGAATTGACGCTCCCTACCATGAAACAGCCTTTCGCCATGTCCGTTTCCCCTTACGCTTTGCTCTCCCTTGCGGGGAGAGTGGGACGCAGTCTCGCTGCGCGAGTTTCACTTTCACGACATCTGTTACATTTTATTTCATCATTTCAGGAGTACGCATGACTACAATCAGCCAGTTTCTTACCGCCGACCATCGCCGTTGTGATCATTTTTTTGCTGGGGCAGAAGCGTCAGCAAAGCCGGATTGGGCATTGATCCAGGAAAATTTTGCTCAGTTTTATTCTGCCTTAACGCACCATTTTTCTATGGAGGAGAAGGTGTTGTTTCCGGCATTTGAACAGTTTTCCGGTAATACGATGGGCCCTACTCGCATGATGCGTATGGAGCATGAACAAATGCTTGAGTTGTGCACACGCATGGCGGTTGCCATGGGCACGCAGGATGAAACAGAATATTCGGGGGTTGCTGAGACCTTGTTGATTTTGCTGCAACAACACAATATCAAAGAGGAGCAGGTACTTTATCCGATGTCGGATCAAATGTTGAGTGGGCAGATGACAGAATTAATCGGGGACATGCAGGCTGTTCCAGATACATTGCCATGAGATGTCGATGAAACATGACATTCAACTTGATGTTCGCGGGCTGGCGCCACCCGAACCTTTGACGCGCGCGTTGCAGGCGTTGGAAAAACTGTCCAGTGCGGATCGGCTTTGCCTGTTGATTGACCGTGAACCCTTTCCGCTCTATGGCATTCTGCAGGACGAAGGTTACCATTACGCCACAGAAATCGGCGCTGATGACCACTATGAAATCTGTATTTGGCGATAAATCAAACCATGACAAGTCTTTCTATGGATCAGGCGCCGCCAATCGATGCGCCGTTTCGTTTTTTTCTGACCGCGCCATTCTTTCTTGTTGGCATCGCCGTGCTCTTGTTGCATGCCGGAACCCAGGTGTGGGTATCGCGCTGGTCTGGCACCCTGCTTGCTGTCACACACCTGCTGACATTGGGTTTCTTGTCGATGACGATGGCTGGCGCATTGCTGCAAATGCTGCCTGTCGTCGTGGGTTCCCCCGTGCCGCGTGTACAAGGCGTCGCCAGAATCATTCATCTGCCCTGGTTACTGGGTACGGTTTGTCTCGCTTTGGGTTTGTATGGTTGGGGTGTCATCCTGCTTCGGATAGGGGTTGGGCTGCTCGGTGTGGCGATAGGCCTTTTTTTACTGGTCGGTGCATACAGCCTGGCGCGTGCGCCGATGCGCCACGCCACCGTATTGAGCATGGCTTATGCCTCGTTATCTTTTTTGTTCGCTTTTACATTGGGTGTCGCAATGGCTGGCGTCTTGAGTGGTGATTTCGGTTCGGTGCCCACATCATTCATTGCCATGCATCAGGCTTGGGGATTGGTCGGGTGGATGGGCGGGCTGATTATTGGCATTTCCTACCAGGTTGTGCCGATGTTTCTGTTAACACCCGCCTATCCTGCACGCATCACACGTTGGCTAGGCGGCGTGCTGTGTGGATTGTTGGGCGCATGGTCGGTGACAGGCTGGCTGTCTTTCGCTGGATCAGCCTGGTGGCATACCGTGTCCGGTTTGATGATTGCCATGTGTTTGTCATGGTTTGCGATGGTGACTTTATGGTTACAATACAAAAGACGCCGCAAAATTCTTGATGCGACGCAACAGTTCTGGCGTATTGGGCTTTTCAGTTTGCTGATTGCTTGCGGGGTTTGGGGTG
>JAJYMO010000039.1 GCA_021786845.1 Pseudomonadota bacterium | reverse complement strand
TTGTTTCTAATGCGATGGCTTCGCTGTCGAAGTGTCCGGCTTCAATCGCATCGAACCCAATTAATTCACCTGGTCCATGAAAGCTGGTAATTTGTGTTCTGCCATCATCATTCACAATATAAGTTTTTGTCGACCCATGACGAATTGCATAGATTGAATGGAATGGATCGCCTCTGCGGTAGAGATATTCCCCGCGTCTCAATACGAAACGTCGTTTAACCAATATATTGGAAATGCGCGGATCTTCTCCGTTACTCACCAGATGACATAATTTGTACATGCCACAGTCTTCGCAGGCAATAAATTCGCAAGCGGGTTCCTGGGCGTTTTTGTTAAATGGCTTGGGCATAAACGATTCCAACTGCTCCAGTCTGGATTGGGTTCTCCGGGATTTTGACTCGTCCATTGTGGGCGGCATCATGGTAAAAGAGCGTATTATCCCCAAAATATAGCCATTTTCAGGATTGTTCCTCATTAAGGATGTGCTTGATCTACACTGACTTTGATTTGGTAAAACAATTCTCCCTGTGCAATACAAACATGCTTTTGCTGCGCATCGTTATTTTAACAAATAAATGATCAATTATCCGGTTGAGAATGACTGATTAAGGCGGTTTTTGATGTATTCTTTTGCATCGGTATTTTCCGGCTTGATCCGGCAGAACCCCGTTCCCCTCAAAATATTACATCCCGAACACATTTTTCGTTCTTTTTATTGATCCAGATCATAACTATGATCTCATGGATCATCTAATATATAAAGATATTAAAGTAAAAGAAATGTAAAGAACAATTAAGACTGTATTATTGCTATTAGTTAGTGGTATATTAGCTAGTCGTATATTTTTGGTTGGTGATGTTTGACTGACTGTTGTAATTATTTTATTAAGGAGGCTCACGTGACGGCTACAGAAATCAGTAGTAATGAGCAATATAATTTTGAAGTTGTGAAAAAATTTGCCTTTATGGCCATCATATGGGGTCTAATTGGCATGTCGATAGGGGTCTATATCGCCTCGGAATTGGCGTGGCCGATTATGAACATGGATATCCCTTATATTACCTTTGGCCGGTTGCGTCCTGCGCACACCTCCTCGGTGATTTTTGGTTTCGGGGGCAGCGCTTTGTTTGCCACCTCCTACTACATCGTTCAACGTACCTGTCAGGCTCGCTTATTTGGCGAAGGTCTGGCGACATTTACATTCTGGGGTTGGCAAGCCGCCATTGTGCTGGCCGATATCAGCTATATGCTGGGTTATACCCAGGCACGTGAATACGCGGAAATGGAATGGCCGATAGACCTGCTGATTGAAGTCACCTGGGTGTCTTACCTGATTGTTTTCGTTGGTACCATTATGAAAAGGAAGCAGCCACACATTTATGTGGCCAACTGGTTCTTCCTGTCTTTCATTTTGGCAACGGCATTGTTGCATACCTTCAATAACCTCGCTGTGCCGATTAGCCTGTTCTCAATGAAATCCTACAGTTTGTTTGCCGGGACGCAGGACGCTATGACGCAGTGGTGGTACGGACACAATGCAGTGGGTTTCTTCCTCACTGCGGCCTTCCTGGGCATGATGTATTACTTCGTGCCAAAGCAGGCAGGGCGTCCGATTTACTCTTACCGTTTGTCCATTGTCCACTTCTGGGCATTGTCTTTCCTGTATATGTGGGTTGGTGCACATCACCTGCACTGGACCGCTTTGCCTGACTGGACTTCAACGCTGGCTGCCACGTTTTCCATCATGCTGCTGCTGCCTTCATGGGGCGGTATGATCAACGGCATCATGACCTTGTCTGGGGCGTGGGACAAGTTGCGGACGGATCCTATTATGCGTTTCATGATTGTGGCGTTGTCATTTTATGGCATGGCCACCTTCGAAGGCCCCTTAATGGCGCTGAAAGATGTGAATGCCTTGTCGCACTATACTGACTGGACCGTGGGCCACGTGCACTCGGGCGCATTGGGTTGGGTAGCGATGATTACTTTCGGCTCACTTTATCACATGATTCCAAAATTGTGGAATACCAAGATATGGAGCGAAAAGCTGATTGGTATTCACTTCTGGTTAGCGACGATCGGTGTGCTGATGTATATCACAGCGATGTGGATTTCAGGCATCACCCAGGGTTTGATGTGGCGTGCGTTTGACCAGTATGGCAATTTACAATATTCATTTGTGGAGTCTGTGGCTGCCATGCATCCTTTGTACGTAATGCGTGCATTTGGTGGCATGTTCTTCTTGACGGGGATGGTGTTGATGGCCACGAATATTATGATGACCATTCGCCAGGGCGGTCGTGCAGCAGCCATTTCACCCGCAGTTAAACTTGCAAGCGCTGGTGTATAAAGGGAGATAATGAATGTTCAAGCATGAATGGATAGAAACAAATATTGGCCTGCTGGCTGTGTTAACCATGTTGGCCATCAGCATCGGTGGTTTGGTAGAAATCGCACCATTGTTTTTTCTTAAAGACACAGTGGAAAAAGTGGATGGGGTGCGTCCATATACCCCCCTGGAGTTACGCGGGCGGGATATTTATCAACGTGAAGGTTGTTACTTGTGCCATTCACAAATGATCCGTCCTTTCCGTGACGAAGCCTTGCGTTATGGTCATTATTCTTTGGCGGCTGAATCGCAATATGATCACCCGTTTCAATGGGGTTCCAAGCGTACGGGGCCCGATTTGGCTCGCGTGGGGAAGAAATACTCCAACGAGTGGATGACTCAACACTTGGTAAGCCCGCGATCTGTGGTGCCTCAGTCAGTGATGCCAAACTTCCCATGGTTACTGACTACGCCACTTGATTATTCTGATATCGAAGACCGTATGAGGGCGCTGCGTCAGACGGGCGTACCTTATTCGTTGAATCAGGCGGAATACAATGCAAATGTTAAGAAGTTTGGGCCTGACACGGCCAAGTTGCTGGATATCACACATGCCAGACAAAATTTAATCGCGCAAGCCGAGCAGGGTGATTATGACGGAGATCGCAGTCATATTTCCGAAATGGATGCCTTGGTGGCCTATTTGCAAGTTCTGGGCACGATGGTGGATTTCCGTAAATACGATGACGATGCATTTGTAAAATATCGTTAATCAAAATTAAGGTACATAGTTATGGGGTGGATATACTGGTTTTCATCGTACGAGCATACCAAACCGCTGGCATTGGTCATTCTGTTTGTGACCTTTGTGGTGATATTGGTCTATGTGTATGGCAACAAAAAACGCGGTGAAACAATTGAAAGCCATAAGAACATCCCGTTCCTTGATGACGATTCCAACGCGAGGGAAGAGAAAAAATGAGTGTAAACAATAAACAACCACATGTTCCGCAAACAACTGGCCATGTGTGGGATGGCGATTTGCAGGAGTATAACAACCCATTGCCAAACTGGTGGTTAATCGCATTTTATATGACTGTGGTGTTTGCGATTGTCTATTGGTTTATGTATCCGGCATGGCCAATTGGACGTACGCATACCAAAGGCCTGATGATGATCACCTATACCAATAATCAGGGCATCACCAAAACTGTGCATTGGAATACTCGGGCACTGTTAATGAAGGAAACCAATGAGGCGGTGGCTGCACAAAAACCCTATTACGATAAAATTGCCAGTACGCCATTTGAGGATATTGCCAAAGATCCTGAGTTAAACAGCTTTGTTCTGTCAGCGGGTAAAATGCTGTTTTCGGATAACTGCGCACCGTGCCATCAACAGGGCGGTGCTGGAAAATTCGGTTTGGCACCTAATTTGACGGATGATGATTGGTTATGGGGCGGGCATTACAAAGAAATTCAGCAAACCATCACGGACGGTCGTCATGGGTATATGCCGCCGTTTGGCACCGTACTCAGCGATGTGCAAATGACGCAACTTGCTGATTATATTTTAAGCTTCGAAAAAATTCCCGTTAACCCAGCCAGTGCGCAAGCCGGAAATGCTTTGTTCCACTCAGAAACTGCGGCATGTTACTATTGCCACGGTGCCGATGCAAAAGGCCGTGTTGTCCATGGTTCGGCAAATTTGACGGACGGAATTTGGCTGTGGGCGAATGTGCCAGGCGCTAAAACCATCGCAGACAAAGAAGATGCAATCAAAAAGGTGATTACGGGCGGATTGAACAAAGGCGTCATGCCGACATGGAAAAACCGGTTGTCAGCTGAACAAATAAAATTGCTTACTGTGTATGAGCATGATTTGGGTGGTGGTCAATAATTTTGTTCATGCCTTCTTTGGTGGTATGACAATCATGGTGTTTATTACCCCCGCTTGATGCGGGGGTTTTGTTTTGGAGAGATGAAAATGGAAGACAATGTGCTTGATTCTGCTCCCTTGTATGAAAAGCGCATTCCTATTATTCCGCGTACTGTACATGGAAAATTCAGGAATTTTAAAACGAGCGTTTTAGTCTTTGCACTTTCTGTTTTTTTTCTTTTGCCGTGGATGCCATGGCAAAGGGAAAGCGGTATTCCTCAAGCCGTTGCATTTGATGTGATGGGACGCCGATTTTTTGTATTCGATTTGGTCGTGTATCCCCAAAATGTGTTTTGGTTGGCTTTATTGCTGTTTATTGCTGCCACATTTCTGTTTTTTGCGACAGCATTGATTGGCCGTGCTTTCTGCGGTTATTTTTGTTTTCAAACTGTATGGACAGATTTATTTATGTTCGTTGAGAAGTGGGTACAAGGTGAACGCCCCGCACGAATGAAGTTGATGAAGCAGCCATGGAATGGTGAGAAGATTCTTAAAATAGGGGCGACACATGCTGTTTGGCTGTTATTGGCTTTTTGGACAGGTGTAACGTTTATACTGTATTTCGGCTATGCACCAGATTTACTTCATCGTTTCTTTATTGGACAAGCTGCGAGCGCGGCCTATTACACAGTCTTTGCGTTGACCTTCTCTACTTACCTTGCCGCGGGATTTATGCGGGAACAAATCTGTGCTTACATATGTCCATACGGTCGTTTCCAAAGCGTTATGTACGAGCCTGAAACGCTGGCTGTCGCTTATGATTACCACCGGGGTGAGGGGGAAAAGGGTCGGGTGACCATGAAGGGCGATTTAAAATCACTTGAGTCCCGTCATGAGCAGGGGCACGGCGATTGTATTGATTGCGGGATTTGTGTTCAGGTTTGTCCGGCGGGGATAGATATCCGCGATGGTTTGCAATACCGTTGTATTTCCTGCGGCCTGTGTATCGACGGTTGTAACGAGGTCATGAGCTCAGTGGGATTCCCTCGTGGGCTGATACGTTACGATTCTGAATACAATATCGAGTCGGGATCCCCAAAGCCACCGCATTTGTCCTGGAAGCGACTGAAGGTGCTGGGCTATTTAATTGCTATTATTGGTATGAGTGCATTGCTGGTGGTGAGCGTGTTGCATCAAACGGATATGGAAGACAGCGTGGAGCAGATTCGCCAGCCTCTGTATGTGGTCATGTCGAATGGTGAAATTCGAAATCGATATGAAATACGTCTTGACAATGATTCTCAAGGAGATGCCGTGTACCAAATTAGCACACCGGACTTACCTGCTGGTGCGCTTGATTTGGGCGTGATGCAAACAGTGCGTGTGCACAGTGGGCAAACGGTGCTTGTGGATGTAGGTGTATTGTTGTGGCCTGACCAGATCATGAAGCATCGTAAATTTAATTTTGTGATTAAATCATTAACTAATCCAAAAGATGTTGAAGTGATTCCTTCTAATTTTTCTAGTGAATTGAGTGCATCGTGAATATGGTTATTACTTTGTTTGGTGGTATTGCGTTAGTGCTGGTGTTGCATTTCGGTCTGGGTCGTATGGGTGTTGCCAATTATTGGCGCGGTGTGATTTCGGGCGCAGTGCCGACATTCGCTTTGTTGGGCTACAGTTTGTTTCATGGGATGGAACTGGATGTGCTGTCAATTCATGTGGCGCTTTACCTGTCCACAGCGACCGTTTTAACGATGGTGATTGGGGTACGTAAGGGAAGCAAGAGTGCGATACATTGGTCAATTAAATCGCTGATTGTTTTTTTTCTGGTGTTGTTTGTGGTAGATGGTATCTTTGTCAATATTTCCCTCAATGGTGTACCACCAAGGGTGGCTGCCTGGTTTTTGCCCAATGCCAGCAAGAAACCTGTTTATACCGGTTTTACAGGGGTTACCCGCCACGATGAAGATGCCGCCAGTGCTGAAAATTCGGAATTGAAGGCGGAAGATGAGATGCGTAAATTGGGATGGAAAATTGAAATTGATGGCGTCAATCATCTTTCTGTTAATCCCTCAGCGGCTAACGCATTGCGGTTAGTGCTGCTCGATCCGCAAGGGTTGCCGGTAAATGGTGCTAAAATTTCAGTGCAATTGATGCGGGCGGACAGCCAGGAGGCTATTCCTCCCGTTAGCTTGGTTCCGGGTGCAGACGGTGAGTATCTGGGTCATCTGATTATTCACTCAGGTGGTAACTGGTTAATGCGCACAACTATCCGTGTTGAACAAAACAGCATTCAGATTGACCGGGATGTGCAAGTGAGTTTTAAGTAATTGATGCAATGAATACAAATACACTGAGCCAGTGCCCAACAAGTTTTCATTTTTGTGAAATTTGGTTGCCAATATCGGGGCTGTCATCTTAATGGCTGAGCAAGAGGGCGATTGCTACCATTGTGGCCTGCCAGTCCCGCCACATACTGACTTTGCTGTTTTGATCAGTTCGCAGCAGCGTCGTATGTGTTGTCGAGGTTGCCTGGCTGTGGCGCAAGCCATTGTGGACAACGGTCTCAGCGACTATTATCAGAACCGCACCGCGATGCCTGCCAGTGGACAAGAGGTGTTGCCCGAGGTGCTTCAAAAACTGGCTTTGTATGATCACCCCGAAATTCAACGCAGCTTCGTGATTCAAACGAGTGAATATGCCAAAGAGGCGGTGCTTATTCTGGAAGGTATTACTTGTGCGGCCTGTGTGTGGTTGAATGAACGGCATCTCAGGCAATTGACGGGAGTGTTAACCGTTGATGTGAATTATTCCAGCCATCGTGCACGTGTGAGTTGGGATGCGCGATACATCAACCTGTCACGCATTTTGCAAGAAATTCAATTGTTGGGTTACAACGCGCATCCTTATAACGCACGTCAGGCAGATGCGTATCGACAACAACGGCGCAAAAAAGAACTGCAGCGGTTGGCTATTGCAGGAATTGCCTCTGCACAAGTGATGATGATCGCCGTTGCGCTTTACGCGGGTAGCCGGTATGGCATAGATGCCAGCACACAAAAATTATTGCGCTGGTTCAGCCTGTTCCTGATTTTGCCGGTGGTGTTCTTTGCGGCGACTCCTTTTTATCGTTCGGCGTGGAGTGGCTTGCGTTCAAAGCACTTGAATATGGATGTGCCCGTGTCGTTGGCTATCTTAAGTGCATTTGTCGGCAGTTTATGGGTCACCATGATGGGTGGTACGTCGGTATATTATGACACCATCGCCATGTTTACCCTTTTTTTGCTGGCGTCGCGCATGCTGGAAACGGGTGCCCAGGAAAAATCTGTTGAAGCAGCTGAAAATTTATTGAAGTTGCAACCCGCGATGGCTTTACGGGTGAGAGACGGGCAGCAGGCATATGTGCCAGTGCTGGAATTGCTGGTTGGCGATCACATTTTGGTTAAGGCTGGAGAAACCTTTGCCGCAGATGGAGAGGTACTGGATGGGCAAACCAGTGCAGATGAAGCCTTGCTGACGGGTGAATCTCGACCCGTCAGCAAGCAGGCCGGTGCCAAGGTCATTGCAGGCAGTATCAATCTGGATAGCCCGGTGGTCATTCGGGTTGGCGGTGTGGGTGAACACACAGTCCTGGCGGGTATTGTGCGTTTGGTCGATAAAGCACAAGCCGAAAAACCAAAAATCGCCCAACTGGCTGATCAAGTGGCCGCCTGGTTTACCTGGGGGTTATTGGGGTTCGCGCTGTTGGTCTATCTATTTTGGTTATGGCATGATCGCCAGCGAGCATTTGAAATTGTGTTGTCTGTTTTGGTGGTGACCTGTCCCTGTGCCCTGTCTTTGGCTGTGCCTGCCGCATTGGCGGCGTCTGGTTCTCATCTGATTCGTCAGGGTATTTTAGTTATGCGCGGCCATGCATTAGAAACTTTGGCCCATGTCAATCATGTGGTATTTGATAAAACAGGCACTTTGACCATGGGCAAACCTCAAATCGTCGCGGTTTTGCCTTTGTCTGAAATCGATGAGGCGCAGAGCATTCGTCTTGCGGCAAGTTTGGAACAGGCCTCTTCACATCCTGTTGCGCAGGCATTTCTTTCCCGGGTGAGCAAGCAGTCGTTGTTTGCGGTAGACCTTATCAGCAATACACCCGGGCAAGGGATATCGGCACGGATAGAGGGTAAGTCGTATCAATTAGGTAACGCTATGTTCGTTGGTCACGGCGACTCAACCATGGAAGCGGAACAACTTTTGATATTCCCAGGCGCAACCTGCGTCTGGTTACGAGATGAAAAAAAACTTTTGGCGCTGTTTGTCTTGCAAGACCGGTTGCGGGATGACGCGCTGATCGCAATCCAGGCATTACAAGCGCGTGGCATGACGCTGAGTATTCTGTCGGGAGATGCTGAGTCTGCTGTGGCCTATACAGCGCACCAGCTGAATGTGAATAATTATTATTATGGACAAAGCCCCGCCAATAAATTAAATTACATCAAATCATTACAAGCAGAAGGTGCTGTGGTAGCGATGGTGGGTGATGGCGTGAACGACGCGCCAGTACTCGCTGGTGCACAAGTTTCATTTGCCGTGGGAACTGGTGTCGATGTGACCAGTCAAAGCAGTGACATTGTGCTGCTTTCAAGCCGGTTGCTGGATGTGGCTGGTGCGATAGAAACCAGCATGGCGACACGGAAAGTGATGCACCAAAATTTATGGTGGGCATTGGTTTATAATCTGGTCGCACTGCCTATGGCAGCGTTGGGCTATGTGTCACCCTGGCTGGCTGCATTGGGCATGTCTTTTAGTTCGCTGATTGTGGTATTAAATGCGTTAAGGTTGCGTTGAGCGGTTGTGAAAAAAAGTTTGACTTATGTTGTCGTGTATTTGTGATAGATGCAAAGTGTAAAGCGCGGCAAATGGTTGTTCCATTCGCAAGCTTTGCGACATTGCGGACACACAAATACATGGCAACCTTCCGGATTGGAGTCGCTTTGTTTGCGCACATCCCGACGCAGCAAACCGCTTGTTGTGAGTGATACAACCGCATGTCTCGCGCCTTGGGTCGCATCCCAAAGCGACCCCCCATTAATTTTAAATTACTGATTATGAGCCCTAAATGATTACTTCAACTTTGGTGTATTTGCTGGCCATGACCAGTCTATTTATTGCGTTTCTGGTGCTGGGTATTTTTTGGGCAATTAAAAGTGGGCAGTTTGAAGATTTGGAAGGGCCTGCACAGCGTATTTTAATGGACGAGGATGACCCGCTTTTGCCGGGGAATCAGGTTGTTATTAATGCGACAACGCTGGATGACACGCCTGTTTCAAAATCACATTAAGCGCAGTTTGTGTTAGAATTCCAGCGTGCTGTCCGGTTTTTTAGTCGATGTTGATATTGTCGCCAATTAAGCCTGCATATTTTTCTGCGCCTGCATCGGTTCACAGATGCCGCAAAACAAGTTATTTGGGTTAAATCAGGGAGAGATAAATGAAAGAATTTATGTTCGGTAAAAGCACCAATTTTCCTATGATCCTGGTTGTGGCTTTAATTGTCACGGCATGGTTAAGTTTTCTTTCGGTGGTGATCGCTTCTTGATTTCATGTTTTATCATTGAAGAGATGATGTCAGGCAGGCATGCACGTGGCATGCTGGTTTGATTTAAAATTTTTTTTGTAACAATGAATGTCTTCCACGACTGTGTGACCAGGACTTACTGGCTGGTTTTCGTGAAATGATATAAATACCTCTTAAATTCTTTGTATGTGTTGCAAGAATTGTTATTTAGTTGTGCTAATATGTGACAAATAGATAGTTAACTCTTTTAACTGGGCAAGGAGTATCGCAATGGTTCAATATTTTTTTGGTAAAGCCAATTTCCCCCTAACCATCATTGTGGGCCTGATTGTTATGGCTTGGTTGAGTTTTTTTTCGGTGATTTTTCGTTGGTAATTCTTTACTGATGCTGGTTGGAGGCCGGACTTGGAAATCAATGGTGTGAATGAAGCGGGTTGAATGAGTTTTTTCAGTCTTCACCCCGTGGTGCAAGGCCGGGATAGTTCATTTGCCCATTTTGTGGGAGAGGTTTTTCACTGCCCCAAAATGGTGAAAACGATGGCTCATGTGTTGCGGCAAAGAGGCGTACCTGAGTTAAAGGTGGCGTGCTGGGCACGCACTTTAACGAACTCATTTCACCCTGTCTCAGGTCGCCCCCCCATGGGATTGAATCCCGCAGTTGTTAAAATGACGGCGTAAGCATTAAGCAGTTTTCAGCGCTTGGCGCAATTTCAAGATGGCCTTGTTTTCAATTTGCCGCACCCGTTCAGCTGAAATACCAAATTCTGCAGCTAATTCATGCAACGTAGAAGGGTTTTCCTCATTGAGCCAGCGCGCTTGAACAATGCGTTGGCTACGGGGATCAAGCTGGCACAATGCTTCGCTTAACCCTGATCCAGCCAAACGTTCTGCAGCAGCACGCTCAAGAATTCGTGAGGGCTCTGCTTCAGGGTCTGATAAATAAGCAATGGGTGTAAAAGCTTCTTCACCATCTTCAAAGCTGGTATCCAAAGCGACGTCCTGCCCGCTAAAACGTGTTTCCATTTCCAGAACTTCTTCACGTTTGACACCCAATTCTTTGGCCATCGCCTCTGCCTCGGTATGGGTCAAGCTGTGACTGTTCTGTTTCAAACTGCGCAGATTAAAAAATAATTTTCGCTGCCCTTTGGTGGTGGCAATTTTCACCATTCGCCAATTGCGTAATACGTATTCGTGAATTTCCGCCCTAATCCAATGCATCGCAAAAGAGACTAGACGTACACCACGGTCAGGATCAAACCGTTTAACCGCCTTCATCAAGCCAATGTTGCCTTCCTGGATAAGATCAGCCTGCGGCAAGCCATAGCCGATGTATTTGCGTGCGATGCTGACCACTACACGCAAATGCGACATCACCAAGCGTCCGGCAGCGTCGACATCCTGCTGATCACGTAAACGGTAGGCAAGCGAAGTCTCTTCCTCCTGGCTCAGTATCGGGTAATTGTTTACAGTATAAATGTAACTTTCCAAACTGGTGGCATGGTTACTTAATACTGGTAGTGTCATTGTATTGGTCATAACAGTTTCGCCTCCATAAGCACAATTTTATCACCGTTTCTATGAGTGTGCCATGGGCGCAAAGTTCCCGTGTCGTAGAGGGTGAAAATCAGGTTAATGTTTTAACCGTAACATAAATTCCGCTCGCCGTCAGTTTGATGGCGTACATATTTTGTTTAGCCTATGGCATCTATTCACGCATCCCCAGTTTTGTTGCTCTGGGAGCTAACGATAATTCTGAGAAGAAAATTGGTCGTAAAGCCGGTAATAATCAAGACGGTATTGGCAACCTGCATATCTCTGAAGGCCCCTGCACTTAATCTGTCTATGATTGTCGCCGTATGTGTGCCATTGGAAAGCAGCTCAAGTGTAAACAGGGAAGACGAGAATATAATTAAAATAATAAGCAAAACATTGCTGCCCATACTTAAAGATCCAGGCGTTAATTTTTTTACTATCAATACTGAGTCAGCATAATAAATAATTGACATGAGTGACATTTCAAGGCTTATATCAGCAATTTGGCCACTATATATTCTGATTATAATGAAAAAAAGATAAATAAATACGGGAATGCTCAGAATTAATATTTCTGAAAAGGCATCTATCACTGTATGAAAAGTGCGACTGTAATTCATATTATGTTTCCCTTTTTATAAAATTATGTCGAATTACCATGGTGTTTCAGGTTGGCGATGTGATCGTCTGGTATGAGTGATGTCACTTTGCTTGCTATGACAGTGACAGTTTACACGCCTTGTTGTCAATTTCATTTCTGTTTTCAACAGGATATTTTCCTGTTATTTTTGCATTTAAAAACAATTGCCTAACAAGATGCCGCCTGTAACTCGGCGCGTGTGAAAATACAGATGAATTGAATGGGCTGAGGTCATGTGGCTATTTGAATTTTTTCAACAATTAATTTGCTGTGCGTACAGCGGAACAAATCCATCGTTTGAGTTTCAAGGGCGCTTCGGGCGCAAAATTCTGACTAAGCGGATGATGATCACCCAAGTTTATCCGCGTTGAATTCCGCACAGATTATTTCCCGCGCATAAACAGCTTATCCAATTCCTGGATGCTAAACTGAAACCAGGTAGGGCGGCCATGGTTGCATTGATTGGCACGCTCGGTGGTTTCCATGTCACGTAACAGGGCATTCATTTCATTCAGGGACAGTTGGCGGTGCGCACGCACAGCACCATGGCACGCCAGGGTGGCGAGCATTTCATTGCGCCGTTCTTCCAGCGTATGGGTTTGCCCATGTTCTGCCAAGTCACGCAGGATGTCACGGGCCAGTTGGGCGGGATCGCTATGTTGTAGCAAATGGGGTACGCTACGCACTGCCAACGTCGTGGGTGAAATCGGTGTGATGTGTAAACCAAGACTTTGCAAAAAATCGGCCTGTTCGATGGCAGTGGCAACGCTGAGTGCGCAGGTTTCAAAGGTGATGGGAATGAGCAGTACCTGGCTGGCTAAACTGTGTTGTGCGAAGGAGGTTTTTAGCCGTTCATAAAGGATGCGTTCGTGCGCGGCGTGCATGTCCACCAGCACCAAACCAGCCTGGTTTTGTGCCAGCAAGTAAATGCCATGCAGTTGTGCGATGGCGTAACCGAGCGGGTGATCGTCGGAAGGCATGTGCGGCGCAGGCGCGGCATCCGTTAAATCAGTTTGGGGTTCATAAGGCGGTGGCGTTTGCGCCACCCAATGGCTGAATTGGCCTTGTTGTGGCGCAAAAGGGTGGCGCGCGGATGCCGTGTGAGTTGGGCCGCTGCTTGATAAGGCGTGGCTTGAGCTAAAAGTGCTGGCGGAATCGAAGGCGCCATCTATTGCCGGGCGCAACGAAGCGGGTACGGCAGCAGAAATCTGGGCTGAGCTGGACAATGCCTGTTGGACGGCATGGTAAACAAATTGATGTACTGCACGGCTGTCACGAAAACGCACTTCGGTTTTGGTGGGATGAACATTCACGTCTACGGCGGTATAGTCCACGTTGAGGAACAGGCAGTAGGCAGGATGCCTGTCATGGTGCAGCACATCTTGCCAAGCCTGCCGCAATGCGTGACTGAGTAATTTATCTCGCACAAAGCGACCATTGACATACAGAAACTGCATGTCGCGACCGGTGCGCGCATAGGCGGGTAATGCGACCAACCCACTTAAACTGAGCGGACCCGCAGTGACCAGAACCGTTTGAGCCGCCTGAGAAAATTCTGTGCCAAGCAGGGTTTTCATGCGCTCGGCATGCGATTCGGCACGCAACTGCCGTTGAACGCGACCATTGTGCGTGAGGGTGAAGGACACATCGGGGCGGGCAAGTGCTATGCGCAATACCGTCGTGTCGCAATGGGCATATTCGGTGGAGGCGGATTTAAGGAATTTGCGACGGGCGGGCGTGTTAAAAAACAATTCTCGCAATTCTATTGTCGTGCCATCATTCAATGCACAGGGAACAGTCGCACCGAGTTTGCCGCCTTCGGCAAAGATTTCATGTGCGTGGAGCGTATTTGCATGGCGACTGGCTAAACGCAGTTTGGAAACGGCGGCCATGCTGGCCAGTGCCTCGCCGCGGAATCCAAAGCTGGCGACGCTTTCCAGGTCATCCAGGCTGGTAATTTTACTGGTGGCATGGCGTGCGAGTGCAAGGACAAGTTGATCGGCCATGATGCCGTGGCCGTTATCTACCACCTTTAAAGCTTGTAGGCCGCCCTCTTCCAGCTGTATGCGCAGATCGGTCGCCCCAGCATCCAAACTGTTTTCCAACAGTTCCTTGAGCGCGGAGGCCGGACGTTCAACGACTTCACCCGCCGCAATTTGGCTGATGAGTAAGTCTGGAAGCTGCTGGATGGTGGACATAACTTGGCCTGAGATATTGAGATAGGTGTCGTAGAAAATGCGTGTTCTACGGCTGTTTTGCCAGATTGGCACGTGCGGTGGCTGGATTGCTGGCGAAATAGTGTTGTATCCCTGAGACAATGGCGCTGGCAAGTTGATTCTGGTAGTTGTCATCGGTAAGCCGTTTTTCCTCTTCGGGATTGGAAATAAAAGCGGTTTCAACCAAAATCGATGGAATGTCGGGCGCTTTCAATACTGCAAACCCAGCCTGCTCCACGCCGTCATGGTGCAATTGGCAAATTTCGGACAATTGGTCGAGCACATTGTGTGCTAAATGACGGCTGTCATTGTTAGTGGCGGTTTGTGATAAATCGAGAAGCGTTTTTGCCAGATCACGGTCTTTTACGCCCACGTTGACCCCGCCCACCAAGTCAGCTTCATTTTCAGATTTCGCGAGCCAGCGCGCGGCGGCGCTACTGGCGCCATGTTCCGATAAGGTGAAGACGCTGGAGCCGTGGGCGTCCGGTGTGATGTACGCGTCGGCATGAATGGAGACAAATAAATCGGCACCCCAGCGCCGGGCTTTATTGACCCGTTCGGCCAGTGGGATAAAAACATCATCGTTGCGAGTGAGTAGCGCATGAACATTATTGATGGCATTCAGTTTGGCGGCTACCCGTCTTGCAATGGCAAGGGTGACATTTTTCTCCA
Organism: Pseudomonadota bacterium; assembly: GCA_021786845.1. Taxonomy (GTDB): domain Bacteria; phylum Pseudomonadota; class Gammaproteobacteria; order Burkholderiales; family Sulfuriferulaceae; genus Sulfuriferula. The sequence continues at coordinate 17,526 of JAJYMO010000039.1, read as the reverse complement.
AAGTGCCGCCTTGTCCGTGTGCACCGGGATCTTCACCACCATGTCCAGGATCGATGACAATGGTAATGGGGTGTGTGATCACAATATGCTGATGATGGCGGTTTAAATCCTGGGGTGGCGTTTTGAGTAATTTGGCAAGGGTAGGTTCATCGCTTGTGGTGGACAGATTGTCGGTGTCATGCGGATTCGCTTGAATCGGGACGATATTTTCAATTTGATGGCTGGAGTTCGTGTCGGATACCGGTATTGGATTCACCCCAGCTGTGACCTTGTTGTGAAAAGCCGTGCTGGTTGTTGCATTTCCTGGGTAGATGTCCATGACCAACCGGTAGGCATAATCACCGACAGGTTGCAAGCTGAAGCTGGTAGGTTTGACGTCATCACGTAATTCCATGACCAGGCGCAATACTTTGGGGCGATTGGTGGCGAAACGTAATTTGCTGATCCAGGGGTCGCCGCCAGCATTGATTTTATCGCATAAATTCTGTAGCGCGCTGTTGGCCTGAACACCTTTTAAGTCGATGACCAAGCGTTTGGGATGGTCAAGCGCAAACATGCTGTAATCGATGGGTTGAGGCGATTCAAGGGTGATGCGGCTGTAGTCGATGGACGGCCAATACCGTATTGCATTTAAGCTGTTGTCGGCCATTGCGGTGCAAGGTAGCCAGCTTAGCAACACAACAAGAATAATGTTCAACAATTTCAGCATATTATCAATTTGTTTACGCATCGCGCGCCTAAAGGGGTTAAAGCAACGGCGCGCATACTGCGTCCGTCGTCCTGTTCGTTCAGGTGGATATGCACGTCGGCTGGGGGCAGCAGGGGTAAGCCTTTTTCCGGCCACTCGATGAGACACAAACTTTCCGTACCGCAATAGTCACTAAATCCACTCTCTTCCCATTCTAGCGCATTCTTGAAACGATATAAATCAAAGTGGTAGAGATTTAAGTTAAAAACAGAATAAGCTTCGACCAAATGATAAGTTGGGCTTTTTACCGTACTGGTATAACCGAGTCCGCGCAATATGCCGCGAACCAGGGTGGTTTTTCCTGCCCCAAGATCTCCGTACAGATAAATGATCATCCCTGTAACCAGTGACTGAGAAAGCGCAGTACCTAAAAGCAATGTGGCGGCTTCATCATCAAGGTGACATTCGAAATGGGGCAGTGGATGCAAGGTGTGATGGGGCATAGGTGGTCCGATATGATGGCGCTGACTTCGTTGATGAATGTCGTCTGGCATGGCGCGAAGACGGCCATTCTTTTTTAACAGCGGTGGTCAGTTGCCGGCGGAACGGTAGCAGTTCTTGCCGCTGTGTTTGGCCAAATACATTGCGGCATCGGCAATTTTTACCAGCTGTTCTGCTGTTTCTCCATGGTCAGGATAGAGGGCGATGCCAATACTGAGGCTGATTGAGCAGTTTTTTCCATTTATCACAAATGGGCGAGCGATGGCTTCAATAATTTTCCTGGCCACACGATCTTTACCATTTGGCGCGCGCGCATCGGAGAGGATCACTGTAAATTCATCGCCTCCCATACGCGCCACGGTGTCCGAGTCACGTACACATGCCACAATTCGTTTGGCAGCCTCACAGAGGAGCGTGTCGCCAGCACTGTGTCCGAGTGTGTCGTTGACGTGTTTGAACCCGTCAAGGTCAAGATAAAGAACGGCGACCGATACTTTGTTTCTGTGCGCCCTTGTGATGGCCTGGTTGAGGCGATCATAGAACAGGATGCGGTTAGGAAGCGTGGTCAGGCTGTCGTGGTGAGCGAGACTGGTAATTTGTTCGTTTGTTTGTTTAAGGCGCGTCAACAAATTCCAGATAAAGCGTGCCTGGAAGCCGCCAATAATGTTTCCATGGCCCAGTTGGGCGGCAACGTAGGTGGTGACACTGTCATCGCCAGTGAGATTGAACGCCAGACAGGGACGGCTTGCTCCAATTGCGTCGGCAAGGTCAGTAAAACTCCGCACGCCGAGCTGTTTCGCAAGAGCCAGTGCTGGTGCTAGCGGGTTGGCATCAACAATACCGACGATATTAATCAGGGGGTCGTCACTAAAGAGTTCGAGCATTGCCGTGCCGCCACGCCCTGCACCAATAACGAGTATTTTTTGTATGTTTTGAGGGTTTGTTGTCATCGCGTATCTCACGGCATTAATACTCACCCAACTTTATTTCTTGTCGGCGGGCGGTTGCAACTGAAGATAATACCCCTGAATGCTACACCGTCATATTCTACCTCTTCACGTACGAATCATCCAATGTTTGCTGCTAATTTTCAAGGGGTCGTTTTTTATGCCCGGGAAATAATGTGTTGGCTTAAAGCGAAATGGCATATCTCCTGTTCTATACCGGGGGTTAAAAAATCAGGCGGGACGCCTCACACCCTGACCGAGCCCATCAGGACGGAGCTCAGTGCCCCTGCCGCCCTTCGAAATCTTCGGCCAGCAGGATAGTAAATTCTGGGCGGTCACGTAATTTTTCGTGAAGTACTTGCACACCATCCTGGTTTTATATATTATTAACACTTGAAACATAATTAGGTATAATAAAAACAACGCAAGAGGGTTTTCAACAAATTGTATTATTTAAATGATTAAATTTAAGTCGTTCGTGCGTTTGTTAAAAATAATACGCATTTTAATGAAATATTTTATATTATTAGGAATGATATTTTGTGCAGAAAGCCATGCGGACTGCTGGGGCGATGTCGAGGCACGGTTTGCCGTGTCCCGGTATTTATTGCTGGCCATTGCGGAACATGAATCAGGGTTGAATCCTCATGCAGTTAACCACAATGAAAACGGGTCATATGATATTGGTTTGATGCAGATAAATACATCATGGTTGCCTGTATTAAAGCCCTATGGCATTGGGTTCGAGGAATTAAAGAATCCGTGCATTAACTTAAATGTGGGTGCCTGGATATTGGCGAATAATTTTATCTTGTATGGCAAGAATTGGCGTGCGGTCGGCGCTTATAACGCAAAAACTGAAATTAAACGGGTTCATTACGCACAGCAAGTTTTTATTAAACTAAAGAACATTGCCGATGAATATGGAATTGAATCGAGGTGAGATTGTGCAGAGTAGCAAAGGGCGCAAAGCACTGGATGTATTGCGCGGCGCATTGCGACCAATTTTGTCCCATCTGGATAATCCGAATGTGCAGGAAATCATGATTAATCGACCGGAAGAAATTTGGGTAGAAGAATCTGGGGTGATGCAAAGGATAGAGGCGAGTTTGCAACCGCTGGCGGTAGAGATGGCAATACGTGCCCTGGCTTCCAATAATGATAAAAAACTGACACCCATTATGGACGCACGATTACCTGATATGCGTGTTGCGGCGGTGATGTATCCCATTGCCATTCATGGCCATGCGATGAGCCTGCGTAAACATGCGGCACAACAAATTTCATTGCATGAATATGTGGCAAATGGCGCATTTTCGCCATTCCAGGTGGCTGAAGCCCAGCAAAGCTATCGCGTTGGCGCGCAGCGCCCATCTGAGACGCTGGTACAACAAGGTGGAGATTTTTTACGCCAGTTTTTAACTTGGGCGGTAGAACATCGACATAACGTGCTCATTGCAGGAGGAACCAGTTCGGGTAAAACCACTTTGACCAATGCCCTGTTACAAGCAATACCTGCAAATCAACGGGTGATTACGATAGAAGACACGGCCGAACTCAAGTTAGATGCGCCTAATCGGGTGTCATTTGAGGCCAATCGCGATTTGGGTGTGGATGTGCGTGCTTTGGTTCGGGTTTGTCTGCGTTTTCGTCCAGATCGTATTGTGGTGGGAGAAATTCGTGGCGGCGAAGCCTACGACTTGGTGGATTCGCTGAATACCGGACACTCAGGGGGTATCAGCACGATACATGCTGACACGGCAGAATCAGCGCTGAATCGCCTGGAGAGTTTAATGCGCATGTCGCCGGAAGCCGTTAATTTCCCGCAAGCGGCGATGGCGCGTCAAATTGCCCAGACTTTTCGCTTTGTGGTGCAAGCGGCTAATTTGGGGGGTCAGCGTGGACCGGTACGGGTGGTGGAAATAATGGGTTTTGAGCAAGAAAGGTATCAGTTTCGAGAAATTTTTAGTCGTTTTCCCGCAGGGCATCCGCAGTGAGTTGGCGTGTACCAGGATGATGGCCAGTTTCATTTAATGAGGACAGCATATGAATGCTTTATACCAACCATTTTGCTATATTTTAAGCAATTTTTTTGATAGCCCTGCCATGATAGGGCTGATTGTGGCCATCACTTTAGCCGTGGGCGTGATTGCATGGCTAACAGATATGGGTGGGCGCGGTTTCCCGGTGATGACCTTTTTAGTGGTCGGTATCGGCGCCGGGATGTTGTTGGGAATACCGGCCATTATGGCCGGCATGGGTATCGCTTTGCCTTGTAATCAAACGACTGTGGCAAGCATTTCGGCCGCACCTGTGCATTAATATCCTGATATTTTGGGCATCTCACTTTGCATCAATATTCGAAACCATGCGGCCTATAGTGCGCCGAACACAAGTCGCCACCCGATTATCCGAGGTGAAGATGCTCGCCGGTGGGGAGTTTAAGCTGGTGGTGGCTAATCTGGCCTTCGGCTTTATGGCTATTGCGTTGCTGCATGTGTGGCAGTACGTTCTGATAGTAGGGGGGTTGCACGGGGTGCTGATTTTTGCGGCCAAATCAGATTTGCAAGCACGAGAGATTTATCTCGAATACACCAGACAGTCTGACCACTATACGCCCTGGTCAGTGCCGGGGCATTACCGGTTTAATCGTCGTCCGGTTGGATTTGGACGAGACCAAATGTTATGAATACGCATCACGAGCGCCCATTTTCCGAGTTGTTGCCGTGGATGTTTACCTATGGCGATGATGATGTGGTGGTGAACAAGGACGGCTCATTGACGGTGTTTTTTGAAGTGGCGGGTATCGACATTGATGGATCAAGTTCGGGCGACGTCGCCTATTTTCTTCAGGCTTTAGATCAGGCGTATGAAGTATTTAAAGAGGCACCTTGCATATTTACCTGGTTGGTGCACCGTCAACAGTGTCCGCATTATCCGGTCGCTGTGTTTCCCGACCCCTACTCCCAATTAATTGATGCGCAGCGGAAAGCGCAATTTGATTCTGGCAACAACTTTAGCAACCGAAATTATTTGGCCATCACCCTGATTCCCGATCGCGGATTGAATGGCCTTGCCACGAGGATGCAATTTTATCTGCAAAATGGATATGGTGTATTTCGTGCCATGGGCCGTACGCTGGGATCTTTGTTGCGTGGCAATGAAGCATTTGCCTATGCGGCCAGTGAATTGGCCGGTCGCACAGAAAAATTTAATGGCTTGCTTGATCGTTTTGTGGAGCGTTTATCCGGTTTAGGTATCGCGCGTGTCGCAGGCAATTCATTGAGGGGATTGTTACGCCGCTGCGTGAACCCTTCATCCACTCAGGAAGCGTTGGTCGCAATGCCATTTTTGGATACACATATACCCAACGCAGAATTGGTCATTGAACGCGAGTACTTGCTCTTCGATGAATGTACGTATGTCATGGGTGTTTCGTTGAAAGAACCGCCACGGATGACCTATCAAGGGCTATTTGATCAGTTGTTGTCCATGGATGGTGAACTGGTGTTCTCACAAAATTTCCATTTTGCCAGCAAGAAGCAGGTGACAAGCTATTTAACCAGTGTCCGCCAGTATAATGATTTGCTGAAATATTCGCCACTGACTTGGCTGTACCTCGCTTTCAACGGTCATGCCGATGCGCGCACTAATGATGCCAGGATGGAATCGGCTGAAGCAGCGCATCGGGCAAGTAACCGGGTAGAAATGAATGATGCTTATTATGGCTGGTATGCTGCTCAGGTCATGGCAATTGCAGGCACGGCACAAGCCGCCGAGCAGGTACTTGCCAAAGTGTCTGCGGCGCTGGAACTCAATAATTTGACTGTAATAAAAGAAAAAACGCATTTGCTATCGGCATTTGCAGGGGGAATTGCCGGCATGTATGCCACACAGAAGCGCTGGTTTATGTTGGAGATTCCCTCTTTGTCGGACCTTACCCCGCTACGTACTGTAGATCCAGGACAACAAAGCAATGCTTATTTGACCCAGCAACGTGGTCAATATTCCGCTGCGCTCATGTTACTGGAAACGGCTTACAACACCCCGTATTACCTGAATTTGCATGTGGGTGATTTGGGACATGCTTTGGTAGTAGGACCTTCCCGATCAGGAAAATCTACCGGGATGAATGTGTTGATTGCACAATTTAGAAAATACACGCCCTCACGAATCATTATTTTTGATAAGGACCGATCTTGTCGTATCGCCACTTTAATGATGGGCGGCGATCACATCGATATTTCAGCGCATAGCCATAATCGTTGGAATCCACTGAGTTTGCTGGGTGATGCCAGGGCGTTGGAATGGTTAGCAAGTTGGGTAGAAGGCTTAATCTGCTATCGCGGTTATCGCTATACGGCAGAGGATGTGAAGGATGTTTGGCATGCTTTACAGGGTTTATCCGCGCAAGATGCCGCGCATTGGACGTTGGGGCATTTGCATTCCGTGTTGGCACCGTCATTGCAAAATGAATTGGATGCATGGGTAGGTTCAGGGGCATTGGCACATTATTTTGATAATCACGAAGACACCTTTTCCATATCGGAATTTTGCTGCATAGAAATGGGCGAAATTTTACAAAAAGAGCATGTGGCCCGTGCATTTATGGATTACGCCTTTTACCGTATTTATACCTTGTTGCGTGATCCACTGCATGGCGTCACTCCCACACTGATTTATGTCGAAGAATGTTGGTTCATGCTGGAAAATCCTTATTTCGAACAGAAAATTCGCGATTGGACTAAAACCTTTGCCAAACTGGTTGCGCAATTGGTGATGGCAACGCAGTCCCTGGAGGACATTGCCGATTCTCGTGTGTTTTCCAGTTTGCGCGACAACATTCAGACCAGAATCTATCTGCCTAACAGCAATGCGCTTTCACCACAAATGCTGCCCCTGTATGTGGAACAGTTTGGTTTGCATGAAGATCATGTGGCGCAAATCGCGTCGGGTACACCGAAGCGGGATTATTTCATTCAGCAACCAGGCGTATTTCGACAGGCAATCCTGTCCATTGATCCGGTGACACTGGCGATCGTGCGTTCTGATTCTTTGGCGCAAACGCAGTTTCAACACCATTATGAATCGGGACAGACCAATTGGCGGGAGAATTATATGGCAGCCATGCTTTCCTGATGAGCAGACAGCATGAAAAGCACCCTAAAAAAACACCTGTTTGTCAGCGTCATGTTAGGGATGCTGACCTATTCGCAATCCGGTCATGCCTTTACATGGGCGACAGAATGGACACAAATTGCCAATTTTATCAAATTGATGGACAGTGGCATCAAAGAGGGGATCATGCTGGAAAATCAGGCGCAGGCCGAAATTACACGCATCAATACGTTGATGGACGCAGAAAAAAATCTGGTGAATGCGCCAGCGGATTTGATACACGGCACGCTTGCGGTGTACAAAACACAGCGTCAACAAACCCAGCAGCTATTAAATGACCTGAATGCCATGCAAACCTCTTATCAGCAGGCCACACAGATGCTGGGGTCACGTATGGTTGAAGCACAGGCTTTGGGCACTAATCCACAACAATACCTGGAAATGGAAGCCCAGCTGGCCGCTACAAAAGGGGGCCAATATCAAACCGCCTATCAGCGTGATACCCAAACCCTGCAGGATGTGGCGGATAAATCGACGTCTTTGGAAAATATGATGACGCAATTACCCAGTCAAGGTAATTTGGAAGGTCTGGATAAATTGAATACTTTGATGGCGATGGTGGCTGGAGAAACCGTCAATTTGAACAGGCAATTTGCACAAGCCAGTGCGGAACATCATGCGCAGCAGGCATACCACACACAACGGCAACAAACTGATGTGGCTCAGCGACAGCGTGCAGCCCTGCAATGGGCGCAACAACAGCAAGCGGAACAGCAGCAGGTTTCAAGCAGCGCCAATACCCCCTCCGGTTACAGTCAAAGTCAGATGGAACACAAGGCATGGGCAGCAGCCATCACACCATGAAAATCATGCTGGGATTTGCATTGTTTTGGGTGAATGGGCTTGAGCAACGCGTATTTTTACGCCAAATCGTGTTGTGGCGAAACATGTCCACGATTGACCGTGCGAAATATCGTTCACCGCCCGAATTCCGTTATGTCTGGCGGGTGCGTTGGGCACTGGCATGGGCAATGGTGATGACAGAAACCCCGTTATTGTTGGCGGGGTCCATGCTCTCCAGTCTGTTGTTCGGGGTAATGATGCTGGTCAGGTGGTTATCGTGATCGCGTGTTCAAGCCTTCGGCACAGGGCGTGGATAAAACGGTGGGTTTGTGCAGTCTTGATAATTGGCATCGCACTGTTCAATGTGGCATGGGCTGGCAATGCGACGGGTGCGGAACTCGGCAGCGGGGTCGGGCAGCCAGTCAATACGGTGGCTTCCGCACCCCCTGCGCCGGATTTTGGCAAAGAGTTGTACGCAGGATTGTCGGCTATGCACACCGCTGGTGCGGCCCTGGCGTCCAGGTTGGTTCCGGTGGGTGAGCAGTTACTGGGCGTGTTCTTTGCCATCATGTTGGTATGGTATATTTTCGAAGGCATGGCCGAACAACAACTGGACAGCATGTTCCGTAAAATTATTCAGCATACCATGCGTGCCATGATTGCGATGGAATTGCTGGCCAGTTGGGGAAGTCCGAGTGGTGTAGGGGTGGCTCATTTTCTTGAGTATGGCCTGGATGAGTTAAGCACGCCATTTACACAGGCCGGAGACCCTTCTGACAAAGTGATCGATGTGTATTATCAAGCGATACAGGGTATGTTTAGCATGGTGACGAATGACCTGTCGAGCTTTTCGCTCTACAGCGTGGCGAAGTCTGCCGTGAGTGGCGGGTTGGGCTGGATGTTGTTAATGGCTATTTTGACACTGGTGGTGGCCCTGATTTGTGTTGCACTACTGATGTTGTCCATGACCTACGCTTTAATTTACGTCAACATTGGCGCTTTTATTGTGTACATCGGTTTAGCGGTCGGTCCAGTGTTTGTGGCCACGCTGGTTTTCCCCCCTGCACAGGGCTATTTCCAAAACTGGATGAGTTTTGTCATTTCGGGCGGCATATACAAGTTGGTGGCGGTGGTGGTGGGCGACATCATGGCGCAAGTTCTGATCGAGGTGGGTAAACATGGCAGCAATGTGGCGATCATGGCGAATGGCGCAGGGGCATTCTCAGGCACCTTTGATTTGTTAAAATTTTTGCTGTACTCACTCTTGTTGGTGTTCTGGAGCCTGTTTGCTTATTTCTTGACCAAGCACATTTCTAATTTTGTACATGCCCTGGCAGGCGGTATCAACTTGCATATGGGCAGCTTAAGCAGCCTGAAACCTTCTGTTTCTGGCAGCTTGCCGGGATATTCCCAAATAATGAAAGCGCGACAAGAACGCCTGGACGCCAAACAGGAAGAAGCCAAAACACAGGAAAAAATTCGGATGGCAGAAGCAAAAGCCGCTGAAAAAGCCCAAATGGCAGAGGCCAAAGCCGCAGCCAAAGCCCAAATGACCGCTGAAAAAATCTCAGCCAGAAAGCAAGTCGCTGAAGCCAGGGCAGCAGCGAAAGCCCAGGCTACCACAGTAAAACCGGCGACGCGATCCAGAAAACAAACCCCACAGACACCAGAGTGATGTTAGCTTCCGCCACTTCAATTCAACGACATTGCTAGCAAGGATTCCTGGCGCCCGCATCCTGTGACAGGACAGCAGGATCATTTTTCCGCGACACGTAACGCCAAGGCCTCTGCGACGCGAATGCCATCTATTGCGGCCGATAAAATACCCCCCGCATAGCCAGCGCCCTCGCCGGCAGGATACAGCCCAGCTGTATTAATGCTTTGATAATTGTCTTCATTTCGACGTATACGGACCGGGGAAGAGGTGCGTGTTTCCACGCCTGTTAATACGGCATCAGGCAAAGCAAAGCCGCGCAACTCTTTGTCAAAGGCTTGCAGGGCTTCGCGCATTGCCGACATCACATAATCCGGTAATGTGCTGGCCAAGTCACACAATGTCACCCCTGGTTGATAAGAGGGTTGTACCTCACCCAATTGAGTGGACGCACGACCAGCCAGAAAATCGCCCAATAACTGAACGGGCGCGTGATAATTGCTGCCACCCAACTCAAAAGCACGGCCTTCCCACTGTCGTTGGAATGCAATGCCTGCCAGAGGGTGTCCCGGATAGTCATCAGGTGTGACATTGACGACAATCGCGCTGTTGGCGTTGCGTTCATTGCGTGAGTATTGGCTCATGCCATTGGTGACCAGCTTGCCTGGTTCGGATGCGGCGGCAACCACTGTGCCGCCTGGGCACATGCAAAAACTGTACACCGCCCGCCCATTGCTGGCGTGGTGCACTAAACGGTAATCTGCTGCGCCCAACTCCGGGTGGCCTGCCGCATCGCCCAGTCGACACCGGTCAATCAAGCCTTGTGGATGTTCGATGCGTACCCCTACAGAAAAGGGTTTGGCTTCCATGTAAACGCCGCGCGCATAAAGCATTTCAAAAGTATCTCGTGCACTGTGACCAATTGCTAAAATAGCTTCGGAGCAAGCAATCACTTCGCCGCTATCCAATATCACTGCGCTTAATTCATTATTCTCACGCACCATGTCCACCACACGGCTTTGAAAACGAATCTCGCCACCCAAGGCTTGAATGGTGGTGCGCAGGTGTTCCACGATCCCCACCAAACGAAAAGTCCCGATGTGCGGTTTGCTGACATAGGCGATTTCTTCTGGCGCACCGGCCAGAATCAACTCGTTGATGACTTTACGGGCATAATGTTTGGGGTCTTTAATTTGGCTGTGCAGTTTGCCATCCGAGAAGGTCCCTGCCCCACCTTCACCAAATTGCACGTTCGATTCGGGCATCAGTTGCCCTTTGCGCCATAGACCCCAAGTGTCCTGCGTGCGTTCGCGCACCGATTTCCCTCGCTCCAGAATCAGGGGACGGAATCCCATCTGTGCCAAAACCAAACCGGCGAATAAACCCGCAGGACCCAGGCCGATCACCACTGGGCGGGTAGGTAAGCTGTCTGGTGCCTGCGTGACAAAATGATAAGTGGTATCGGGCGTAACACTGACATGCTTGTCTGAACTGAATTTGGATAACAACCCTGCTTCGTTGCTTGCCTGGACATCTACAGTATAAACAAACTGTATCATCGTTCGTTTGCGTGCGTCGTAACCGCGACGGAATATCTTGAATTCAAGCAGGTTTTTTTCAGTGATGTTCAAGCGACGGCAAATCGCCCCTTTCAGAGCGTCAGCCGAATGTTCAATAGGCAACTTGAGTTCAGTAATGCGTAGCATAATGCGGGGATATAGGGAGCTGGATTTGATATTTTACCCCGGTTGGGTGAAAATTACCGTAATCTGCTTCATCCCGCTATGTTTTTCAAGCGATTTGAACGCGCTTACCGTAGAATACACGTCTTTAAGTCGTCAAATTTTAACATGAGCATACAATGGTTTCCCGGACACATGGTGGCGGCGCGCAAAAAAGCCACCGAAACCATGGCTTACACCGATGTGGTGATCGAGCTGGTGGATGCCCGCCTGCCCGAAGCCAGCGCAAACCCGATGATTGAGACCTTGCGGCGTCACCGTCAACGCCCCGGCCTGAAAGTGTTGAACAAGGCCGATCTCGCCGACCCCATTGCCACCCGGGAATGGCTGGATTGGTACCAAAAACAGGACGGCATGAGTGCTGTGGCGTTGTCTTGCAAAACCAATACCGACGTGGCACGGATTATCAAGCTTTGCTCACAATTGGCGCCGCATCGCGGCACCACTGTCAAACCGCTGCGCATGATGATTATGGGCATCCCCAATGTGGGGAAATCCACCCTGATGAATGCTTTGCTCAAAAAAAGGGTGGCCAAAGTGGGCGATGAACCTGCTGTCACCAAAAGCCAACAACGGCTGGAACTGAATGACCACATGGTTTTGGTGGATACGCCCGGTTTGATGTGGCCGCGAATTGATTGGCCAGAAGACGCGCTCATGCTGGCGGCGAGTCATGCCATTGGCCGCAACGCAATCATCGATGAAGAAGTCGCGACTTTTTTGGCCGGTATTTTGCTGGAGCGCTATCCGCAAATGCTGGATCAGCGCTATGGGTTCAATACCGCGCAGATGGATGCATCGGGCGTGATTGAAAGCATCGCACGACAACGTGGCTTTCGCGCCAAAGGTGGGGAGCCTGATTACGATAAAGCGGCCGCAACCTTATTGCAGGATTACCGCAGTGGCCGGCTTGGCCGCATTAGCCTGGAAACCCCCAGTAGCCGGGAAGTCAAAACACAAGCCTATGCCCACGCACGCCTCATGCAACAAGAGGCCGAAAAAGTGGAAAATGGCGAGTAACTGGTGTCATCAACACCCAGGATCCGGGGCCAGTCCGAATTGGTTTGACATCATTGCGCTGTTTCATATGCTTATGCCTTGTTTCATGCGCTGATGTAATATTGATGCAATATTTTTGTGTAATATTCTTGTCAAGTAAGCGTGTGGGTTTCATGCCAGCATCTTGCTTTTTTGGTTTGCCGACCATTTCCGTATCAGCGGGCATTGTTGTCATCCAATAGAAGTTTCGTAAACAAATCCTCAGCGTATTTTTCAAAAAATGTCGATGATGTGCATTGATCTTTTTACAACAAGGGGAAATAAAAATCTTTTACGTCAACACATAAAATATAAACTCGTCTTTAGCCTAACCCGGACACAGCACAAGCCAACATGTTGTCACAAAACCGTGTGCCATGTTTGTCAAAAGGGTGGGTGCACTGGGTGCCGATTTTTCGTTTTATCGTGGGCATTCACCCGCCTGTATTCGAGTTGGCTTTATCTCGCTCAGTAGGGGTATTCCAGAATGAAAACACTGCAAATCCAAAGTAAAACTGATTTACTCGCCGCGCGCGAGTATTTTTTTAACTGTATTGTTGACACCTTGCAAACGGAGCCAATGGAAGTTGAGGAATTGACTGGCTGGGATATGGATCATGTTCCGCCACGCTGGTTGCGGATGGATGTTGAGTTCGGTTCCCTGCTCATTGAGGTTGCTCCCAACTTCATCGGCGAAGGTGACGAAAGTCACTATTATTATTCTATATCCGTTGCAGGCGACATTTTGCGTATTGGTATCTTTATGCCTATTTCCAAAATTCTGTCAGCTCCGGTCAAAGACAATGGCAGTAAACAGTTGTCCCAAACCTGGAATGGCGCATCTATGGATGTGCAAGCCCGTGGTGACGGTATTATGTACGAATGGACCTTCGCTAATTTTGACCCATCTGACTGGGGTTGCGCAGAAAAATACATCTTGGGGATGCGACTTCTGCATCAGCGTTATATCAACCTGGTATACAACGTGGTTCGCGAAGAGTTAACACCGATGCGCTGTTAGCGCAGACGCAGAAATATCCACCGGGTGAGTGTGTTACGGTGAATACACCCGGCGGATATTTCAATCCGGATCATATCACTTGCGGTGTCTGTGAATAAAACTAATCCGCAGAAGCGGCTTGCCGATGCCCATTGAGCTTCAGACGCAATTTTTCAGCCACGCAGCGATGAACAAACGGGCTCACATCGCCGCCCAACCAGGCGATTTCGCGTACCATACTGGCAGAAATGAACATATAGTGCTCAGCCGGGGTCATGAACACCGTTTCGACGTTGGGATTAAGCTTCCGGTTCATGCCAGCCAACTGAAACTCATATTCGAAATCAGAGACGGCGCGTAAGCCACGCAGTACGATGTGCGCAGATTGGGCGGACATAAAATCCATCAGCAGACCAGAAAAACCCATTACGCGTACATTGGGAATATCGGCAAATACGGCTTGCGCCATCGCCACACGCTCATCCAGATCAAAAAAAGGCTGCTTGTGGCCACCCACGGCGACGGCGACAATGATTTCATCCACAATGCGCGTCGCACGCCGGACCAGGTCTTCATGTCCGGAGGTCACTGGATCAAAAGTGCCCGGATATACTGCAAGTCGTTTCATATCGTCGGCCTCAATAAACAATAATGCGCCAATCCGCTGCGCCCTTCCCGCCACACTGCCCAGTCTTCTGGCAGTTGAAGCGTGCCGTCATGCTCCACATATACAAATGCCGAAGGGGCAAGCAAAGATTGAATGTGGGTCAAGGCTGCTGTGTATAATGACAATGCAAAAGGCGGGTCCAGCAATACCAGATTGAAACCTGCAAAGGCTTCGGTTAGCTTGCATTGTTGCAACCAGGCGATGCCATCTGCGCAGATGGTTTGTACCATCACCGCATCGAGCTGCTGCCGGTTGACTTCCAATGCCTGGTAGGCGGTGCGATTTCTTTCTACCATCACCACCTGCACCGCGCCGCGTGAAGCGGCTTCAAACCCCAGTGCGCCACTGCCCGCAAACAGATCCAAACAGTGCCAGCCGGTTAAGTCCTGACCCAGCCAGTTAAACAAGCGCTCCCGTACCGCATCCGCTGTGGGGCGCAATCCATCCATTGACGGGAAGTGCAGCAGGCGATGTCGCCAGCGCCCACCAATCAGGCGCACTGTATTGCGGCGTGTTGATGATACGCTTTTATTTCGTTGCGCCATCTGATTTGCTGTTTGAAGGTTGCGCTGGGGCATTGCCTACCACCACCGTTACCATGCGGTCAGGATGGATATGGGTTTGAAAAGCCAACTTGATCTGTTCTGCGGTCACTGCCGCAACCTTGTCAGGGAAAGTATCAAGATAATTTAAAGGTAACTGATAAAAACCAATCATGGCCAAATATTCCAGCAGTTTTTGATTACTGTCGATGCGCAAAGGGAATCCACCGATGATGCTGTGCTGTGCCTGCGTCAATTCGGCTGCGGTCACGCCTTGCGCAACGAAATCAGCCAGTGTTTGCTGGGTGACGGCCAGAGCTTGTGCGGTTTTATCGGCACGAGTTTGTAACCCAATCTGAAATGCCCCAGCCTGCCGCATGGGCATGAAGTAACTGTAAACGCTGTAAGTCAACCCGCGTTTTTCACGTACCTCGTGCATTAAACGGGAATCAAACCCTCCCCCACCCAAGACATAATTGCCGACATACAAAGCAACGTAATCCGGGTCGCCCCGCGCTACACCGGGCTGACCGATTAAAATTTGGCTTTGTTGAGACGGAAACACGATGCGTTTCATCACTGACTGCTGCAAGGCCGGCACGGGTGCAATGGCTGTGCTGGCGGCCAAACTGGCGGGCGGCAAATTCGCTGTCAATTGTCCGGCGATCTGGTTGGCCTGCGCACGGGTTACATCCCCGGTCAATGCGATCACCGCCGCTCGCGCACTGTAATGACTGCGATAGAATGATTTTAAATCTGCACTGTTCAAGGATTTAACGCTGTCAATATTCCCCTTTTCCCGATGTCCGTACGGTTGTCCGGCAAATACCAGTTTTTGAAATGCGACGGCCGCAAGTGATTGCGGTTGTCCTTCGGAAGCGAGCAAATCATCAATCACCCGTGCCCGTTCACGCTCTACCACGGGTTCAGCGAACACGGGTTGTTCCAACACCTTGCTCATGATTTTGAGCGCAGGCTCTGCGTCATCAGCACGGGTCAAGGTACGCAAAACGATCCCCGCACGGTCCGCGTCAAAATGACCGCTCAATTGAGCGCCGACATTGGCTAAAGCCTCGGCAATTTGCGTGTCACTCATGCCGCCAGCACCTTGATCCAGCATACGTTGCGTGAGGCTGGCCAAACCCGCTTGATGAGCGGGGTCATATGCGCTGCCCGCAGGAAAATCCACGCTCACATCCAGCATGGGCAGATCGTGGTTCTCAACAAAATACACTTGAGCCCCATTGGCAAGCTGCCAGTGCTGAATGGATACCGCCGCGGCATGGTTCGCCAGAACACTTAACAGGCATAACATCAATATTCTACGCATACCGCTCCTAATCTAAATATTGCACAAACGGGGCGAATAATACAGCAAGCATTTGATTTAATGTAAATTATCTAAAAACAGATTCGTAAAAAACGCCTACTGACACTTGCCCTGCCGTCTATTCTACCCCAGAACAACTTCACTTTCCTTCCATTCTAGGCTGCACAGCACGTGCCAACTTTAAAGGTGGGGAGTTATCTTCTGACCCCAGTGCCGTGGTGCTTGGTGCTGTTGATCCCCCCTGTGCCCACTGTGTCAGACGATGGGACTAATTTTACCTTTTCGAGGGGTTGGGCATTAAAAGTCATACTCTTATATAATACTCAAATTTGGAGGCATTCCGACCCTTACTCACCAATTACAGCAAAGGGTACCCCCGACGACTAGATTTTTTTTGACCTCCCACCCGGAGTAAAACACAAGTGGAACCTGTAATGATCGCCCCCTTTCTTAAGGAGCTACCACTCTTTGAAGGACTAAGCTGCGACGAAGCCCGACAGGTCGGCTTCACTGTTGTGGAAAAATATTTCCAAACGAAACAAATCGTGTTTTCCGCAGAAGAACCCGCCGAATATGTTTACCTCATTCGCGAAGGACATGTGAAGCTTTACCGGCTAGCGATAGACGGGCGCGAAAATATTATCGCGATTCTTGGGCCGGGGGATGTCTTTGGGGATTTCGTCTTTGGTGAAGACTCTTGCCACTCCATGTTTGCCGAGGCGTTTGGAAAGTCTTTCCTGTGCATTTTGCCGCGCGGAAATTTCTTGAGAATGCTCATGGAAGAGCCCGGCATTGCCCTGAAAATCATTAGCAATATCGGTAAGAGACTCTCTCAAACAGCGCATTTCATCGAGAATTTAAGCACCTACAATATCAAAATACGCTTCGGCAAATTACTGCTTTGCCTAGCCTCACAGTATGGAGACACCTCAACTGAGGCTGTTGCATTAGGCGTGCCGCTGACACACCAAGATATAGCGAATATGGTCGCCACATGCAGGCAGACTATCACCGAACTCATGAATGTATTCAAGCAAGCGGGGCTTGTTTCATATAATGGGAAAAAGATTATCGTGCACTGCGCCGCCCTCTCGGCTTGGCTTGATATACAGGCCGATGCCTAGCATTGAGATGTGTCGAATTGCCGTAGATAAGCCAGCCCTCTTCTTCTCTTGATCCAAGTTCGACGCAACACAGGATCAAGTACGCCCATCTCCTCGTGTACCCGTGATTTTGTATTGAAATTTCACGGGTATTTACAAGATGTCGCCGCGGCGACATCCCTGTCTTGAAATTACGCGTTTAATTAGATTCAGCTTCCAACTCCAATCACTAGTGTCCGGTTAAATTCCATCTAAAATCAATTGGTTATTGAATTGATGCTGGCCTGAAGTGTCGCTCGTGTTCGTAAGTGATTGTTGTAAAGTGATTTTCTCGAAAAGAGTGAGCGATAAAA
>JAJYMO010000072.1 GCA_021786845.1 Pseudomonadota bacterium | reverse complement strand
AAGTGTAAATGTTGCGGTGGCAGACTAAAAATCATCCGCACCCGCATCAAATCGGCCTTCAACTGCTTGCGAACGCACGATGTTGGGGAGTTTGCTGTGTAACACAGCACGCCCCTCAAACCTGCCATGTCAGGCAGGAGTGGGCAGACTCACCCTGAAACAGGCAAAAATCACACGAAACCAACGCAAAGCACGTTGAAAAACGACAGATGTGCCGGATAAGTTGTTGCAAGGGCAACTTTTAATGATGGGAATGGGGTGGCAAATGGAAAACTGCCCCGTGAAAACCGTCACGCACGAAGATATATTTGCATATCAAAACCCACTCACACCTTAACCGGGTTCGTCCAACAAACGGTTCAGATCGTGGCTTGCGCACGATCTAACCTTATTCGTTAGGCCGGTGACTGGGACTGATGCGGCAAAATTTCTGCTGTAAAAAACGCCCAAGATCAACAAAGGGAAGCGTCACCTTTTTCCGATTTAATTCATCCTACAAAATAAATTTTGCACGACTCGTTTTTGGATAATGCTATGCCAAACACACCTCAACCAACACCATCTATCCAGCCACCTCGTTTACTCGATCAGGTGGTGGCGCGAGTCCGGGTGTTGCATTGCTGTATCCGTATTGAACACGCTCATGCAGATTGAATTAAACGCTTTATTTTGTTTCATGGCAAGGCGGCATCATAATGAGATAGTAGCACATTCAAACTGAACATTGGTCATGGTGAAACGCCTGGCTATTCAGCTGAAATACCATGGGTTGTAAACAAAATAACTGAAATCGGACTGAGTTAATGATACCCTTGGCTATTCAATGTGAATAGTTGTTATGATCCTGAAAATAGCGGGTAATGACATGCAACCAATTGATCGTTTTAATGCGGCAAGTTATAAATGACCATTTCCTGGATAATCTCGCAATGAATCCGTCATTGCAAATAGCGAGCTATAACATCCATAAAGGCTTTTCGTGCCTGAATCAGCGCATGGTTATCCATGATCTGCGCGATCGCTTGCGTGCGATACATGCGGATGTAGTGTTTTTACAGGAGGTTCAGGGTAGCCATGCGGGACATGCGCAACGTTGGCAAAATTGGCCGAGTGCGCCACAGCATGAGTTTTTGGCGGATCAGATGTGGGGGGATTATGCCTATGGCAAAAATGCGGTGTATACCAACGGGCACCATGGCAATGCCATTTTATCACGCTACCCGATTGTGGCAAGTGAGAACCTGGATGTGTCGGCCCATGCCTTTGAATCGCGTGGCGTGCTTCATGCGCAGATTGCCGTACCTGATTTGGCAGAACCTGTGCATCTGATGTGCGTGCATCTGGCGTTATTTGAGCGGAGTCGGCGTCATCAATTATCCCTATTACAACAACACGTACGTGAATCTGTGCCGGATACCGCGCCATTAATTATTGCGGGGGATTTTAATGATTGGCGTGGTCGTGCGGGACGTCATTTTGCTGAGAATTTAGGGTTGCAAGAGGCATTTACAAGTATGCATGGACAGACGGCAAAAAGCTTTCCGGCACGTTTGCCCTTGTTGTCACTGGACAGAATATACGTACGTGGCTGGCAGGTAACAGGGGCGCGGGTGTTGCGGGCAAGTGATGGCTTGCGTCGCTCGGATCACGCTGCTTTGGTCGCCACATTGGTCGCGCACGCATAGGATGGCAATGTGGACGCAAAGCAATCAGGTAGATTTACTGGAAAGTGGGACGGCCTATTTTCCTGCTTTACAGGCAGCCGTTGATTCGGCACAACATGTTATTTATTTACAAACTTATATTTTTGCCAATGATGGCACAGGACGCGCCGTCAAGGAATGGTTGATAGCAGCCGCCCGGCGGGGCGTGGCGGTTCGGGTACTGGTCGACGGTTTTGGTTCGCGCGAGTTAAACCCTGCCTGGGTGACTGAGATGGAAGATGCTGGCGTTGAGTGGTTGGTGTTTCGCCCCGAGCGTCTGCGTTTTTTGTTACATCGCCACCGATTGCGGCGTATGCATCGTAAGGTGGCGGTCATTGATGACCGACAGGCATTGATCGGCGGCATTAATATCATTGATGACATGGACACCGCCAGCCAAATTCCGCCACGCTTTGATTACGCAGTACGCGTACAAGGCAGAGTAGTGCAGCAAATTGCCAGAGATGTGCGGCGACTGTGGTCATTTATTGCCTGGGCGCATGGTCATGCCACGCACAGAAAACTTGCCTTCACAACAACAAACCAGACGATGACGGGCAGTGATAAAGTGGCCTACGTGATACGTGATAATTTTCGTCACAGGCGGGACATCGAAGAAGCCTATTTGTCTGCCATCGCAACGGCAACACAATACGTACTGATCGCCAACGCTTATTTCTTGCCGGGACCACGTTTTCGCCATGCGCTGACTGATGCCGCGCAGCGTGGTGTACAGGTGACGCTGTTGCTGCAATGGCGAGCCGAATACCGTTTATTGCACTATGCCACGCAGGCCTGGTATGGGGAATTATTGACTGCTGGCGTAGCGATTTGCGAATACCACCACGGGTTTTTACATGCCAAGGTTGCTGTCATCGATGGACATTGGGCAACAGTGGGGTCAAGCAATATCGACCCATTCAGTTTATTGCTGGCGCGTGAGGCGAATATACTGGTTGAAAGTCCCCGTTTTGCAAACGAGCTGTACACTGCCCTGCAAACAGCCATGCAGCAAAGAGGGCAATGGGTCGGGGCAGATGGTTGGCGCAAGCGACCATGGTATCAACGCGCTTTCCCGAACATAGCGACGTTAGTGGTACGCCTGTTGATGGGCCTGGTTGGCTATGCGCAAAAATGGTGATCATACCAGCATTGCCTATTTCCCATCCCACACTACAAACCCATCTTCCATGGCCTCATACAACCACTGCAAATACACCCTGGACAATTCACTTCCATCCTTCGCCCGCCGATCCGCCAATTCCAGCATCCCCGGTTCATTGATGGTGACTGGTTCGCCATTCAGGTAAAACCGGTTTTCATGGAACAACATGCGTGACTGGGGCGCGAGCCGTATGCCCCGCCTGACCACCTGTTCACAAAATGCCTCGAAACCCGGCATGTCATCGGGTGGATTGAAGTACACGTGCGCTTTGGGTTCGGTTAAATATCTGCCCAGAAAATCCGCGATATCCGCACGTGTCCACGTCAACTGCTGAATCATTTGCTCCATTTGTGTCAGCATGGTTTCGCTGATTTGTGCCGGATGGGCTTGCGCCTGCAGATCAGGGTCCTGGTAAATGCCGGGCAATTGCAAACGGTCTTGCAGGTAGATTAAAAACTGGGTGACAATTTCTTGTGTGCTGGGGGCACGAAAACCGACCGAATAAGTCATGCATTCACCCACCGCAATTCCATTGTGGGCGTAACAGGGCGGCAAATACAGCATGTCTCCCGTGGACAGCACCCATTCTTGTTCAGGGGTAAAATTCTGCAAAATTTTTAATGGCAATCCATCGATCAAACTCAAATCGGTTTGTGCACTGATTTGCCATCGGCGTTGACCGCGACCTTGCAGTAAAAAAACATCATAGGAATCAAAATGCGGTCCGACACCCCCGCCCGCCACCGCATAACTGACCATTAAATCATCCAGACGAGCATGAGGAATAAAATCAAATTGCTGGAGCAACTCTTCCGCGCCACGCAAATGGTGATTGAGTTCTTGTACCAACACCGTCCACACCGCAGATGATTTGGATGACGGAAAATCCTTGCGTTTGAAGGGCCCATGCAATAACTCCCAAGCCCCCTGATCCTCACGCACCATACGCGCGGTGGTGTCTTCCCGGCTTGTCAGCGCAAACAGCGCCCCGGGTTCAATCAAGTCTTTAAATCCGGGAATAGCATTGCGCACCAGCAATGGACGTTTTTGCCAGTAATCCCGCAAAAACACTTCGACGGACAGTCCTCCCAATAATTGTTTGATCCGCATTCACCGCTTCTCCCAAAATACGTTAAAATACCGTCATTCACTTTAAACTGACGAGTATGCCATGCAGATTGCAAAAAACACCATTGTCACCTTGACTTACCAATTGAGCAACTTGTCCGGGGAAGTTTTGGAGCACTCCGAAAATGCAGAAGAAGCCATCAGCTACTTGCATGGCGGGTACGACGGCATTTTCCCTACAGTGGAAGAAGCACTGGAAGGCAAGAAAATCGGCGACACTGTTCAGATAACGATGGAACCTGAATATGCTTTTGGCGAATTTGAGCCTGAACTCATTCGTACTGAACCTCGCAACCTGTTCCCGGAAAGTGTCGCCGTGGGGATGCAATTTGAAGGTGCCGCAGAAGGCACCGATGAATACATGCTCTATACCGTGACTGACATGACCGATGACACGGTAGTGGTGGACGGCAATCACCCTCTGGCTGGTCAAACCTTAAAATTCGATTGCACAATTATTGACGTACGCAAGGCCACCCCTGACGAAATCACCCACGAACATGCGCATGGCGAACATGGTCATGTGCATTAAACCAATTTTTGAGTATTTACCCGGTCCGCAAGCAGGATGAATTTCCATTCAATCAAAGAAGCTTTACGCACAACAAAACCCATGAAAACTACGTTTCTGGAATTTGAGCAGTCTATTGCTGAACTGGATATTAAAATAGAAACCTTGCGTGGCGCGCAAGAAGACTCCGAAGTGGATATTTCCAAAGAACTGGGCTTGTTGCAAAAAAGGATCGAAAAACTCACACAGGATATTTACGCCAAACTCACTCCCTGGCAGATTTCCCAGGTGGCGCGCCATCCTCAACGTCCATATAGTCTGGACTACATTGGTGCGTTGTTCTCAAACTTTGAAGAATTGCACGGGGATCGCGCCTTTGCCGATGACCACGCGATTGTAGGCGGTATCGCCCGCTTCAATGACCAACCTGTCATGGTGATTGGACACCAAAAGGGACGCGATACCAAGGAAAAAATCCATCGCAATTTCGGTATGCCTCGTCCTGAAGGCTACCGAAAAGCCTTGCGACTGATGCGCCTGGCTGAAAAATTTGGTATCCCAGTGCTGACTTTCATCGATACACCGGGCGCGCACCCTGGCATTGATGCCGAAGAGCGCGGCCAATCAGAGGCCATTGCACGCAATCTATATGTGATGTCTGAGTTGCGCGTACCCATTATTTGCACTGTGATTGGTGAAGGTGGCTCAGGCGGCGCACTCGCTATCGGCGTTGGTGACCGCACCATGATGTTACAGTTCTCTACCTATTCGGTTATTTCCCCTGAAGGTTGCGCCTCTATACTGTGGAAGAATGCCAACATGGCATCCACTGCCGCCCAAATCATGGGGATTACCGCGCCGCGTTTGAAAGCCCTTAATCTGATTGACCGCATCATCCCGGAACCAGCGGGTGGCGCACATCGCGATCCTGCATTGATGATGCACAATATGAAAGCTGCGCTGTCCGAAGCACTGTCCGATGTGCAACAACTGCCTGTTGATGCCTTGCTTGAAACCCGTTATCAGCGTCTGATGAGCTATGGGCGCTACAAAGACAGCACCCCACGCACCGCTGCCTGAGCACTTCGCAAGCCAGATTGCGGCATGGCTTCCGTCTGGTAGCCGTGTTTGCGTAGCGCTCAGTGGTGGCCTGGATTCTGTGGTGTTGCTACACCTGTTTGTGGGATTGCGTGAACGATATGCCATTCAACTGAGCGCGCTGCACGTACACCATGGACTCAGTCCGCAAGCCGATCAATGGCTGGCGTTTTGTCAACAATACTGCGAAGCTTTAGCGGTGCCGTTCCATACCAGACATGTTGATATCTCGCGAGACAGTGGTCTGGGTATCGAAGCGGCTGCGCGTCTCGCCCGTTATCAGGTCTTTTCCGAACAAACTGCCGATTTCATTGCGCTGGCCCACCACCAGGATGACCAGGCAGAAACCGTGTTATTACAACTGCTGCGTGGCGCGGGCTTGAAAGGCCTCAGTGCCATGCCTGCGTTGCGTCCCGATACTCACCATGCCACATTGATCCGGCCACTGCTGGGTGTCGCGCGTCATGAATTATTGCTTTGGGCAAACAGTCAGGGGTTGCATTGGATAGAAGACGACAGCAATACGGATACCCGGTACGCGCGTAATTTTCTGCGCCACAAGGTTTTTCCGCTCATCGCTGAACAGCATGGCGCTTGGCGCACCACCCTGGCGCGTAGCGCACAGCACCTGGCGGAAGCCGCCAGCCTGCTTGATGAATTGGCCAGTCTGGATGCGCAGCACAGCATTGTGGGTACCCGACTCAACTGCAAAGCCCTGTCTGATTTAAGTGCTGCCCGGGGGCGCAACCTGCTGAGGTACTACCTGGCACTGCACCACGTTGATATGCCCAACCAGCGACACCTGGCTGACATGCACCACCAACTGGTTAGCGCCCATATCGATGCACAAATTCGTTTTACTTTGGGGGAACTCACCTTACACCGCTACCGCAATTTTGCCACACTGACGCCAACCCAACCCAACCCAGACCCCGGTCAGCAATGGTTTTGGCAGGGCGAAGCACAATTACAATTATCCGAACTGGGTGGCACGCTCCACTTCGATCCGCAGGCCAAGGCGGGGCTGAGCAGGGACAAACTGAGCCAATCCGGGAAATTAACGATTCGTCTCAGGCGGGGTGGCGAGCAGCTCCAACCGGAATGCAATCGACCAAGACGGGCACTTAAAACATTATTGCAGGAATCAGGCATCCCGCCTTGGGAACGCCTGATTCTGCCGCTGATTTACAGTGAAGATGAGTTGGTGCATGTGCCCGGAGTGGGAACGGCGTGTCATTGGCAAGCACAGAACGGAGAGCCTGCACTGGCTGTGACCTGGTGCGTTGACAAAAAATAATCTGCCCATATCAAAGACAGGCAGATCGGGTTTTAACCCGACAAACCACCATAGCTTTTATCACGGCGTCAGGCTGAAGCCTGACCTTGCGAAAGGTGCACACCGCAAGTCGGACTTCAGTCTAACGGCTATGCCTCCGCGTGATAACCGATTACACGCTCAACCTCTTGGCGTGAGCCCAATATCACAGGCACGCGCTGATGCAAGCCTTCAGGTTGAATATCCAGAATACGCTGACGCCCGGTGCTGGACAAACCACCGGCTTGCTCAACAATCAAGCTCATCGGATTCGCTTCATACATCAAACGCAATTTTCCAGCTTTGGCGGGGTCTTTGGTGTCTTTGGGGTACATGAAAATACCGCCGCGAATCAGAATACGGTGCACTTCGGCCACCATGGAAGCCACCCAGCGCATATTGAAATCACGCCCGCGCGGCCCGGTCTTTCCTGCCACACACTCGCTGACGTAACGCTGTACTGGCGCTTCCCAGAAGCGTTGATTTGAAGCATTGATCGCAAATTCTTTGGTTTCTGCAGGGATAGTCATGCCAGCATGGGTCAATACAAATTCACCCACATTGCGATCCAGACTGAAGCCGTTCACGCCATGGCCGGTGGTCAACACCAACATGGTGGATGAACCATACAGGGCATAACCCGCCGCCACCTGACGTGTACCGGGTTGCAGAAAATCAGCAGCAACGGGGTTGCTGGCCTTGCCTTCATAACGCAACACTGAAAAAATAGTTCCGACAGAGATATTCACGTCCACATTGGAAGACCCATCCAGCGGGTCGAACACCAGCAGATATTTGCCCCGCACGTAGCCATCCGGAATGGTGTACGCATCATCCATTTCCTCCGAAGCCATGCCAGCCAATTGCCCACTACGCTCGTTGATGCGCAGAAAAATTTCATTGGTAATCACGTCCAATTTTTTCTGGGTCTCGCCCTGGATGTTTTCTGATTCCAGACTGCCCATCACACCGGACAAAGCACCTTGATTGACCGCATTGGAAATCTCCTTGCATGACACCGCGATTTGGCCGAGCAGCGCCTGGACATCCGGGCAAACGCTGGCAGTACGACGGTGTTCATCGGCAAGAAATTGAATGAGGTTTGTGCCTGTATGCATGGGTTTGCCTTTATCTAAAATAAATTAAAAGTATCATTATATACCAGAAGCAGGATGTTACTCTCGATGCCCTATTGATGCGTGGTCAACTGGTCGTTGCGTTCAAATGACCAGGTACGGGTGATCACGAGTTCGTCATACTTCTTTCGTATCTCTTCCGGAAGCGGGGAAAAAGGTGCCGCAAGGCGCACAATCCCTATCGCAGCATTGTCAAGCACCTTGTAACCGGAAGATCGCGTGATTTCCACGTTGTCCACTGAGCCATTGGCCTTGATCGTTACAGTCAGTTGCAATTCACCATGAATATTCTGCTGGCGGGCTGCATCAGGGTAATTATTTGTGCCAATGCGTTCAATTTTAGTGCACCAGTCATCCTCATAGCGGGCACTGGCCGATTCTTGTGTACGAGCGCCCAGGAACAGCTTGTGAGGTCGCTTCTGGTAAGCATCATACTGCTGGGCAATTTGCGCCTCCAATTGTGACATTTCCAGGCTGCTCGCATTCGCTTTGGCATCCCCGCTCTGGTCGGCAACCGGTTTATTGTCCGGAGTCGATTTGGTTTGATTGGGCGGTGCAGAAAAACTCGATTTGAATTGCATCATTAAGCGGCGATTTTCTTCTTCCAACCGATTCACTTGCTGCTGCGCAGCAGCCAAATCAGATTGATACTGATCGTGCGACATGGCCGGCAAAGGGCTTTTCGCCTGACGATCTTCGTCGGTATTTCCACCTCCGTCCAGATTGCTTTGTGCCAGGGCATCAGGATGTTCTGGTGGTGTGGCCGATTTGCTGTTAACCAGTACCACATTCATCGGCGGCGTGAAAAAATTTCCAGCTTTAATTTCCGGCAAATGGAAACGTACTGCCAACAAAAACAAATGCAATATGACGGACACCAACAAAGAAATAACCATCAACCTGGTCAAATTTAACTTGAATGCCAACCAAAATCGCTGTTCCCTGTTCATCCGTTTATCCCGCAGCAGTATCCATTAAGCGCTCTTGAAATGTGCAATGCAATTCCACATCCAGGAAATCCACTTCATCAATCCGCAACACCACCTCACTGGCCACTGGCATTTCTGGTAAAGACGACACCCGCGTCACCAAGGGTAACCCTGCCAAACGTACCAGGTTTTCTTTGATCACACCGGCATTGAGGACAGTAATCTGTTCTTGTTGCAGCCAGCGCAGGCACCAATAACGTTCCATTTTACGTTGAAACACCGCATAGGCATCATAAGCCATTTCAAAATCGCGCAACACCGTGTAAAGCGTTTCCGATTTCGGTGGGTACGGCGGAACATCGCCTTGCACAACAGCGATGAGCTGTCTTTGATTAACCAAATCCACATAACGCCTGAGCGGTGAGCTTGCCCAGGCATATTGCGTCACCCCCAAGCCCTCATGCGGCGCCGGTTTGGTACTCATTTTGACCTTGCCATTTTGCTGCGTGCGATAAAGTGCCATTGCACTTTGTTCGGCTAACAGCTTTCCCCACTCAGCGTTGACATGAATCATCATCTCCGACACCAATCGATCAACAGGATTACCACGTTGCCGATCTGTAATGCTCACGCGGTCTTGCTCAACCCGAAATTGATAATCGGGACGCTGCGGTTGATTGGGGTCTGGCGTTTTCCCGCGCCGCGCTTCCATCTCGCCAGACAGTCGCCACAACACATTCAATTCTTGCTGATAGGGATATTCAGCCTGATCCGACACCGGCATTAAATCATGGGGCAAATCTTCGTGGCGTAAATTGGCCGCCACCACAATAGACTCTACACAACTGTGTTGCGTCAGCACCTGCCAGCCGTCTTCAAGCACTTCCATGTACATGGACAGTACCGGCTTACGAGTACCCGCATTGAGCGAATAGGCAGCGATTACGCTTTCGGGCAACAGGGTGATTTTCCCCGCCGGGTGATAAACGGTAGAAAGCCGTGTGGCCGCAATTTTGTCCAACGCTGAAGCCGGGACGATCCCCAAAGCCGGTGCAGCGATGTGTACGCCGATTCGCCAGCGACCTTCCCCAATGGCTTGCACAGAAAACGCATCATCAATTTCCGTTGTGCTGGCATCATCGATACTGAATGCAGACACGTCCGCCACAGAGAATTCGGGAGGAAGAAAATCATCACTCACTTCAGTAAATCCCGTACCTCGAGGGAAATATTCCCGTTCAAACACCCGCAAATGGTAATCATGGCTCGAAACCAGTGCACCGCAACGGTCAAGCAAACGCAGCGGCGTCAATCCGGTGTGCTTGCAGGCAGACTCTACCGCCCGCCAGGGCAACTGTTGTTTGTCCGGTGCATACAGCAGATTATCCACTTCATTAACCAAAGCATCCGGCAGACGAAAACAATTCAGTTCCGCGACATATTCGTCCAGCAAAGCAGCTTCGCGCTGTTTGCGCACCACGCTGGCTTTTGCTGCTGCCAGCGCATCCGCTGGCGCGCTGCGATAACGACCGCGTCCCTTTTTGTAAAAATACATTGGGGAATCATGCAGGCACTGCAACGTACCGGCCAACTCAGTCGCATGCGGCGCGTTGCCAAAATAGGCCTTAGCCAATTCTTCATAGGAAAACTCTGCTTCCGGTGCCGTTTCCCACAGAAAATCCACGTCCAGATCCGTTCTCACCTGACGGGTGGTTTCCATAAATTCGTTGGGTGCGGGCGAGGCAAAGCGCAAGATAACATTTGCCGCTTTCACTTTGGCGCGTTTACCAAACTGGGTATCAATTTGCAGCGAGGTATCGTTGTCTGTAACAATTGTACCTGCTTTGTACTGGCCGTCTTCTTCGTAAAGGATGTGCATGTGGAAAATATCGTGTCAAGCGAACAGCTGTCAAAACGCTATTATCTCAGGAATATGCGCTGCAAAAGAATTAAAACTGTGATTTCCCCCTTGCACCACCACCTGACGGCAGCCATGATAGAAAGTTTGCGCTGTCCGATAATCCAGCACTTCATCACCCGTTTCCAGCAAAACCATCAGGCGTTCAGGATGCGTAATGGCCGTTAATTCCATGTCAGCCAGTTCCTGCACATGCATCGCAGTAAACTGATAACGCTCGCCCGTACTGTAATTGCTGTGTTCACCCAGGGCGGATGCGAGCAAGCGCGCCGGGTGCACGGCCGGATTAACCAATACCGCACGCACACCCAGCCGTTCGGCCAACACAGTGGCGTACCACCCTCCCAGCGAACTGCCCACCAACTTCACCCTCTCTGGCGCACGCCCTTCCAGCAGGGATTCAAGCATACCCATGGCTGCGGCGGGTCGATGCGGCAAATCCGGGCACTTAAATTCATCAGGGTGCCCAATATGCTGGAAATAATGCCCCAGCATCTGCGCCTTGGCAGAGCGGCTACTGCTATTAAAACCATGAATAAAAATTAGCACGACCAAGCTTTATCAAGGCAATAAATCAGACGCGGCACTGGCCACCTCGTTATGCTTCACATGGGCTTCCACCCACTGCCGAATACGTTTCGCATCGTTAATACGGCCATATTTTCCCATGGAATCAAGTATGACGATCACGACTCGCTTGCTGGCAATTTTGGCCTGCATCACCAAACAATGCCCTGCCTCATTAATGAAACCTGTTTTAGACAGACCGATGTCCCAATGACCTTCTCGCACCAATGGATTGGTGTTATTAAATGCGACTTCCTGCGTCACAGAGCGCCACACCACAGCATGATGGCGTGTATGGCGCTGGCGTACTTTCACCCTCGCGGTGCGTGTGATCTGGTAATGTGCGGTGGTGGTGATTTCATGTATCACCTGGTAACCTGCTGCAGCTTGAACCATTTTTGCCAAATCTTCGGCTGTGGATTGATTATGGCTGGTCAGACCTGTGGGGTCTTCAAACACGGTGTGTGTCATACCCAGCGCTTTGGCTTTACGATTCATTGCCTGGATACATTTTTCTTCGCCACCGGGATAATTACGCGCCAAAGCGAAAGCGGCACGATTTTCCGATGCAATCAATGCCAGATGAAACATTTGCGCGCGCGTAAGCACCGTACCCACCGCCAACCGTGAGCTGGAATGGCGTAATTTATCCACATCGGCATCCGTCACCGCCAATTTTTCGTTCATGGGCTGTTTCGCATCCAGCACCACCATGGCAGTCATCAGCTTGCTGATGGAGGCAATGGGCGTTTCCAGGTCCGGATTTTTATCCAGCAAAGTTGAACCAGTGGCCTCATCCAGCACCAATACCGACAGCGCACTTAACCGTGGCTGATCTGGCAAGGGCTGAGGTTCAGCCATGGCAACAAGCTGGCCACCCACCGCTTCATCTGCCCCGGCCTGTACTGAAATCGCCAAACCCGGCAGTACCGACAACAATAAAAAAGTCGATATCCATTTCATGGTGAGTGCCCCGCTAATAAATTAAGATTAAATATAACAAAAATAGAATGACTTGGCACGTGTTTCTTATAAAACAGTTAAAATAAGCTGATGCGATGTCTTGCGCAGGGGTTTATTCTTTGACGGCATGACTCATTGCAGCAAGTATACCCTGCATAATTGCAACAGGTGTAGGGGGACAGCCTTTCACCACCACATCCACCGGAATAATATTGGAAACTTTTCCGCAAGTTGCATAACTCTCACCAAATATCCCACCATCATAAGCACAATCGCCAATAGCCACCACCAGCTTGGGATCAGGCATCGCATCAAAAGTGCGCCTGAGAGCAACTTCCATATGGCGGGATACGGGACCTGTGACCATCAACATGTCCGCGTGGCGCGGACTGGCAACGAACTTTATTCCCAAGCCTTCCAGGTTGTAATACGCATTATTGACCGCATTGATCTCCAGCTCGCAACCATTGCATGATCCGGCGTCAACCAGCCGAATATTCAGCGCATGACCAAAGGTATCCAGAATTTCCTGCTGCAACACTTGTGGCTGAATGCGCATCTCCTCATTGGCTTGAGGCGCGGGCTCTGTCTTGATGCCGGTTTTAATGATTTGTTTAACGATCTGATACATCAAGCATAGCCCCTACAGATCATGTCCTGAGTAACTCAGGTTGAATGATTTATTGATGAGAGGAAAGTCTGGTACGACGTTGTTCATGATGGCGTGTTCCAGCACTGGCCAGTTCTGCCAGGACGGGTCATGCGGGTGCACGCGCATCAGACGACCTTGCGCATCAGTATGAATCGCCACCATCACTTCACCACGCCAACCTTCCACCAAACCCAGGCCAAAACCATTGCCCGGCAATTTTTCCAGCGGAAGCGTCAATATATCACTGTGCGTAAGGTTGCTCACAATTTTACGCTGTAAACGCAATGACTCGAACAGCTCATCAAACCGCACAATAACTCGCGCAGCCACATCTCCGTTACGATGTACCGCTATCCGCACGTCCAGCTGATCATAGGGTGCACAGGCAAACTGCATTCGAGCATCCCAAACCTGCGAACTGGCACGCCCGGCCAGACCACAAACACCTAATTGCGCGGCCAGTTTCGGCGCGACATACCCAGTACCCATATAGCGATCCTGAATGGATGCATGCTCCTCATAGATACTGCGAAGCAGATGCACTTCGCGCTCCAGCATGGCACATTCTTCGAGCAACGTTTGCTTGCCGGATTCTGCCAGATCAACAGAAACGCCCCCAGGATGAATGGCATCCATAAGATAACGGTGTCCAAACAATGCGGCATTGTTGCGCAACACCTGTTCCTTCAGTATCCAGAATTGGGTAAGGCCGAACGAAAAGGCGACATCATTTCCAAGAAAACCAAGATCACCCAAATGATTGGCGATGCGCTCGCGTTCCAGAAACAGCGCGCGCAACCACAGGGCACGATCTGGCGGTGTCGTGCCTGCGATGCTTTCTGCAGCCATCGCGTAAGCCCAAGCATAAGCCACTGTACTGTCGCCACTGACTCTGCCCGCAAGCTTTGCGCCCTGACCAAGGCTCATGCTCTCAAAACGTTTCTCGATACCTTTGTGCGCGTACCCAAAACGTTCCTCCAGACGCAGCACTTTTTCACCGACGACAGAGAAGCGGAAATGCCCGGGTTCGATAATTCCGGCATGTACCGGTCCTACTGCAATTTCATGTACGCCATGACCAGCAACCTGCACAAAGCGATAGTTGTCCAATTCATCCGTACGACTTTGACTGGCATCAAAATCCTTGCGCAACGGGAAACTTCCGCTACGCCAAGCCGCGTGACGCAGCCATTGACGATGGTCTTGCCCATCATGCACAATACCCAACAAGTCGTAGGTGGCTCGCTGCATACGAACTGCTACCGGAAAAATTTCGCTGACATCGGGATAAACAGGTTGCTCTGCCGACAGAGGCAGATGCAAACAAATCAGGCCGACTTCATTAAGCAGCAGCAGATGCAGCGTAAAACCAGAACCGGATGCGCGTTGATCGCTGCCCCAAAGGGCCACTAACCGGCCGCCCCGATCACGTACACTTCGGCAAATTGGCTGCAGATCATCCTGTCTGATGCGCCCCTGCCAGGCTGGCGCCGCGCCAGACATTGGGATTAATTGCAAACCGGGATGAATAATTGGCATGTTGTTTCCCTTTGAAGAAATGCCCTATCACATAACCAGCCTCGTTGATTCGAGGTAATTTTTGACTGAGGCGCTGATGGCACTAACCCAATAACGCTGCCGCCTGGTGATACCAGTTTGCCAGATAAGGCGGCATATACAAACCCAGCATCAACACCAATAATAAATGTATAAAAACCGGAATCAGCGCAGGTGAATGTGGCAAGGACTTGGCGGTGGTTTCGCCGAACACGACAGGCTGTATTTTGCCGAAGATGGCGGCAAAGGCAATACCCAGTGAGATCAGCAAAATGGGTGTGGCCCACGGGTAGGTGTGCATCGCCGTGGTGATAATCAGGAACTCACTGGCAAATACACCGAACGGCGGCATACCCAAAATCGCCAGGGTACCGAGCATCAAACCCCAACCCACAGTCGGACTGATCTGTATCATACCCCTGATATTTTCCATCACTTGTGTGCCCGACTTCTGGACGGCATGACCGACGGCAAAAAAGATCGCGGATTTAGTCAAAGAGTGCATGGTCATATGCAGCATTGCCGCAAACGTGGCAACTGGACCGCCCATACCAAATGCAAAGGTAATCAGCCCCATATGTTCAATAGAGGAATAGGCAAACATACGTTTAATGTCTTTCTGCCGCGACAGGGACAACGATGCCACCGCTACTGACAACAGGCCGAAACCCATCATCAAATTGCCCGCAAAATGCGTACCCAATGAACCATCCACCAACACTTTACTGCGCATGACTGCCGTTAAAGCCACATTCAGCAACAAACCGGATAACACGGCAGAAACCGGGGTAGGCCCTTCTGCGTGGGCATCCGGCAACCAACTGTGCAATGGCACCAGGCCGATCTTGGTGCCATAACCGACCAGCAGGAAAACAAATGCCAATTTGAGTACGGTAGGTTCAAGCTGACCCTTGACCTGGTTGAGATGCGTCCACAGCAGTGCCGTACCACCTTCTCCCAGCACATGCTGAGCGGCAAAATACAGTAAAATAGTACCAAACAGGGCCAGCGCAATGCCCACGCCGCAAAGAATAAAATACTTCCACGCCGCTTCGAGACTGGCCGGAGTGCGATACAGGCTGACCAGTAACACTGTAGTCAGCGTAGCCGCTTCCATCGCTACCCAAATGATCCCCATGTTATTGGTGGTCAGAGCAACCAGCATGGTGAAGGTGAACAGTTGATACATACTGTAATACAGATGCAGCATGGCTGTCGAAAGTTTGCCGTGGTGCTGCTCGATACGCATGTAGGGGCGCGAGAACAACGAGGTAGTGAAAGCCACGAAAGCGGTCAATGCCACCAGGAACACATTGAAGGGATCAATGAAAAACTGCTCATGGAAAGCGATTTGCGGTCCCGCATCAATGACCCGCATGGTAAGCACCACGGCAGCGAGAAAGGTGAAAAAGCTCATCAGCGAGTTCAATTCAGCCGCCCATGCACGCGACCCCAGCAACGCCAGCAACACGCCGCCCAGCAATGGCGTAAGCAACAATGCCAGGAGTTGCGAATCAATCATCTTTGAGCTTCTCCATATGTGAGATATCCAGACTATCGAAGGTCTCGCGGATCTGGAAGAAGAAAATACCGAAGATAAATGTCGCGACCAGCACATCCAGCGCAATACCGAACTCAACCACCAACGGCATACCCTGCGTGGCGCTGGCTGCGGCGAAGAACAGACTGTTTTCAAGTGACAGGAAAGCCACCACCTGTGAAACAGCCTTGCGTCGCGTCAACATCATCAATAGAGATAACAGCACACTGGCCAGCGCGATACCAATCAATCCACGCGTCAATCCATGCGCCATTTGCGAAATGGGTGCCGCCAGATTAAAAGAAAAGATCACCAGCGCAATACCAACCAGCATGCTGACCGGGATATTCAGTAATGTTTCCACATCCCATTTCACGTCCAGTTGGCGGATCAAACGATGTAACAACCAGGGCAACAACATCACCTTGAGCAATAAAGTCAGTCCTGCGGAGTAATAAAGATGGTGCTGTCCGGTGTAATACGCCACAACAAAGGTGCTGAGTGCCAATACGGCACCCTGCAAGGCAAAGAGATTGATCAGCGACAAGATACGCCGTTGGGCCAGCATGGCGAATACAATCAATAGCAGCAAGGCGGCCAGCAGGTTAACAATTTGCAAGGTCAGTGGCATCGGCATCTCAAGCACTCAACAGGAAATGAATTAACAATCCCAATACCGCCAGCAGAAAGGCCGTACCGAGGAATTCCGGTGCACGAAAAATACGCATCTTGGCCGACAGCGCTTCAAACAGGGCCAGTCCGGCACCTGCCAGCACCAGTTTGAACAGCAACAGCAGGATAGACAGCGGCAAAGCGGACCACTGGCCCACTTCGGCAATACCATACGGCAAGAACAGCGCAATACCGATGGAAAAATAGGCGAACAATTTCAGGCTGCTGGCCCATTCGATCAATGCCAGATGACGAGCTGAATACTCGAGAATCATCGCCTCGTGGATCATGGTCAATTCGAGGTGGGTATTCGGATTGTCCACCGGGATACGTGCGTTCTCTGCCAGCAATACAATCAGGAACGCCAGTGCAGCAAAAGCCAGGCTGGGATACAACATGAACTGGTGCCGGGAAAAAGCGGACACGATATAGGGCAGCTGGGTAGAATGGCTGAGCATCGAAGCAGTGAACAACACCATCAACAATGCCGGTTCGGCAAGGAAGGACACCATCATTTCGCGCCGTGCGCCCATGGTACCGAATGCCGTACCGATGTCCATTGCCGCCAGCGCGCTGAACATGCGTGCCAGCGCAAACACACCGACCAGTGCGATCACATCTGCAGCGCGCGAGAAGGGCAAATCCACCGCAATGATCGGGATGATGGTTGCCGCCAGCCACATACAACCGAACACAACGTAAGGGGTCACCCGGAACAGCCAGGAAGCGTTGTATGCAATGACCGCATCCTTTAAAAAAAGCTTGTGCAGCACGCGATAGGGCTGCAGCACCCCCGCCCCGGAACGGTTCTGCAGCCAGGCCTGGCACTGATTGACCCAGCCAGTCAGCAAAGGCGCGGCCAGTACCACCAGCAACAACTGGGTCAGCTGAAAAACCACCGCAGGAATTTGTACCTTGTCAATGATCATACAAACACCAGCAAAACGATGAGCGTCACAAAGGTATAGGCCAGATAAAGATGAATGTGCCCATGCTGCAACAATGAAACCCAGGAAGCCAGTTTTTCGGTAAGGCGCTTGATGGGCAGATACAGCAGATACCACAGACGGTCTTCACTGCGACCATGGTATTCCGGATGTGTATCAAATGGCGTAGGCACCTCGCTCTCAATCTTGAAGAACGGCTCGAAGATGCGCCGAATCGGCTGGCCGAACCCTTCGGCCGTGTCCTGCATCCGCGCATTCTGCGCGGGAAAGCCACAGTCCCATGCTGGGCCGCGACGCAGCCTGCCGTGATAATAATGATGCACGACCCAGGCCGTCGCCAGCATGACGCCCAGCACGGCCAACAGGAAATAGACCGGGCTATAGCTGGCGCGCTCGGTGTCCACTGGCGCCAGCAACATCCAGCCCGTAGCGGCATTACCCAAGTGAGTGCCAAGCAAGCGTTGTGTCACATGATCAATCTGTTGCACCACGAATACCGGTGCAAGACCCAGCAATATGCAAAGCAACGCCAGCCAACCCATGCCTGTACGTTCCCAAAACCCGGCATCGTGTGCATGTTCATCGTGAGCAGCTTCCACTGTTTCTCCTCGTGACTGCCCAAGAAAAATGACTCCATAGAACTTCACCATTACGTAAGCGGCCAATGCGGCGGCCAATGCGATCACCGCTGCAGCGACCGGCACCAGCATATTGATATAGCTGTTCGGCAAGCCGGGCGAAAGCAGGAAAGCCTGCAACAGCAGCCATTCCGAGACAAAGCCATTCAGCGGCGGCAATCCGGATATCGCCAGCACACCGACCAGCATCAACGCAGCGACCCACGGCATTGAGCGGATCAATCCACCCATTCGTCCCATATCGCGCTTGCCGGTCGCATGCAGGATCGAACCCGTACCGACGAACAACAGGCTTTTGAAGCTGGCATGGTTCAAACTATGATAAAGCGTTGCGGTGAGCGACAAAGCCGCCAGAGCGTCCTTGCCATAAACATGAAAGATGATTGTTAAGCCGATACCTACCAGCAGCAGACCGATGTTTTCAATGGATGAATAGGCCAGCAGTCGCTTCATGTCCTCCTGTACGGCAGCAAACATCACGCCAAACACAGCCGTCAACAAGCCCAGGGTCAGCGTCAGTACGCCCCACCACCAAATCTGGGTATGAAGCAGGTCAAAGGTCATGCGCAGGATGCCGTAGATCGCCGTTTTGAGCATCACACCGCTCATCAGCGCCGAGACTGGCGAGGGTGCTGCCGGGTGTGCCTCGGGTAACCACACATGCATGGGTACAACACCTGCTTTGGCACCAAAGCCAAATAACGCCAGCAAGAATGCGACCGATGACCAGAATGATGTCGGGTGGGATGCGCGCATCGCATCGAAAGTGTAAGCGCTGAGCGCATGCCCACCTTGCATTACCCCAAAACTGAGCAAAATAGCGATGGCACCCACATGCGCCATCAACAGATAGAGAAATCCCGCTTTGCGAATATCGGGGATATTATGATCGGTGGTCACCAGAAAATAAGAAGACAACGCCATGGTTTCCCAAGCCACCATGAACAAATAGGCATCGTCTGCCAGCAACACCATGGCCATGCTCGCCAGAAAAATGTGATATTCCAGGCACAGCAAACCCAACACCTTGCCCGCCATGGTCTTGAAATACCCTGCGGCATACAACGACACACCAAACGATGCGCCGCCTAACAAAATCAGAAAAAAACCGGAGAGCGGGTCAAGACGAAGATGCAGCGGCAGATCGGGCAGGCCTAATGGCAAGACCGCAATATTGGGTATTGCACCCAATGCCCATAAACCGGTCAGGGCCAGTCCAAGTGAAGCAAGCGCGCTCAGTGGAAATATGATTTTGTAAATCACCCACGGCAAACATTGCAATACCAACCCAAGCAGACCCAGCCCGACCAAAAGCGCAATGATCGCACCAGCCACATCTATCGGCAAAATATTTGCTGCGTCCATCTTGCGTTAATTTTACCCCCTGGTTTACTTGTCCAGCCTGCAATATCAGGACCCGTTCTACACGCCAAAAACCGAACCTTCTCGCAACGGGAAGTATACGCTATTCCGGCTTTTGACTAAAGCACCCCTTCCGGGCCAGACAGCTTACCAATGTACGCGTTGCCCACCAGCGCTTCGCACAGGCCGAAGAGTCATCATAAATAAGGGTATGGACACACGCCCCCACACGACATCAATGTGCCAGAATGGATCATTCGGATAAATATGAGGATGTGATAAAAAGCATCTGGGGAGATGACTGGATGCTGTCGCAGGAATACCTGACACACCAGCGGATCCGGAGCCAGGCCAAGTCCGGCAAATAATCAAACTTGCATATTCATAATTGATGTGTATGCAGCAACCAGCCTGTCGCGCACCTGTATTGTTTCCTGAAGGGAGATATTCGCCTTTTGCATTGCGATCATCGTGTCGGACAGGCTCACTTTGTCATTACCTGTGGCAAAGCTCTGGCCGAGCTGCTGTGCTTGTTGTTGCACCTGGTTAACATGATCAAGTGAGGATTTAAGTGCATCGGCGAACCCGGCTTTCGGTGCCGTTGCAGTCTGAATGGGATTATCCAACCCCTGCGCAGTTGCCGCAGTCGCTTTTAATTGCGCCAACATGGCTTCAATTTTGCTTGAATCTATTCCACCAGTGATCACGATAGTTCCCTTCCCTATACTACTGGCGATCATTTTAAGGCACAATAGCACAACACCAACCCGAGATTAACGGTATAAATCCGCCTTTATTCCACCCATTTCATCGGCGATTGAACCCCGATAATTTACAATTGGCGTGGGTTCGCATGCACTTGGGCGAGTGTGGCGCAAACATGTGCCGACATGGCGCCACATATAAAATTAATCACAAACAAGTTATTACAAGTTATTAGGAGACAGCAATACCATGGCGGCAGATAGCAGACCCATCGCCACACCCCGATTAACGGAATTTACCCAGTCGGCAAATGGCCGAAAATTGTTCCTGATGTTGGGTATCGCGGCAGTGGTCGCCATCATGGCGGGGATATGGATGTGGAGCCAAAAGCCGGATTACCGCGTGTTATTTTCCAATTTTAGCGACAAAGACGGTGGCGCCATTGTTGCTGTCCTGCAACAAATGAATGTGCCTTATAAATATTCCGAAGGCGGAGGCGCTATTCTCGTCCCGGCTGATCAAGTACACGATCTTCGCCTCAAATTGGCAGCGCAGGACTTGCCAAAAGGCGGCAATGTCGGTTTTGAATTGATGGAAAACCAAAAACTCGGCACTTCCCAATTTCTTGAACAGGTCAACTTCCAGCGCGCGCTGGAAGGCGAGCTGGCGCAAACCATACAGGCAATCAGTGCGGTGCAGGCAGCCCGGGTGCATCTGGCTTTACCAAAATCCTCCGTCTTTGTTCGGGAACAGCAAAAACCGACCGCATCCGTTCTGATCGATTTGGCGCCAGGGCGCGCGCTGGATCCCGCGCAAGTCAACGCCATCATCCACTTATTGGCCAGTAGCGTACCGGATCTCACTGCCGACAATGTCACCATTGTCGATCAAAATGGCAACCTCCTCTCGGACAACACCGGCAAATCGGGCAATGATGGCCTGGACCCCACGCAGCTCAAATACATACAAACCGTACAACACGAGATCGCAGAACGGATTGAAGCCATCATCACACCCATAGTCGGCGCCAACAATGTCCATGCCGAAGTCACTGCCGACATCGATTTTTCTCACAGTGAACAGGCTGCAGAAACATACAAACCCAATCCTGCTCCTGACACGGCCATTCGCAGCCAGCAAACCAGCGAAACGCTGAATGACAACAATACCGCCAGCGGTATACCTGGCGCGCTGTCGAATCAGCCGCCTGCGCCCGCCACCGCCCCAATAAATGCCCCTGCCACAGGTACACCGGCCAC
Organism: Pseudomonadota bacterium; assembly: GCA_021786845.1. Lineage (GTDB taxonomy): Bacteria > Pseudomonadota > Gammaproteobacteria > Burkholderiales > Sulfuriferulaceae > Sulfuriferula. Next base: position 11,723 of record JAJYMO010000072.1, on the reverse strand, counting down.
CCCATCCGCCAGCGGGAATAAAACACCTGCCCCGGACAACCCATCCATTGTACATAAAGATGCCACCACCAATTATGAGGTAGATAAAACCATACGCTATGTCCAGCAACCGATGGGCGGCTTGAAACGCTTGTCTGTGGCTGTCGTTGTGAATTACCAGACCAGCACAGACAAAAATGGCAAATTAAAAAAAGTGCCGCTTACTGCGCTTCAAAAAACCCAAATCAGCGACCTGGCCAAAGAAGCGATGGGCTACGATCAAAGCCGCGGCGATACACTCAATGTGGTCAACAGCCCGTTTGCCACGACCAGGGAAGTCATTGCAGAAACTCCCTGGTGGAAGCAACCTGACAATATTGAACTGGCGAAAGAGGCCGGGCGCTATTTATTCGCATTCATCGCCTTACTTTATGTGTATAAAAAATTCTTGCGGCCGATGTTTGATAAACTGATGGCGCCTCCTGTGCATTCCGCTGAAGAGAATGAACCCGAATTCGATGCGGACAGCGAAGTCGAAGGGAGCAAAGTACATCTCTCGCATCGCGACGCTAACTATCACACCAATCTGGAAAAAGTGAAGCAGCTTGCAAAAGACAATCCCAAAGTTGTCGCAAACGTTATCAAGACATGGGTAAATGGCAATGAGTAACGAAAACATTCATCGCGCTGCTGTGCTCATGCTGGCTTTGGGTCAGAACGAGGCCGCCGAAGTCATGAAACATTTGGGCCCACGCGAAGTACACAAGCTGGGGGAGGCGATGTCAAACATGTCTGCCATCGCACATGACGAAATTGCCGACGTACTGAATGATTTTCACAAGATCACCGCACAACATTCCGGCATAGGTCTGGATTCAGATGATTACATACGAACAGTACTCATCCAGGCACTGGGCAATGACAAAGCAGCATCCTTGTTAAACCGCATTCTGGGCGATAACGACGCCAGCGGCATTGAAAGTTTAAAATGGATGGACTCGCAATCGGTTGCCGAGCTGGTCTTGAATGAACACCCCCAGATTATTGCTACGATACTTGTCCACCTGGAACGGGATCAGGCGGCGGAGGTATTGACGAATTTTCCCGAAAGGCTGCGCAATGACGTGCTACTGCGTATCGCCACGCTGGACGGCGTGCAACCCGCAGCATTACGTGAATTAAACGATGTTCTGACCAAACTCTTGTCGGGGTCAGAAAATAATATCAAAAAACAACCCATGGGTGGCACCCGCACGGCAGCAGATATCCTGAATTTTTTAAATGGCACGGTAGAAACCTCAGCCATGGAAGCACTGAGGAATTATGACAATGACATGGCGCAAAAAATCATGGATGAGATGTTTGGTTTCGAAAACCTGATAGACATCGATGATCGCGGCATACAATTACTGTTGCGCGAAGTACAATCGGACTCCTTAATCATCGCCCTCAAGGGGGCAGCGCCCGACCTTCGTGAAAAAATACTCAAAAACATGTCCCAGCGCGCTGCAGACATGCTCCGCGAAGATCTGGAAGCCAAAGGACCTGTGCGTGTTTCAGAAGTGGATACGCAGCAAAAAGCCATTCTGCTCATCGTACGCAGATTGTCTGACGAAGGCCAGATTTCCCTGGGCGGCAAAGGCGATGATGCTTTTCTTTAAAGACACACACGGGATGTCCTCATGATCCCCAAAGAACAACTCACCGCCTACCAAAGGTGGGAAATGGCTTCGTTTGAAGATCACCCGGAACAACAATCCAGTGTTGCAAATCTGGCTGCGTCCGAGGAACTCAAAGTTATCCATGAGCAGGCGCGCCGGGAAGGTTATACGGCCGGACTGACTGAAGGTTATCAAGTGGGTTATGACGAAGGCACCCAATCAGGACTGAATGAAAGTCGCGTGGCCGCCCAGCAATTGATTGCACAATTAAGTCTGATCATTACGCAATACAACGAGGAGCTTGCCCAAGCCGACAAGCAAATTGCTGCGGACTTGCTTACTCTGGCCACTGGCATCGCCCATGCAATGCTTAAAACAGCCTTGCCGATACATCCGGAACTGCTCCTCCCGGTGATCACCGCGGCCATTCACGACCTGCCTGCATTGCAGCGCAACACCAAACTCAGCCTTAATCCTGGCGATGTGGCTTTAGTCAGGGAACATTTGCATGATGAACTTGCGCAGCATGGCTGGAGCATTGTTGAAGATACGCAAATAGAGGCCGGGGGTTGCCGGATAGAAAGCAACAGCAATCAACTCGACGCCACCCTCAATACCCGCTGGCAGCGTCTGGCGACTACATTGGGCCAAAATCTGGACTGGCTCACCCCATGAATGCGATTGTCCGTCACAGCGATTTCTGGAAAGCCTACCTTAACAATTGCAACCATCTGCTGGAGACAACGGATTCGGTACAGGTGGCCGGACGCGTGACACGGGTTGCAGGGTTGGTCATGGAAGCCGTGGGCTTGAAATTACCTGTCGGCAGCGCTTGCGTCATTCCCCTGCCATCTGGCGCGCGACTGGAAGCCGAAGTCGTCGGCTTCGATCATGACCGTTTGTTCCTGATGCCACAAAGCGATGTCGAGGGGATCATTCCCGGCACCCTGGTGTTGCCATTAGAGCCTCCGCTGATTACGCCAGACCTGTTCACCGGCGCGGCACCCAAACGACGCGCGGTGGATCGCACGCGTCACCTGCCTGTGGGCAGGGCCCTGTTAGGCCGGGTACTGGATGGCGCAGGCCGTCCGCTGGACCGCTTGGGGCCGCTGCCGTCCATGGAGACGGCGCCATTGAGCACACGAGCGACCAACCCCCTGAACCGCGCGCCCATTTCAGACATCCTGGATGTGGGTGTGCGTGCCATTAACTCGCTGCTTACCGTCGGACGGGGACAACGCATGGGGTTGTTTGCCGGGTCTGGTGTGGGGAAAAGTGTGTTACTCGGCATGATGGCGCGTTATACCAATGCCGACATTATTGTTGTTGGACTTATCGGTGAACGTGGCCGCGAGGTCAAGGAATTCATTGAGCAAATTCTTGGCACGCAAGGCATGGCGCGCGCCATCGTAATCGCCGCCCCCGCCGATACGCCCGCCTTAATGCGACTGCAAGGCGCCGCTTATGCGACCACGATTGCAGAACATTTTCGCGATCAAGGCCAGCATGTACTATTAATTATGGATTCGCTTACCCGCTATGCGATGGCGCAACGCGAAATTGCACTGGCTATCGGCGAACCACCGGCGACGAAGGGCTACCCGCCATCCGTGTTTGCGAAGCTGCCCACGCTGGTAGAACGTGCCGGAAATGGCAAAGTGGGTGGCGGTTCCATTACCGCATTCTATACTGTACTCACGGAAGGTGACGACCAACAAGACCCCATCGCCGACGCCGCACGCGCCATATTGGACGGACACATCGTTCTGGACCGTAATTTGGCCGAAAGCGGCCATTATCCGGCCATCGACATTGAGCAATCCATTAGCCGCGCCATGCATAACATTACAACACCCTTGCACCAACAGCAGGCACGACGACTAAAACAACTCTACTCCAGCTACCAGCGCAACCATGACCTGATCAGCGTCGGCGCATACAGCGCAGGCAGCAACCCGATACTGGATGAAGCCATCGCCAAATATCCGAAAATGCAGTCCTTTTTACAACAAAATATCGATGAACAAGCTGGTATTCAAATGAGTTTAGGGCAACTTTCCGCTCTGTTTGAGTGATTGAATCACTAAAATCAGATTACAATGGGTAAAATGTTATTCTGGCTGAGCGGGCACATTTTCTTGAGGTATTCACGATGGCGCAACATCTGGCAATTCAAACGCTCATAGAATTAGCAAACAAAGACGTGAACAAGTTCGCCAAACGCCTCGGTCTTGCCGTTCGCAACCATCAGGAAAATGAACAGAAACTGACCACATTACAACAGTATCGTGATGACTATACGCAACGTTACCAGCGAGGCCTGACGACCGGTCTGAGTATCAATGACCACCATAATTTCAGGGTCTTTTTGACCAAGCTCGAAGACGCCATTAGTGGGCAACAAGCCATTGTGCAGCAGGCACTCACCGCCATAGAGATTGAACGCAAAGCCTGGCAAACAGCTGAACAAAAACGCATGTCTTTTGATACCCTTGCTCAACGTGCACAACGACAAACCCAACTGAAAACAGTACGTCGCGAGCAAAAATTAACCGACGAACATGCCAGCAGAATGCTGGCGAACAGACCCCATCCCTATGGCCCTGCAACGGGGCAAAAGTGATGAGGTTAAATTCCAGGATAACCCAATGACCATGCCACTTCTCCCTGTCACCCAAGCCACCACGCCACCCGCTGCGCAAGACAAGCAATCCGGCGGCGGAACGTCTGACGGCGCATTCAATCAGGTACTCTCAAATGAGATGACGCAGCAACAGGATGCAAAGGCCAGCGCACCCAATACAAATTCGCCTTCGCCACAAACAGCACCCACTGACAAAACCAAAAAAGCGACAAGCGCTGCTCAGTCACCCGACCCCACACAATCAGCGCCGCCATTGCAAACCAGCTTGCCACCCATATCTGCCGAGCTGTTGGCAATGATGGGGAATTACCAAACGGCAACACAGACCACGCCTGCTGCGACGAGCGACGCTGCTGTGACAAGGAGCAATATTGCGGTGACCGGAAACGCCGCCGTGACCAGCCCCCCCGCCGTGATTACCCTCCCTCTGTCTGGCATCGCTCCCGCCAATATTGCGGCAGCATCTCATTTGCCCGTCGAGACAGGACACCCACAGGAAGCAACAGCTGTTTTGGCCTCACCCACGCCCAAGCCCACAAACAATACCAGTGTTAACACCCCCACTTTGCAGGCCGCGCCGCAAGCCCAGGGGCAACCCACTGACAGCATAAAACCAGCAATACTGACCAGCATCGCCCCCCAACTCACCACAACGCAAAAGAGTGACACGCTTCTGCCATTGGCCTTGCCGGTTGCTGCAACAAGTCAACTTTTACCGAACCCGGCAATGATGGCGAATCTGGCGCAAAATGCTGTACTCACAACCGGGTCGGGACTGTCACCGCAAGTTGGTACCTCGGCATGGGACCATGCATTGGGCGAAAAAATCGTCTGGATGGTTGGCGGAGCGGAACAAACCGCGTCGCTGTCTCTCAACCCCCCTGACCTGGGTCCGCTGCAAATCGTTTTGAATGTAACAAATAACCAGGCCAACGCGACCTTTATCTCTGCGCAACCCGACGTCCGATTAGCCATCGAAGCAGCCATGCCAAAACTGCACGAAATGCTGAACAACGCAGGGATCCAGTTAGGGCAAACCAATGTCCATGCGAATATGTCCGGTCATCAGAATCATCAACAAAATGGACAACCTGATTCACGTACATTTCAAACTTTGAATACAGCCCGAGCCACCGGAATCGACACAACAATAAATATTTCCGGGAAAACCATTACCGGACAGGGTTTAGTCAACACCTTTGTCTAACTTCTCGTTACAATACGTGCGTGAAAAACATCTCTTTCACTGCTCAACCAAGGATTAGAAAATGGCTCAAGCGTCACCCAAATCTACCTCCGCAAAATCCGTTGCAACAGAAGCAGAGACGACAGAAACACCCGCAGGCAAACCGAAGAAAAAAATGCTGATTATCGCTGGTGTGGTGCTTGTATTGCTGATCGCCGGGGGCAGTGCTGCGGCTTATTTTTTTATGCATAAGCCCGGCAACAACCCGACTGTCGCAAAAAAAGAAGACTTGGCTCCCCCCGTGTTTCTTTCACTTGACAACTTTACGGTAAATTTATCCCCTGACGAAGGAGACAAATATTTACAGGTTACGCTCACCCTGCAAGTTCCAGACGAAAAAGACGCGGACACGATTAAAGCGCATATGCCTCAGGTCAGAGACCGTATTTTGCTCCTGTTATCGAATCAAAAAGCCTCTGACTTGCTCACCGAAGCAGGTAAAAATCAGCTTACCAGAGAAATTATCAGTACGATCAATAAACCCTTTGACCCAGCGGGCGATCCGCAAAAAGTCTCAGGGGTATTCTTCACTTCATTTATCATTCAATAAAGACTTACACCAGCGCTATCATGGCAGAAAATTTCCTTTCGCAAGACGAGGTCGATGCCTTACTCAAAGGGGTCACCGGTGAGCAGGATGAGGACAAAGCACCGGTAGACACCTCTGGCGTACAACCGTATAACCTGGCCACACAGGAACGTATTGTACGTGGGCGGATGCCCACACTGGAAATCATCAATGAACGTTTTGCCCGTTTATTTCGTATTGGTTTATTCGGATTTATGCGACGCACGGCAGAAATAACAACCGGCCCGGTTAAAGTTTCCAAATACAGCGAGTTTATTCGCAATCTGGTCGTGCCAACAAACCTTAATCTGGTGCAAATCAAACCATTACGCGGCACCGCATTAATTGTATTCGATCCGACGCTGGTCTTTCTGATTATCGACAACCTGTTTGGCGGCGATGGCCGTTTCCATACCCGAGTTGAAGGGCGGGATTTTACGCAAACAGAACAACGCATCATTCAACGCATTTTGAATATTTTCTTCGAAAATTACGAGAAAGCCTGGGCGCACATTTACCCTATCGAATTTGAATACATGCGATCAGAGATGAATACCCAGTTTGCCAATATCGCCACCCCCAATGAAGTGGTTGTGACAACGACGTTCACGGTTGAAATCGGTCCGTCGCAAGGTGAAATTCATTGTTGTATGCCTTATTCCATGATAGAACCCATACGCGACATACTCAGCAGCAGCCTGCAAGGCGAGACGCTGGATATAGACAAGCGCTGGACCCGTTTGATGACGCAACAAATTCAAACTGCCGAAGTGGAAATTGTCGCTAACATGGGTGTTGCCGACAGTACTTTTGGTCATATCCTGAATATGCAGGTCGGCGATATCATCCCGCTCAACATCCCTTCCACCATACTCGCCACTGTCGATCAAGTCCCCGTCATGGAATGCACCTATGGTACACTGCATGGGCAGTATGCACTCCGTGTGGAAAAACTGATTTCATATACGACGTCAGATGCTGTAGGAGGAGGTAAATCATGAGCGAAGATACTGACGCAATAATGGACGATTGGGGTGCTGCAATGGCCGAACAGACGGCTGCTGACGCAACGCCGGCTGACGCAAAGCCGGAGACCACTTCGAATAACAGTTCCCAGTCCATCTTCAAGGAACTCAGCAGCAGTGGCGGCACAACGGAGACGCATAATGACATTGATTTTATTTTAGACATCCCCGTACAGCTGACCGTAGAACTCGGGCGCACCAAAATTGCGATCAAAAACCTGTTGCAACTCGCTCAAGGCTCAGTGGTAGAATTAGCCGGAATGGCTGGTGAACCCATGGACATACTGATCAATGGCTTTTTAATCGCACAAGGCGAAGTCGTCGTGGTCAACGATAAATTTGGCATACGCGTCACCGATATCATCAGTCCTGCAGAGCGCATTCGCAAACTGAACAAATGAAACGTCTTGTCCCCTTATCGATGTTTTGGACCACCACCTTCGCTCAAGCGGCGACCACCACCCATGCTGAAGGTCCGCTATCGTCTGCATTCAGTCTGTTGCAAGTCGCGCTAAGCTTACTGGTGATTCTGGTGCTGATTATGGGCACGGCATGGCTCGCAAAACGCTATTTAAGTACCCACACCTCCACCAATACGGCCATCAAAATGATCAGTGGACTCAACGTGGGTGGCCGGGAGCGGGTTCTGTTACTGGAAGTAGGCGAACAATGGGTCGTCATCGGCGTCGCGCCAGGGCATATCAGCACACTGATCACCATGCCGCGCCAGCCTGTGGCAACCCATCATCCCAACGAGATGCGCCAGACTTTTTCTGCTGCCATGTCGGCCCGCTTCAAACAAATGCGGGGAGCAAGCCGCGAATGAACACTGTTCAAGCGAATAACCAACGCAAAGTAATTATTTATTAACAAGTCGTTAAACAAGATTTAATCACTATGTCCTTTTTCCTGCGCCCCCGTCATGGCATTTTCAGCCTGATCGTCCTGTTAAGCCTCATGCCGCTGGGCGCCTGGGCGGAACCATCCGCGCTACCGGCTTTTACCAGTGCGCCAGGTGCGGGCGGCGGACAAACCTATTCATTAACGATACAAACGCTACTGTTTCTTACCTCCCTGTCATTTTTGCCAGCCGTATTATTGATGATGACCAGTTTTACGCGCATCATTATTGTGCTTTCTTTATTACGTCAAGCCTTGGGCACCCAAACTTCCCCACCCAATCAGGTGTTAATCGGGCTGGCGTTATTTCTAACTTTATTCGTCATGGGCCCGGTATTCGACAAAATATACGCTGAGGCTTATCAACCTTTTGCAGCAAATCAAATCAGCTTTCAGGTTGCCATAGACAAAGGCAGCGCGCCACTCAAAGCCTTTATGCTGAAACAAACCCGCCAGACAGATTTGGCCCTGTTCGTAAAAATTTCCAATACCCCCGCATTACAAGGCCCTGAAGACATTCCTTTACGTATATTGGTACCCGCCTTCATGACCAGTGAACTAAAAACCGCATTCCAGATTGGCTTTGCCATTTCCATTCCCTTTCTGATCATCGACATGGTGGTTGCCAGCGTACTGATGTCCATGGGAATGATGATGGTCGCGCCATCAATCGTGTCGCTACCATTTAAAATTATGCTGTTTGTACTGGTTGATGGGTGGCAATTATTAATGGGCTCTCTTGCCCAGAGTTTCTATTAAAGGATCAAAATGACTCCTGAAAGCGTTATGACACTAGGCCGCCACGCCATGGAAATCACCCTGATGGTTGCAGCACCGATGCTTTTGGTTGCCTTGGTCGTTGGCTTGATTGTCAGCATTTTTCAGGCCGCGACCCAAATCAACGAAACGACGTTATCGTTTATCCCGAAACTGGTCGGTATTTTCATCGCACTCATCGTGGCAGGCCCATGGATGTTGTCCGTGATGCTCGATTATATGCGCGAAGTGTTCACCAGCCTACCGACTCTGGTGGGATAAATGGTCATTATGCAGCAATGATTACGTTTACAGCCGCCACACTTTATACCTGGATGGGTGCTTTTTTATGGCCATTAACGCGCATCCTGGGTTTAATCAGCACGGCCCCTGTTTTCGGTCACAACAGCGTACCGGTGATGGCCAAAATAGGATTGGGCGTCCTCCTGGCGATCATCGTTGCCCCCAATCTCACCCATCTTCCTGATGTCAACCCGGCCTCACTGCCCGGCATACTCATCCTGATACAACAATTCATCATCGGCACGGCAATGGGTTTTGCCATGAATATCGCCTTTATCGCCGTCGATATGGCTGGATCGATCATCAGTATGACCATGGGATTAAGTTTTGCCAGCTTCTTTGATCCCCAAGCACAAGGTCAAACGACAGTCCTCAGCCAATTTTTAACGCTGCTTGCTACACTGGTCTTTTTAAGCATCAATGGCCATCTGGTTTTAATCAAAAATTTGATAGACAGCTTTTACACACTGCCCATAGGAATGTGGCCCGGCAATCATATTTTCCTGCAAATGGTGGACTGGAGCGGCATCATCATGCACGCTGGCGTGCAACTGTCATTACCCATCATTGCGGCACTGCTGATTACCAACATTGCGCTAGGTATTCTTACCCGCGCAGCCCCCCAGCTCAATTTATTCGGCATCGGCTTTCCGATCACCATTGGTGTGGGGTTTCTGACTCTGGCTTTAACGCTCCCCTATTTGGCGATGCCGGTGCAAAAAGTTTTACAACAGGGGCTGGAATTCACGCAACAGATCGTTCAGCAATAGCCAGTCAAGGTTAGCAGTCATAAGCTCGCGCTCGCAGTCAAAACCTTCTTGTACGTCAGATTCGGGATTGCGGCCACAATCCGTTATAATTGCACAAGTTTTATTTTTGAAAATGGTTTAACCATGCAAACATTGAATGTTGCGCTGGGTCAGCGCAGTTACCCTATCCACATTGGCTCCGGTTTATTGACGCAGGTGGATTTATTGTTGCCGCATCTGGCTCAGCCACGGGTGGCTGTTGTCACCAATTCTACGATAGCACCCTTATATTTGTCTAATTTGGTCAATGCATTACATGATACTGGTGTCGCAGTACAGGAAATTATTCTGCCCGATGGCGAGGTCTATAAAAACTGGGAAACGCTCAACTTGATCTTCGACGCGTTACTGACGGCGCATTGTGAACGCAAAACCACTTTAATTGCACTGGGCGGCGGAGTGATCGGCGATTTGACCGGGTTTGCAGCAGCCTGTTACTTGCGTGGGGTGCCCTTCATCCAAATTCCGACGACTTTATTGGCGCAGGTGGATTCTTCTGTAGGAGGAAAAACCGGCATCAATCATCCGTTAGGTAAAAATATGATTGGGGCATTTTACCAACCGCAAGCGGTGATCGCCGATTTACACACCCTGCGTACTTTACCCGCCAGAGAACTGTCCGCCGGTCTGGCTGAGGTGATTAAATATGGGTTGATTGCTGACATCGCATTTCTGGAGTGGCTGGAAAATAATATGGCTGCTTTGCGGGCTTTGGATACAGCATGTTTAAGCTATGCCGTTGAACGGTCCTGTGCCATCAAAGCCAATATTGTAGCGCAAGATGAACGGGAATCCGGGCTGCGCGCGCTGCTGAATCTGGGACACACTTTCGGCCACGCCATCGAATCCGGTATGGGTTATGGCAACTGGCTACATGGTGAAGCTGTCGCGGCGGGCACCATGCTGGCGGCAGATTTATCCCGTCGTTTGGGTTGGTTGACTGAAGACGATGTGGCGCGTATACGGGCACTGTATTGTGCTGCCGGATTGCCCGATGTGGCACCGGATTTGGGCGTAGAAACCTATTTGCGCTGGATGGGACTGGACAAGAAAGTGGAAGACGGCCGGATTCGTTTTGTTCTGTTGCGGGCAATAGGTGACGGCGTGGTAAGCAGTGATGTGGCACAGCATTTGTTGCTTGAAACATTGCATTCGTGCAGCGCATCCCGGATCAAGCACATCCTTCCTTAATCCGGATTTTGCGAGAAATTCGATGCCAGACAAGAAAACAGGGAGCAGTTGGGCGTGGTAAAATTTGGTTCAATAGAAACAGACGCAGCGACTGACCGGCGCAAACTGTTATTACAAAAAATTCAGGGTGATCCGGCATTGCCCGCATTAGGCAGTTCCGTCTCCCATGTGGTGAGAATCGCCACGTCCAGCCATGAAGCGGTACAAAGCCTGGCGCATTTTATTCTGTCTGACATAGCCCTCACGCAAAAAATACTGAGCGTGGCGAACACTGCGGGTTATCGAACCGCTTCCGGCGCGCCGGTAACCACCATTTCCAAAGCAATCTTTCTGCTTGGATTCGATATGGTAAAGACCATTGCCCTGACCATGCTGCTCGCCGAGGGGTTGAGCGGAAGGTCGGCGCAGCAAGTACGTCAGGAATTGGTGCAGGCGGTGGGAGCCAGTCTGGTTGGCAGGAGATTGGCACGGCATAGCGAATTTAAAGATGCGGAAGAAGCAGTTGTGGTGGGTCTATTCAAAAATTTGGGCCGCTTGCTGGTCGTGATGCACGACCAGGCGTCCTATGATGAAATCATGGCACTCAGTTCAACAGGTGTGTGCTCATTGACGCAAGCCACAATGCAAGTGTTGGGATGTGG
>JAJYMO010000024.1 GCA_021786845.1 Pseudomonadota bacterium | reverse complement strand
CACGCCATGTCGGTTAATTTTGATGGAAAACTGGTTGTCGCCATCTCATCCCGGGCTTTATTTGATCTGGATGAGAGCCACCACGTTTTTGAACAGGATGGGGTAGAGGCTTATCACCGGTTTCAAATTGCGCACGAAGATGAAATTTTGCAACCGGGGATTGCATTTCCTCTGGTGCAAAAATTATTGGCTTTAAATGGTCTGGATGTCAGTGCGGCAGCGGTCGAAGTGATCCTGTTGTCACGCAACAGCGCGGACACTGGCTTGCGTATTTTTAATTCCATTCGTCATTACCAGCTCGACATCAAACGTGCCGCGTTTACGCGTGGGGAAAGCACACACCCCTATGTCGCCGCTTTTGGCGCACATCTGTTTTTATCTTCCAACCCGGAAGACGTCAAAAATGCGCTTGCTGCGGGCTATGCTGCAGCGACTATCTTGCCCTCTGCAGCCTCCCAGGAGGCCACATCAAAACAGTTGCGGATTGCATTTGACGGCGATGCCGTATTGTTCGCAGACGATTCGGAGCGGATATACCGGGATTCCGGTTTGGATGCGTTTGAGCGCAATGAATCGGAAGCCGCCATGCAACCGATGAGCGGCGGTCCGTTTAAAGAATTTTTGGGTATGTTGCATCGTATTCAATCCAGTTATGCGGAAGGTGCGGTGCCCATACGGACTGCGCTGGTGACGGCACGTTCTGCGCCTGCGCACGAAAGGGTGATTCGTACGCTGCGTGCATGGAATATTCGTATTGATGAAGCGCTGTTTTTGGGTGGGCTGGAGAAGGGCGAGTTTCTTAAAGCGTTTGGCGCGGATATTTTCTTTGATGACCAAAAAGGGCATTGCGAATCTGCCAGCCAGCATGTGGCGACGGGTCATGTACCGCATGGGGTCGCCAATGAATAATTTTCATTTCGCACCGACAGGCTTATTGCTTTGTTAATGGCTGCGAAGCATATTTTCTGGTTCATTCTGTTGTAAAATGCGAAACCCCCGGGTGAATTTGGCAAGCTGCTGTTTGTCAAACACCCTTATCATTTTTTGAAAATTGGAAACGGTCATCTGCTGATGCGCATTCTTTTGAGCAACGATGACGGTTATTTTGCACCTGGTCTTGCCATCCTGGCCGAAGCCTTGTCTGCCGTCGCAGAAATTGTCGTGGTCGCCCCTGAGCGAGATCGAAGTGGCGCGAGTAATTCACTCACCCTTGACCGTCCGTTGGTGTTGCGTCAAGCGCATAACGGATTTTATTATGTCAATGGCACGCCTACGGATTGTGTGCATCTGGCGGTCACCGGTATGCTGGATACCTTGCCGGATATGGTGGTGTCAGGCATCAACCATGGCGCTAACATGGGCGATGATACGGTTTATTCCGGCACAGTGGCCGCAGCAACAGAAGGTTATTTGCTGGGTGTGCCTGCCATCGCCGTGTCGTTGGTCAATCAGGGGCAGGAGCAGTTTGCTACTGCAGCGCGGGTTGTGGTGGACCTGGTCCAGCGTCTGATCAGCCATCCTTTGACGCAAGCAACCTTGTTAAATGTGAATGTGCCTGATTTGCCTTATGAACAATTGCAAGGTGTTTGCGAAACACGATTGGGCCGGCGGCATAAGGCCGAGCCGGTGATTCAAAGTTATAATCCCCGTGGTCAGAAGATATATTGGGTCGGTGCGGCAGGGGCCGCACAGGATGCCGGTGAGGGCACGGATTTTTATGCGGTTGAACGCCGCTGTGTTTCAGTTACGCCCTTACAGCTTGATTTGACGCACTATGCGCAGATCGATGCGGTACGGGAGTGGCTTAAGCGATGAGTCAGCATCGATTATCCGGCATCGGGATGACCTCTGAGCGTACGCGCGCGCGCATGGTTGAGCGTTTACGTGAACAGGGTATTCGCGATATGTTGGTGTTGGCGGCCATGGCGCAAGTACCCAGACATTTGTTTGTGAGTGAAGCTTTGGCGCTTCGTGCGTATGAAGATACCGCTTTGCCCATTGGCTTGGGGCAGACGATTTCACATCCTTACAGCGTGGCACGCATGCTGGAGGTGCTGCGCAACGGAAGGGACATGCAACGGGTCCTGGAGGTGGGCAGTGGTTGTGGTTATCAAGCGGCGATCTTGTCCAAGATCGCCCGTGAAGTTTATTCTGTTGAACGAATTAGTTCGTTGTTGGGGCAAGCGCGGCGAGCTGTGCGGGAATTGCGTTTAAATAATATTAAGCTTAAACATGGGGATGGAAATATCGGCTTGCCAGAATGGGCTCCTTTTGACGGTATTGTTTTAGCTGCTGCGGCCATTGAGCCGCCTGCCGCATTGCTGGCACAACTGGCTGATCGTGGTCGCATGGTGTTGCCGCGAGGTTTTGGAGATCAGCAATTTATGGTATTGATTGAGCGAGAAGGTGATGTGTTCCACGAACAGGTGCTGGAGACGGTACATTTTGTGCCTTTGCTGACAGGAGTGGCGTGATGAAATATCTGGTGTTCATGGGGTTGACAATGAGCTGGATGCTGCTGGCGGCTTGCAGTACAACAAATGATCAGGCGGCACCAGTGGTGAGCCTTACCGGGCAGGGCGGTGCAGTGTCAAAGTCTGTCTCCATGACGCAGCAAGCTGTGCGCCCAGGTTATTATGTGGTACAAAAAGGCGATACGCTCTATGGCATTGCTTTGGAACATGGTTTGGATTATCGGGAATTGGCGAGCTGGAATCACCTGACGAATATTAACCAGATACAGGTTGGACAAAGCCTGCAAGTTGCCGCACCCGGCACTGTCTCGCCTGTCGTTCATTCCGCAGTGGCCCAGACTCAGTCATCGGCATTGCAGGTTGTTTCCGTGCAGCAGCAGGCCATTCCGGTAGTGCTGGACGTGACGCAACCGCTAGCGATCAAGTTGCCTTATTCACTGGCGAATGTGGCGACACTGGAAAATGCCAATCAAGCGACTGCGGTCAAGCCGAATGCGGTATCCATTTCCCCTCTCTCCGCACAGAGCAATACACAGGTGACAAATGCCGGCATGGCATCTGTGGTTGCGACGCCTCAAACTTTGGGTGGTGGGCTGGATTGGGTTTGGCCCACCGATGGGCCAGTGATCAGCGGGTTTGGTGATGCGGGTGGAAATGGCAAGGGCATTGATATTGGAGGAACTCGTGGCCAAGCTATCGTTGCCGCGGCTGCGGGCAAAGTGGTTTATAGTGGTTCAGGTTTGCATGATTATGGTAATTTGGTCATTATTAAACACAACGCAAATTATTTGACCGCCTATGCCCATAATCAGCGAATTTTAGTGAAGGAAGGTCAAACGGTCAGTAAGGGACAGAAAATTGCCGAAATGGGTGACAGCGGTGCCAACCGGGTGGAATTGCATTTTGAAGTGAGGCTTATGGGTAAGCCGGTTGATCCAATGGGGTTTTTACCGAAACGGGGTACCTGAATTTGGTCTGGCGTGGACGTTGATGGCGCCGGCTTTAATGGATATGTAATAAAACGGCCATGACACGTCTGCCTTCGCTCACTAAAATATTGTAAGTGCGACAGGCAGCTTGATTGTCCATGACTTCTAACCCGATGCGCGCATGGGCGATGGGCGCGGTGATGCTGGGGTGCGGGAAGTGCAGGTGTTTACCCGTACCCAGCAGGATAATTTCCGGTTCATATTTGAGCAGTGATTCGCAATGTGCTGCAGATAAATCAGCAAAACAGGGCGCAGCCCAATCGGTGATGACGATGTCGGGTGTCACCATGATGCTCGGGTTGTCATAACGTTGATGATTGATGCTCACATAGTTGTCGCCATAGGCGGTAAACAGATTAAGTCCTTCGGCTTTGTTGAGGTGAAATTTCAATGCAGTCTCCAGTTGCAGCAAGGGCGCGCAGTTGAGCAGGATTATACCCGTTTAATTCGGGCTGGACGTGACAAGTGTGGATGGAATGCTTGCGCAGAACAGCCCTTATGCCATGAACAGGGTGGGAATTTGACGGTTTTTTATTCGTCAAATTGAATCGGGTAAGCCAGGCTGGCATGTGGGACTGGTGAATGATCCTATTCTTGAGTGAAACAATATGAAATACAGGTTTCGTGTCGATTTGTGCAGTATCTTTGGTTGGCGATTCAGCTTTTTCTGAAGGGATGCATGGGTTGTTTTAGGTTGGGAAGTGACGGGATTAAGGCAGGGTAACGGAAATGACAGACGTTCAACGGGCGCGGCCCATTAAAAAATCGAGTAAGTTGGACAACGTGTGTTACGACATTCGTGGGCCGGTGATGGCGCGTGCCAAACAAATGGAAGATGACGGGCAGCGCATTATCAAATTGAACATCGGTAATCCGGCGCCATTCGGTTTTGCTGCGCCTGACGAAATTGTACAGGATGTCATTCTCAACTTACCCAATGCTTCAGGTTACA
Organism: Pseudomonadota bacterium; assembly: GCA_021786845.1. GTDB lineage: Bacteria > Pseudomonadota > Gammaproteobacteria > Burkholderiales > Sulfuriferulaceae > Sulfuriferula. The sequence continues at coordinate 2,381 of JAJYMO010000024.1, read as the reverse complement.
GTGATTCCAAAGGTTTGTTCTCTGCGCGCAAAGCGATAATGCATTACACCCAAAGCAAAGGTATTGTTGGGGTAAAAATTGAGGACATCTACATTGGTAATGGCGTGTCGGAATTGATTGTGCTGTGTATGCAGGCATTGTTGAACAATGGCGATGAAGTGCTTGTCCCTGCGCCGGATTATCCGCTATGGACCGCAGCCGTCACGCTGGGAGGCGGGACGGCACGACATTACCTGTGTGATGAAAGTGCCAATTGGATGCCGAATCTGGATGACATGCGCGCAAAAATCACACCTGAAACGCGCGCTATTGTGGTGATTAATCCGAACAACCCGACTGGCGCACTCTACAGCAATGAAATATTGCTGGAAATTTTAGACATGGCACGTCAGCACCAGTTGATTGTATTCGCAGACGAAATATACGACAAGGTGCTTTATGATGGACGTGAACATACCTCATTGGCTGCATTGGCAGACGATGTCCTGTGTATCACCATGGGTGGTTTGTCCAAAAATTACCGTGTTTGCGGTTATCGGGCGGGCTGGATGGTTCTCTCGGGCGACAAACGTGACGCCCAGGACTACATAGAAGGTTTGAATATGTTGGCGTCCATGCGTCTGTGCGCCAACGTGCCGGGCCAGTACGCGATACAAACTGCACTGGGTGGTTATCAGAGTATTGATGATTTGGTGGCGCCGGACGGTCGGTTAACCCGTCAACGTAATTTGGCATGGGAGTTGTTGACAGCCATACCAGGGGTCAGTTGCGTGAAACCACAAGCCGCGCTGTATCTTTTCCCACGTCTTGATCCACAGATCTATCCCGTTGCCGATGACCAGCAATTTATTCTTGAGTTGCTGGAGGAGGAACGGGTGCTGGTCGTGCAGGGTAGTGGGTTTAACTGGCCGCAACCCGATCATTTTCGTGTGGTAATATTGCCACATGAGGATGAGTTGCGTGAGGCGATTGGGCGAATTGCCCGGTTTCTTGAGCGTTACCGCCAACGGGTACAGAAATGATTCACACAACATCTGTTCGTCTTGCGGACGGATCTTTGCATATGACGTGATCGAATTAATTGTTTTAACAGGTGGTTGAACGGCAGGGTGCCGGCAACGACCTTATCGGGATAACTGAATGAAACCAATCAAAGTAGGCTTGTTGGGGTTGGGCACGGTGGGTGGCGGCACCTTAACCGTGTTAAAACGAAATGCGGCAGAAATTACGCGTCGCGCAGGACGTGAAATTCGCCCTGTTATGGCGGCGGTGCGTGATTTGGAAAAGGCCAAAATCCATGCTGGAAGTTTGGCGTTGACGGATGATCCCTTTGTCGTCGTGAACCACCCCGAAATAGACATCGTGGTGGAGGCAATGGGCGGTGAGCTGCTGGCGCGCGAATTGATTCTTGCAGCGATTGCTCAGGGTAAGCATGTGGTGACCGCCAATAAAGCACTGATTGCCAAACATGGCACCGAAATATTTGCCGCCGCCCAGAAACAGGGTGTGATGGTGGCGTTTGAGGCGGCGGTGGGTGGCGGCATTCCTATTATTAAAGCCATTCGGGAAGGGTTGACCGCCAACCGTATAGAATGGATCGCCGGGATTATCAATGGCACCACCAATTTTATTTTGACGCAAATGCGGGATCATGGCATGGACTTTGCCGATGCACTGAAATTGGCGCAAGAAAAGGGTTATGCTGAAGCAGATCCTGCTTTTGACGTGGAAGGCATAGACGCTGCGCACAAGCTGACTATTATGTCTGCGATCGCCTTTGGCATCCCGATGCAGTTTGAGCATGCATACATTGAAGGGATTACCCAACTCACGCGTGACGATGTGCGTTATGCGGAGCAATTGGGGTACCGGATTAAATTGTTGGGGATTACCCGACGAACCCCAGCGGGAATAGAGCTGCGCGTGCACCCGGCTTTGATTCCGGAACGCCGGTTGATCGCGAATGTCGATGGAGCGATGAACGCGGTCCTGGTGAAAGGTGATGCGGTCGGTGTGACCATGTATTATGGTGCTGGCGCGGGGGCGGAACCGACCGCTTCTTCCATTGTGGCGGATTTGGTGGATGTGACGCGGATGCACACCGCAGACCCCCACAACAGGGTGCCGCATTTGGCTTTCCAACCTGAGAATCTGTCGGCAGAGCCGATTTTGCCTATGGGTGAAGTGCGTACCGGTTATTATTTGCGACTGCGTGCCCGGGATGAAACGGGGGTGCTGGCAGATGTGACGCGCATTCTGGCCGATTCGGGTGTCTCCATCGAAGCCATGATACAGCAGGAGCGGCAAGCGGATGACAAGATGATGGACATCGTCATGTTGACGCATCAATGTCTGGAAAAGCATGTGAATGCAGCCATTGT
>JAJYMO010000074.1 GCA_021786845.1 Pseudomonadota bacterium | reverse complement strand
GCCATGATGGTTAGAGCGATGTGTGCGGCGGATCAGCCTGAAGGCCATGTCGGCTTGAAACCTGACTCGGGTTTCAAGCCAGGGTGGAAATAACATTCCCAGCAGGTTTGGCACCTTGCATGTTTTGTGACAGACTTTGCAGAAAACCACTCAATGTTGTTCCAGTGCCTGATGCAGCATTTGCTGACAGTAGATTATTAAAGCTTTGTTGCAGTAAATTCAGCGAGGGGTTGGATGAACCTGATGCGGTTTGGCCTGATGAGGAGGGGGCTGAGAGTTGCTGCAAGAGATTTTGTAAACCGCTTTCAAGCTTGCTGATGCCGCCACCATGGTGGGCATGATGACCTGAAGTGCCGGCAATGGCATGGGTGGCGTTATTGCTGGAGCTGTTGGCAGATGTGCCGGATACTTGCGTGCTCATTTGAGCTTGCATTGCCGCAAACAGGTTTTGCATGAAAGCTGACAAGGCTTGTTGCGAATTTTGCGTTGTTGAAGTCGCTGACATGCTGGTTGTGTTACTGCCCGCGTTGATGCCGGGTTGTGATAACGCTTGCTGGATGGCGGAAGCAAATTTTCCGCCGCCAGCGATTGAGGCACCGTTGCGGCTATTTTGGCTACCCGAATTAACCGCTGCCAGATTCGTAAGGGGCGTGCCACCCATGATTGCCAGGTTATTTCCGCTGATTCCTGAAATAGACATGAAATTCCTTCTTCTAACCGTTGAAATAGCGTGGTGCAGTGTGCGTATACCCGGTTGTATTGCGTTTATCTGGTAGCGTTACAGCATGACAAAAATCAACAATTATCTTCACAACACATTGATTATCAATAAATAATTAATGCAAAAGCCAAGTTTGATTATTCAGCTCGTGACATGTTGATTATTCAGGAAATAACCTTCCAGAGTCATGCTACCATATTCTGTGTATTGCAAGCAATCAGGTCATCGGTCCAATTGTCGTCAAGCCTGAGCCGGATTGGGCAAGCAATGCGTCAAACGCCTCATAAATTCGCTCGACATAGACATTTTTGAACATCAACCGCGGTTCGTCCTGCTCTGGATGGACCAGCATCGTCGCGTTGGCTTCAAACAGCAAAATGCGTCCATCCGGCAACAGGCTGAAATCCGCGCCAGCAAAGGCCAGACCAAGGCGCTGGCCGATGGCCGTAATGGCCGTAATGGCTGACTGGCCCAACACGGCCACGGGATCAGCCAAAAATTGTTGTTCTTCCGCCAGTTTCCACGCTTCCAGCATTCCTGCGGTGGCATAATGAACCATCCACTGTGATGAAATAGCCAGATGATAGGGGTAAGGTATGCCATTGATGAAGATCATGCGGTATTTGCGAAAATAACCATCGGTTGAGCGATAATCGTGATATCGGCTCAGATAACAGGTTTGCCCGGTATGTGTGGACAGCCATTGTTTTAGTGCATCGGCATCGTCCAGCCGCATCATGCCTTCACCGCCATGGGAACCTGCCGGGCGAACAATTGCTGGCCAAATCAGTTTTTCCGGCCAGGTCGTGTCATCTGACAAGCGCCATACGGTCGGCACCAGCACGGCATCCAGATCACCAAATAACTCATGCATCCGGTCACGTGAAGTTCGGGCAATGGCAGAGGGCGGGTTCAATACCGGTCGCTCACAGCCTTGCACAAACTGCCGCACGTATTCGGCTGCTGCACCAGTCATATCTGGTTCACCCAAGGCATTGAAGACCAGATCATAATCCGGCAAGTTTGGATTGGAGGGATCAGGCGCATAATCAATGATCCATTCCACTGTGTTGTTGCGTTCGGGCGGGAACAGGTGCGCAAAGGGTATATTGCCTTTTTCCACACCCAATAAAATTAATACAGTGCGCGCCACCCCGTGACGGCGTTCGTGAAACCAGCACTGTTGCCGGTAAGCACGATCCATGTGTTGTCTGGCCTCGTCGATACGTCCGTCCTGCGCCAGCAATGCAGCCAAATTGCGATGGGCTACCACCATGTCCGGCGCCAGGTCCAATGTTTGCCGATATCCGCGCTCGGCTTGCTCATAACGCTTTTGGGTTGAATCGAGAATAGCCAGATTACAGTTGGTTTGCGCTGATTGCGGATCGAGTTCCAGCGCACGCTGATAACAGTTTCTCGCTGCGTCAAACTGCTCCAGTGCTTTGAATACATTGCCCAGGTTGTTGTGCGCTTCGGCGTAATCAGGCTTGAGTTCAAGCGCGTAGCGATAGCTGTCTACGGCTTCATCCAGCCGCCATAGCGCTTGCAGAGCACCACCAAGATTGTAATGTGCCTGGGCAGAATCCGGATGAAGCGTTACGGTATTGCAATAACAGTCTGCCGCCTCATCAATTAGACCCATACTAAAGAATGCGCAACCCAAATTGTTCAGTACCTCCAGGGCATCTGGTTTCAGTGTCAGAATACGCTGGTACAGCACGATTGCCTGTGTGGTTTTGCCTTGTTCCTGCCATATTCCGGCCAGACTGGTCATCGCTTCTACATAATCGGGATTGAGTGCGATTGCGCGCGTATAACTGATCACGGCATCCTCCACTTGCCCCAGTGCTTTGAGTACATGCCCCAGGTTGTTATGGATACCTGCATCGTGTTCACGCAAGGCCAGCGCATCACGGTAGCAGACCACTGACTCGATCAGCCTGCCTTTTTCCTTCAATGCATTACCCAAATTATTGTGCGCCTCGGCATAATCTGCGCGCGAGGCAATTGCTTGCTGATAACAGACGATTGCCTCAGTTGTGCGTGAACTGCGTTGCAACGCGCTACCCAAGTTTCCCCATGCCTCGGCATAGACTGGATTGAGAGCCAGTGCCTGCCGGTAGTGATCGATGGCTTGATCCATGTCGCCACGTTTTTGCAACACATTGGCCAGATTGTAATGAATGACCGGATCGGCCTGCAAACGCAAAGCGGTACGGTAACTGACCAATGCTTCATCCTGTTGCCCCAATTCTTCGAGTGCATTGCCCAGGTTGTTGTGTGCGCCAGCATGATCCGGCTGGCTGGCAATGGCTTGACGGTAATGTACTTCTGCTTCATCGGGCCTCCCCATGGCTTGCAAGACAAGTCCCAGGCTCACACAATAAGCGGCATTGGCGGGTTGGTGCGCTACGGCCCGATCCAGCATGGCTAGCGCCTGCGTCAGTTCCCCGCGTGCATGCCAGAGCATGCCGAGCAAATGCCAGACATTGGGCTGCGCACCGGGGTATTCCAGCATGCGCCGATACAGTGCTTGCGCCTCAGTCAGGCGCCCGGCGCGATGGTGTGCCAGCGCTTCCTGCATCCATTGTGCGAGGTTTATTGGCGGCGCTGGCTGTGCGGTTGTGTGCTTGAGGCAACACTGTTTGTATTTTTTACCGCTACCGCATTTGCACAGTGCGTTGCGTCCCGGCCCGTTTTTCATCAATCTGTTTCCCGCCAGAAATGTTCTGCCATAAATTTATATGATGATTCTGTTGCAACTTGCCCTGTACCACGATGAACGCACGCTTCACTTCGTGCAATGACCTAAAGTGTCTTATATTTGTCTGCCAGTTCAAGATACTGGTCGCGTTTGGCTAATTCGTGCAAGGTTTCTGCAGCGCGTGCGGCGAGCAGTGCCGCGAGTTGTGGTTGGTAATCCAGTTCGATGGCACGGCGGGCAGCCAATTCGACTGCTTTGGGCTGTTTTTGAATGTCGGCACGCAAGGCGTCCAACAAGGCGGTTTCCCCTTCTTGTCGGCGTTGGTGTTGCCGATATTCGCGGGCATAACGCGGCAAGCGGAGAACCGTGGTCGCGAATCGAAGAAACCCTGCACCCAGCACGATGACACCCAGTAACAATAAAGTAAACAGAATAAGTGAAAGCTCAATCCGGTAGGGTGGGTACACCAGGATGGCATAACCCGGATCAAATTTTCCCGCCAGGGTAAAACCCACTGCCAGGGTAAAAATGAGTAAGATCCAAATCAGCAAGCGCATAATTTAACCTGGAAACGTAGCGGCCTCACCAATTGGGTGAAAGGTGAAATGGCAAAAATGTCCTTTAATCGCATAGTGTTATCTTCACAAATAAGCGGTCAACTGCCGTTTTCAGGTTTAAGGCTCGGCGGGAAGATGGCTGGCTTTCAATGCGGCCAGGCTGGCATCCAGGTTGAGCGCAGGAATGTTGATTGGGGTGCGTAACAACTCATCGATTTGTGCCAGTGCGTGTTGCGTCGCGCGGTCATCGCGGTTGAAATAACGGCTGATCCAGCGTTTTGCTGCCTGTAAATCAGTATCAAAATCAGCTTGGTCATGTGAGGACAAGGCAATGTGCGCACTCAATAACCGCAATTTTAAATTTTGACGCAAAAAATAACTTTGCTCGGGCAGCAGTAAGGCGGTGTCAGGGGTGTCAAGACGGCGAACTTGCACCAATCCTTTTATTTCCAGCCATAAAGCCTGTGCGAAAGCTTGTGTTCGGTTCGCCGGCAAGGCAGGGCGTACGACAGGATGGTGTGAGGCAGGATGTTCAGGATCGCTTTCCAGCGGCAGCTGGTCGATTTCTGCAATCAGGTTGTCCAGCCGAAAGCTTATGCCCACAGTGTCGACCGGCGGCAGCGATTGCAGGTGTTGTATATCGGCATTGAGTGCGCGTCGTAAGGGTGTATATTGTGGGCGATTGATGGCCTGTAAGCGGGCGTCAGCATCCTGTAGTGCGATGAGCGCAGCTTTTACATCGCCATCCAGTTGGAGTTGCTGGTTGGCGGTGAGTAACAATTGTTCAATGTCGGTGAGCGTCCACTCATCACGGTGAGCCGACATACTGCGATACAGTTCGGTTAAAGCCAGTTGTTGACTTTGCGATTCGGCGAGACGGGTCTGCAGTTCGGTGATGCGTATTCCCATATCGCGGGTGCTGTCTGTTGCTTGCAGGCTCATCGTCTGCGCCTGTTGCGCCAGTTTGTTGGCTTCAGTTAAACGTTGGGCTGTTTCGTCACGCAGGGTATGTAATTCACTGCGCGTCAATCCCCATTGCCATACTGCAAAAATAAATGCCAGCATCGACAAGATTAAGGCTGGATTTAACCAGACGCCGAGTTTATCAAGAAAATCAGGTTGTTCATTTTCAGCCATGTTCGTGCTCAAACCAGGTTGTCATGCCCGTCACCAGGCCTGCGTCGCCCGCCTCGGTCAGAATGCCACGTTGCAACCCCAGTTCCTTTGTCACCGCCAAAATATGCTCGTGGGTAACAAAAACGGGCGTGGATTTAAGCCATTGTCTTCCCAGCTTCCCCACCATTTCATAAAGATTGCGCAAGCCTTCCGAGCTGGTGACAGTGACTGCATTGATTTCCCCCCGCGACCACTGGCGTAACAACGCGCCGGCATTTGCAGCAGGACGGCCTCGCCGGTAGCATTCGGCATAATCAATCAGGGCGCCGCGTCGAATCAATTCGTCCCCCAGCAATTCACGTCCGCCGTCACCGCGAAAAATCACGATGCGCTGACCCTGGACGTTTTGCAGTTGAGGCATGGCCAGTAATGCTTCGCTGTCAAAGCGTTGCGTGGGCGCAATCACATCGGACAACCCAAAATGTTTCAACTCGCGGCGGCTGCCCTGTCCTATTGCGGCGATGCGCAAATTGACAGGCAGCTCACGGCGCACTTTAATCAGGTTCATGGCTTTGTTGACAGCGTTGGGGCTGATAAAAATCGCTATCTGGTAATCATCCAAACGGTCAATCATGGCATTCATGGGAGCTTGATCAGCCGCATCGAGAATTTCCAGTACCGGGAATGCCACCGGGCAAGCTTGAGCCGCCAAAATGAGGTCTGTCAGTTGTTGTGCCTGGTGCGGAGCGCGCGTCACCAGGATACCTTTGCCGCGTAGGGGCGAATTGGTCATGCTAAAGCAGCCATAATTTTATCAGCGCCTTTTGCAAGTAAGCGCTCACCCACAATGCGACCTAATGCTTTTGCATCTTGGCGTGCTCCGCTGATTTGGTCGCGCAACACCAGGCTGCCATCAGGTTGAGCAATCAGACCCCGGAGCGTGAGCGTTTCACCGGAGATTTCAGCATAGCCACCCAGCGGCACCTGACAACTGCCGCCCAAACATAAGCTTAAGCTGCGCTCGGCTATCACGCAATCGGCAGTGTCGGCATGGTTGAACTTTGCGAGGAGGGCAAACAAATCGGTACGATGTTGCAGACATTCAATACCCAGCGCACCTTGTCCCACTGCGGGCAGACTGGTGTGAATCGACAGCGATTCGCGTATGCGCTCACCCAAATCCAAACGCTTGAGTCCCGCACTTGCGAGCACAATGGCCTCATATTGGCCTTCATCCAGCTTGCGTAAACGGGTTTGCAAGTTTCCCCGCAAGGGGAAGATATTGAGATGAGGAAAAGTGGCGCGCAACTGGCTTTCACGGCGCAAGCTCGATGTGCCCACGCGGGCGCCATCCGGCAAACTGGCGACGTTGGCATAAAGATTGGATACCAGCGCATCGGTGGGGTCTTCGCGTTCACCAATAGCTGCCAGCGCAAAGCCATCCGGTAGCGACATGGGCACATCTTTCATGGAATGCACGGCGATGTCTGCATGACCCTCTTGTAAAGCGGCTTCCAGCTCTTTGACAAATAACCCCTTGCCACCAATTTTGCTCAACGACACATCTAAAATCTGATCCCCGCGTGTGGTCATACCCAAAATCTCTACCTGCAGACCGGGCCAGTCGGCACGCAATTGTTGTGCAACATGGTGGGCTTGCCACATGGCTAAAGGGCTTTCGCGGGTAGCAATCACCACGCGTTCAGGA
>JAJYMO010000053.1 GCA_021786845.1 Pseudomonadota bacterium | reverse complement strand
CTGCATGGCGGTTTGATCCGGCAGGCTGAATTGCTCCAGCTTGTTGCCATCGAATTGAACCAGACGGGCGGAAAAGGGCTGTTGGGCTTTATGGCTGTCCAAATGCACGGTCCAATATTCACGCGCGACGAAGCGTTCAATTTCTATTTCACGTTCTACAATCAAGCGTAAGGCAGGGCTTTGTACCCGTCCGGCAGACAAACCGGGGCTGATTTTTCGCCACAACAAAGGCGAGAGGTTAAATCCTACCAGGTAATCCAGTGCTCGCCGCGCCTGCTGGGCATCCACCAAAGGCATGGCCACCTCACGCGGGTGCGCCACAGCCTCCCGAATGGCTGTGGGGGTGACTTCGTGAAACTCTATTCGGGCAATGGGTACTTTGGGTGTAATGCGCGCTTCGCGTAAAATTTCGGACAAATGCCAGGCAATGGCTTCCCCTTCACGATCTGGGTCAGTTGCCAGCAGAATGCGGTCAGCCTTGCGTGCGGCTTTCAAAATACTCGCCACATGTCGTTCATTGCGCTCAATGAGTTGGTACTGCATGGCGAAATCATGTTCGGTATCGACCGCGCCGTTTTTTGGCACCAAATCCCGTACATGCCCGTAACTGGCCAGAATTTCATAATCCTCGCCCAGGTATTTTTTGAGGGTTTTGGCTTTGGAAGGCGATTCGACAATAACGAGTGTTGACATGTACAGGGCTCAGTGCAGGGTAGGTGTGGCGTCTTGGTTAAACAGCAGGTCTTCTAACAGCAAGATACTTTGATCGGGGTGTTGGCTCCAGAGCGCAACCAGCGTAATCCAGCGTAATTGTTGTTCGACGTGTTCGCTTTCTTTCAGCGCCATGACTTGATGAATAATCCATTCGCGCTGCACGGCATTGATCATGCCGGACTGTTGCATGAACGCCAGAAAACTCAAACCCGACAGATCCAGTCGATGCAATTCTTCAGTGGTATAAACCCGTTCAGCATGGCTCTCAAGCAGTTTTTCAGGATAAGCCGGCGAATTGATTTCGTTTAAGTTACCCAGCCAATCAAGGATCTGTTCGATTTCACTCAGTTCAAAGCCAGCTGCGTTAAGTTTAATCGCCAGCGTATTGCGGTCTGGGGTCGCTTCAATTTGCGCGTAGTGTCCAAACAAAAAAAGTAAAATTTCAAACATTGTTATCGTATCCTCTGGTACAGGCCGCCTGGCAAGGTTGCCACTTGCCCGGCAAGCTCCCTGTCCAACAGCATGGCGGAAAGTGTGGATGCCGTCAACCCGGTGCACTCAATTAAGCTGTCCAAAGTCATCGGCGCATGGCCCAAATGGATCCAGATGGGATCGTCGGCATCCTCTTGAACAGGCGTTTTTTCAATATCGACGTGTACGGCCCAATTTAATTCGTCCAGCACATCTTGTGCTGACTCCACCAATTTGGCACCTTGTTTGATCAGCGCATGACAGCCTCGTGAAAAAGGCGAATGAATGGAACCCGGCAATGCAAAAATCTCACGGCCTTGCTCTAATGCCTGACGGGCGGTGATCAGTGATCCGCTATGCAGGGTGGCTTCGATGACCAAACAACCTTGACTCAACCCACTGATAATGCGGTTGCGTCGGGGAAAATTGCTGGCCACAGACGGTGTGCCGGGCGCGAACTCACTCACAATTACCCCATAATTGGCAATGCGCAATGCCAGTTGCCGGTTACGGGCAGGGTAAACAATGTCCAGACCGGTTCCCATGACCGCCACCGTGCTGGCGGTTCCAGCCAATGCGCCTTCGTGCGCTGCGGTGTCAATACCCAGTGCCAAACCGCTGGCAATGGTGAGCCCCGCATCGGACAGGCTGTGGGCAAAGGCGTGTGCGTCACGCACGCCTTGTGCGCTGGCATGACGACTACCCACTATGGACAACATGGGTTGGGTGAGGAGTTCGCGGCGGCCCTTCAGATACAGTACGGGTGGGGGGTCGCTGATTTGTAACAGGCGTGGTGGATAATCGGAATCGGCCAGAGTCAAAAGCTGGTTGCCGGCTTGCGCCAGCCAGTCCAGTGCGGGTTGAATGCGCGTCTCATCAATGCCTGCGGCGATCGCTTGCACAACAGGCTCGGCAAGGTATTGTCGAAGCAAAGCCGATGGCGCGGCGTAGATGGCTTGCGGACTGCCCAGTGCCGTGAGCAGTGCGCGTATCTGCGCATTACCCAATCTGGGCGTGTGCGTCAGACCCAGCCAGGCATTACGCTCTTCGGCGCTCAAAGCAGTCAAGGGTACACTCAAATTTCGCCCCTATGGATTGCGTACCACATCCAAAGCGCTTACCGGATGGGTGGAATCCATAATCAGCGCATAAGAGACCTTGTTAAATACGCGATAGATCATACACAAAGCACTGCGGGAAGGGGGGATCTTCAAGCCATCTTTTTGCCGTGGGGCACGATAAATAGCCAATACATCGCCTTTTTCAAGGCCGTCGCGTGCGCCCTTGTTGATCATGATGCTGTGATAGCGTCCCGCTTCAGCCATGACGCCCAGGGCCGAGATGACCCGCCCATTGATGACGGCATCTGGCGCGTGCGGGATATAACGAAAAGTGTAGTCGTCCTCGGCAGGCACCAGACGGTCTTTATCCTGGACCTCGCTGATACTGGAAACGATGACGATGCGCTGGGGATTTCCGGGTGTGATGGTGCGGGCCTCACCTATGTAGTCGGCACTGTAACCCAAGATTTCCTTGCTGACGGGATCAATAATTGCCTTGCCTGCACGTACAATTTTCCAGTGTGTGGTATGGCTGTCATCACTGGTGGCATAGACTTCATCGCCAGCACCCACCACAATGTGCGTGTCTTCAAATTCAATGATTTTCGGGCTATTCGCCAAACCATTTTTATCCAGTACCAGCGCCTGGTTTTCGAAGCCGCGCAGCATGTCAGCAGGAATGGGTAAAACACCGGCACTGATGAGCGCTTCACTGTGCACGGTGGGCGATAATTTGACGGTGATCAGGTCATCGCTGTTTCCGTTTGGTGTTTCCAGTGTCAACTGGGGTACGCCATCATGCATGTTGAGAATAATGATGTTGCCAGGATAAATCCAGTGCGGGTTTTTAATTTCGGTTTTGTTCATTCCCCAGATTTGTGGCCATTGCCACGGGTCTTTCAGAAATTTTGCAGAGATACCCCACAACGTGTCACCTTTTACCACGGTATACCGGGCAGGGGCATTGTCTTGCAGCGGCAAATCATCTGCCCGGCTGGCGACAGACAAAAGGCTAAGGCAGAACAGCGCGATAATGGGAATTCTCATAGGGCCTCTCTCGTGATAGGGTGGGTCAATCGACGCGTGCCAACGCCTTTCACCAACCTGGGCTGGTATGACAAAACGCGACATGATGACCTTGCACACGTATAATATGCCAGATTGAATGAAATTTTGCGAGGCTTTTGCGTTTAATTATTAAAGCAGACAAGTGTGATTATGGCTAAATTAAATATTTTGCGTTACCCGGATGAACGCCTTTATACCCGGGCAAAACCCATTCAACAGGTCGATGACAGTATTCGCCAATTGGCCGCTGACATGGCTGAGACCATGTATGCCGCGCCGGGCATTGGTTTGGCCGCTACCCAGGTTGACCGTCATATTCAGCTGTTGCTGATTGACATCAGCGAAGCGCAAAACGACCTGCATGTGCTGATCAACCCAAAATTAATCAGCTCGGCTGGAGAGGTTGAACGGGAAGAAGGTTGCCTGTCAGTACCGGGCATTTATGACAAAGTGACCCGTGCGGAGCGTGTGCGGGTGCGTGCTTTGGACTTGAACGGAAAGTCTTTTGAGTTGAATGCCGAAGGTCTGCTGGCGGTGTGCGTCCAACATGAAATGGATCATCTCTTGGGGAAAGTGTTTGTCCAGTATCTTTCCACATTGAAACAAAACCGTATTCGTACCAAGCTCAAAAAACGCTTGCGGGAAACCATGTGATGCGCATTGTTTTTGCCGGCACCCCGGAATTTGCGCGCACCGCTTTGCTGGCTTTGCATCAGGCAGGGCATGAAATTGTTGCCGTGCTGACCCAACCCGATCGCCCTTCCGGGCGAGGCATGAAACTGGTGCCCAGCGCGGTGAAACAGGCCGCATTAACGCTGAACCTGCCGGTATGGCAACCCGCCACTTTGCGTGATGCAGCGGTTCAAAGCGAATTGCGGGCGCTTTCGCCGGATGTCATGGTGGTGGCCGCTTATGGGCAAATTTTACCCCTTGCGGTATTGGAAATCCCCCGTTTGGGTTGTCTTAATATTCATGCCTCACTGCTTCCCCGCTGGCGCGGCGCCGCACCCATCCATCGGGCGATTGCTGCGGGTGACACGCAGACAGGTATTGCCATCATGCAAATGGATGCGGGTTTGGACACAGGTGCCATCTGTTTGCAGCAGGCCATCAACATCAGTGCTTGCGACACCTTGGGCAGCCTGCATGACAAGCTTGCTGTCCTGGGCGGGAAATTAATCGTCGAAGCCTTGCAACGGGCTGCTTCCGGTACTTTGACTGTCCATGCGCAACCTGTGGCGGGTGTGACCTACGCCAGTAAAATAAGCCGTGGCGAAGCGCAGATTGATTTTCATGAAACGGCTGATCAGATTGAACGCAAAGTTCGTGCTTTTAACCCCGCGCCGGGTGCGTGGTTGCTGTGGCAAGACAAGCCGGTTAAAGTTTGGCAAGCGAAAATCCTGGTTGACAGCGGTGTGCCGGGTAAAGTGCTGCGCGCCGATGAGCAGGGCATCGTGATTGCTTGTGGGCAAGGTGCGTTGTGCATCACCGAATTGCAAATGCCCGGGGGGAAAAAACAAACGGTTGCACAGTGGTTGGCCGGGCACACGGTACCGGATGGTTTGAACCTGTAAACGGCAGCAGACCGCTTATCCTTTTTCCTTGCTGGTTTAAAATCCCGGCCTTTAGGCCGGCAGGAGCGCCGAACCCCTCCCTGACTAAATATCCACCGGCCTGAAGGCCGGTGACCTCATTGCTTCGCAGGTCATCGCCATTCCGCACTAATGCTCCTGGACGGGGCGTTTGAACAGCTTGCGCTGCAAGGTGCGCCGATGCATATTCAGCGCACGTGCTGTCGCTGAGATGTTGCCATCGTGCGCGGTCAGTACCGTTTGAATGTGCTCCCATTCCAGACGGCGCACAGAATGGGGTTGATGCCGCGTTTCAATTTGCGCATCCCCTTGATCACGACTCAAGGCGGCCACAATGTCGGTCACGTCCGCAGGTTTGGCTAAATAATGTGTGGCGCCCAGTTTAATGGCTTCGACGGCGGTAGCAATGCTGGCATAACCCGTTAACATGACAATTCGCATCTGGCTGTTGATTTGTTTTAAGTGTGGAATAAGCACCAGGCCGCTGTCACCCGGCATGTTCAAGTCAATCACGGCATAATGGGGGACATGAGCGCGTGCAAAGTCGATGGCTTGGGCGGCATTGCTTGCGCAGTCTACTGTAAAACCGCGTTTGCCCAGTGCCCGTGCCAGTACCATAGAAAATGTCGCATCGTCATCCACCAGCAATAAGGATGCATCAACGGGTTCTAAAGCGCAGTTCATGCCTGCTCCTTTTCGACAAATACCGGCAGATTCACGCTCACGCGCGCACCTCCACCGGCACGCGTATGGAGGCTGACCTTGCCGCCGTATTGTTCGATGCTGGCGCTGGCCAGCATTAGCCCGATGCCGCTGCCGCCCTGTTCTTGTTTGGTGGTGAAAAAGGCCAGTCCCAGCGGCCATTTCGAATCAAAGCCTGCTCCGCGATCAAGAATGTCCATGTGTATGGTTTGCGTGTCCCAAGTCACTTCCAGCTCCATTTGGTTGTCACCCGCATCGGCGGCATTGTTGCATAAATTCAACACGGCTTGCCCCAGTGCTTCACCAACAATCATTTTGGGGGCAGGCGATGTCGACAACCAGCGAATTTGTGGCTGCACTTGGGGGCGCATCAATTGCCATTGATCCAGAACAGACCGCAGCCATGTGTCGGACGTCTGTAAATGGCCCGATTCGCTTCTTGCATTTTGCGCCTGTTGTGTCAGCCGGGTCAGAATGTTTTTGCACAAACCGATCTGTTGCTGCAGCAGCGTCAAGGACTGCTGTGGTTCGGGCTGCTCAGCGAAATCTTCCAATAATTCGCCTGTTATCACATTCATCGTCGCCAGGGGTGTGGACAGTTCATGCGCTGCGCCCGCAGCAAGGCTGCCCAACGCCACAATTTGTTCATCACGCAGACGCTGCTCGCGTATTCGCACCAATGCCTGATCGCGCATGCGTATTGAATGCGCCATTCCGCCGACAAACCCGGTAATTAATATCGCGCTCAAAATGAAATTTAACCACATGCCCAGCAGATGCAAACGAAACGCGATCACCCCGGAGGGCAACACCAGTGCGACATGCTGATGTGATAACAGGGTATAAACCATAATACTTAATCCGCTGATTGTCCAGGCAAAACGTGTGGGTAATACCATGGCTGCGATGATGACTGGCAGCAAAAACAGGGAAATAAAGGGGTTGCTGGCCCCGCCGGTAAAATACAACAGCATGCCAAGGATGGTCATATCGACAAGCAATTGACCTGAATATGTCCATGCCGTCACTGACCAAAGACGGGTTAAACGCCAACCAGTCAGAATCACCCAAACCATCGACAGCGCAAGCACCCACAGCAGCGTAGCCAACGGCAATAGAATATGCAGTTTCCATTCGGCCACCGCCAGCACGCCGATCTGTAACATCAGTCCACAGAGCCGCAGTATAAACAGATTATGTAGCCAGGTATCTTTGGGTGGCATCGTCTGTAAAGGGGTCGTCATTCAATTTCC
>JAJYMO010000070.1 GCA_021786845.1 Pseudomonadota bacterium | reverse complement strand
ATAAAGGGAATCATGATGTCTGAATCAAATATTGACTTCGCTATTATCATGACCAGTGGGCCAGACACACCAAAACGGTTGGCATCACCATTTTTTCTTGCCGCAACGGCAGCAGCGGAAGAAATGAATGTGGTGGTGTATTTTACCGGTTTGGGAACGTTGTTATTGAAGAAAGGGGTTGCAGAGACGCTCTATCCCAAGGAAGGTGGTAAATCGGTTAAATCGTTTATGGATCAGGCTTTGACCAATGGGGCACGTTTTATTGCTTGTGCCGCATCCATGGATTTGAATGACATGAAAAAAGAAGATTTGGGGTTTGATGTGCCCATGGTGGGCGTGGCGGAATCGCTGCCCTATCTCGGCAGTGCGAATAAATTAGTGAGTTTTTAGCTTGCTATCCTAAGCTTCCGGCCGTTTCGGGGTGTTGTATCATGCAACGGTTATGCTGCCGTCGTGCCAAACAGCATGCCGATGCCCGCTGTCAGCAGCATGGCCAGTGCTCCCCAGAATGTCACGCGGGTTATCCCTTTGCTGATGCTGGCTCCACCCATGTGGGCTGAGAGCCCTCCCAGTATCATCAGGAAGATCAGGGATATCCCTCCAACTGTCCAGGCAAGAATACGGTCGGGAGAAAGCCACGCGCTCAATAGCGGCAATCCGGCGCCTACCGTGAACGACAGTGCTGAGGTGATCGCGGCTTGCAGTGGGTTGGTGCTGATCATTTCGGAAATACCGAGCTCGTCACGGGCATGCGCGCCGAGCGCATCTTTGACCATTAACTGCATGGCAACCTGTTTGGCCAGCGGGGCATCCAAACCGCGCTGTATATAAATATCAGCCAGCTCGGCAACTTCAAATTCCGGGTTGGCTGCAAGTTCAAGCCGTTCCCGCGCAAGATCGGCCTGTTCAGTATCCGATTGTGTGCTGACCGAAACATATTCGCCGGCCGCCATGGACATCGCGCCAGCCACCAGGCCAGCCACACCCGCTACCAGTATGCTGTTGTGAGAAGCATGTGACGCAGCAACCCCTATGATTAAACTGGCCGTAGAAACAACACCGTCATTCGCGCCCATTACGGCAGCTCTTAACCAGCCTATGTGTTGTGTTTTATGGTTTTCAGCGGGCATGTTTAACATCATTTATATGGCAAGCGGGTCATTGTGTTCCAGAGGCGGGACAAGGCACATTTTCTGGCAGTGTACCCCAGAATATTGATTCATACAAAAACCACCCATTTCGATTTAAGGGTTCTGGTTGCGTGGCGTGTGGCAGCAGACCTTTCCGGACTCGTCGAAATTGACCTCGCAATGGTTGGAAATTGCTGAACGCAGGCGTTTGCGTGCTCTCAGCAAACGCGACTTGACGGCAACAAGGCTCAAGCCGCGCACCGAGGCATAGGTTTGCTGTTTGATCCCGAGCAGATCGCATTGCCCGATAATTTCACGGTCATCCTTAGACATTCCAGCCAGATTACGGGCGATACAGGCGTCCAGTTCATCAATCGGACCGCGATCATTGTTTTCCGTGACAGCCAGATCATCTGACAGTTCGGTGAAAGTCTTTGTGAGACGGAATTGATCAGTCAGTGCGTTGCGGGCCACTTGAAAGAGCCATGCACGGGTATTGTCCAGCGTACAAAAATGGGTACCTTGTTGCATGGCTCTCAGGAAAATGATTTGGAGAAGATCGTCGGCAGCGTAGGCGTCGCGAAGTCGGTGGATCAGATAAGCGCGTAACTCTGTTTCATGATTACGCCATGCCTCAAGTACACAATCAGCTTGCATGAATACCTCTGGTTTGGTTCAACCCGGAAAATCGGTCAATACGACAGCGCGTCAATCGGTTGCCGGTAGCGGCCGTTCCGGGCTAAATAAGCTGCGCCAACCAGTTAAACCAAGTTGGCGCAAAGTTTCAATATTTTTGCCATAAATCATTTCGGCATCGGGGTAGGCTTCAACCGCGCGGCTGATGCTGTCTTCGCGCAACAGATGCAAAATGGGATAGGGTGAGCGGTTGGTGTAGTTCTCAATGTCATCTGGTGCTGTGCCCTCAAATTGAAACTGGGGGTGAAAACTGGCGACCTGGAATTGTTCATCAAATTCCGGCTCCAGAGTGACCGCATCAGCCACATCAAAAAAATCATTGAAGTCGTAGAAATCTGCAAACATATCAGGGACAATCAGCAAAGTGGTGTCCAGTTGTTCGGGTGCGGTGTCCTGCAACAAGCGTAATTCCCGTAATAAATCTTCCAGCAGGGATTCTGTTTGTGTGGCATGACTGATCACGTAACGAATCTGGTTTTTGACCTGTACCGCTTTGGCAAATGGGCACAAATTAAGCCCGATTACTGCGCGATCCAGCCAATCCCGTGTCGTGTTGATGATGGTGGTGTCATTAAGTGTCGTCATGATTTACCGCCCTGTTTACGAAAAGTTATTCGTGAAATTTGAATTAACCTCTGTTATTTCCTAACCAGCGGTGCACGCGAGTACAGTATTGTACATATGCCACACCAAATTTGGCGCTTAAATGAGCTTCTTCGTGCTGAATGACGCGATAGCGCATAATGGCCCAGACGGCGGGTACAAAACACAAGGGCCACCAACTGCCCATTAAAGCGCTGATCGCCATATAGGCGAGCATATCAGCCAAATAAATCGGGTTGCGGCTCAATGCAAACGGTCCGGTAGTCACTAAACTGGAAGCGCCACGATAAGGATTCACTGTGGTACGGTGCCACCAAATTGTCAATACTGCCCACAGCATCAAGAGCAGACTGATTGCCAATATGCCCCAGGCCAGCGCATAGCCCGTTGCAGGAAGCGTGAATCCCCAAGGTGAATGGCGTTGTATTCGCCAGCCTAGAAACAGGCCCGCTGCATACACCAAAGGAGGTGGAAATAAAGTGCGTGGGCGTAAATGTAGGGGTAAGGGGTTCTTTGTCATGGGGTGTCCGTTATTGATGTTGAGTCGGGATAAGTTGTAAGTTTTTACCTCCTCTCCCCTTTGGTGAGAGGGTTGGGGTGAGGAGTTTCGGTATCCAGCGCCCTCAAAATTCGTTCCAGCACAGCCCCTGTTTGTTGCAATACCTCATCATTCCAAAATCGGAGTACGCGCAAACCACATTTTTCCAAAAATACCGTTCGTGCCACGTCATTTTGGTGAGTCATGATGTCTGTATGCTGTCCACCATCTAACTCAATGACTAATCGTGCATCTATGCAAATAAAATCAATAATATACTTGTCGATTGAATGTTGACGACGAAATTTCCGGTTATTTAGCCTTCGGTTGCGTAAAAAATACCATAGCCTCGCTTCGGCTTCTGTGGGGGCCAGGCGCATCTGTTTGGCGAAGGTGGCTAATATTGCTAATTGCTCTGATTTGGTACGAGTGGTTTTGTGGGTTTTCCCCTCACCCCGGCCCTCTCCCCGGAGGGGCGAGGGAGATGGAAAAGCAGTCACGAGTTTCTGGATCGAGGGAGATGGAAAAGCAGTCCCAGGTTTTTGGGGCGGCCGGGTGAAAATTGACTTTTCCCCGTGTGTGGGGCCGAATACCTCATCAGTATTGGCGATACATGCTGCAATCAGGGCCTTTGGCGTGATCTCACGCAACGCAGCAATTTCTTTCGCAATTCCGGGCAGGTATTCGGGCAGGTTGCGTTGACCATGTGCCCAAACTGGGCTCATATCTGGCGCGTCAGTTTCCAATACCAGCGATTCAAGGGGTAATTGTGCCGCCAGGCGACGCAGGTTGAGTGCCCGCGGGTAGGTCATTGCGCCGCCAAATCCCAGTTTAAATCCCATATTGATGAGTTTGTCGGCTTGTTGCCGACTGCCGTTGAATGCATGGACAATACCTCGACGCACACCGAAACGCCGTAGCATGCCTGTCACCTCGTCTACGGCGTGGCGCGCATGCAGCAGTACGGGTAGATCCCTGTCGCGCGCCAACTTGAGTTGCGCGGCGAAGAAGTGTTTTTGGCGTTCAAGGCCCACGCTTTTGTCCCAGGCATCCAGACCAATTTCGCCGATTGCCACCACTGACTCGTCTTGTATGGCGACTTTCAGCGTCACCAGATCGCCTTCCTGGTGTTGCATGGCATACACGGGGTGCAGACCTAAAGCAGGGAAACATTGTGGGTGGTGAGCACACACTTCACGCACGGCGCCGAAGTTGTTGGCAGTCACTGCCGGGACGATGATGCCAGTCAAACCTGCCTGTAAAGCGCGCGCCACCACCGCATCGCGGTCAGCGTCAAATTCGGAGGCATCTAGATGGCAATGCGTGTCAATCATTGTTTGCTCCGTTTGCGGACTTTTTTACAAAGGCAAAGACAGGTTAAGCGCTGCGTGTTGACTGTGCATCCAGCGATAAATTAATCATTGTTTGCGGTTAGTATAGATTCACGCAGTATCATTTGGGTTCCAGCCTTAATATCGTTGATGTCATTTTGAGGGGCAATTTTTTACCCATTCTGGCGCGCTTGCCAAAATGCACCTGTAAATCAGCTTCTGACAAACGAATTGCCTGTTCGTGACCGGTTGCCGATTGTGTCATGACGGTTATTTTTGACTTGGTGGTAACCATGACGGAGGCCAGCGCATCATTCTCTTCCAACCCCATGATAATCAGTCCTTTCCCACCTCCTGTCAGTTGCTTTAATTCGGTCAGCGGGAATGCTAGCAGCCAGCCGGAACGGCTTGCTGCAATCACCCATGATTGTTCTGTGGGTGTAAACAGCACGGGAGCAAGCATTTGTGCGTTATTTTCAATGGTGATGAATTGTTTGCCTGCCTTGTTACGCACGATCATGTCGGCAATGCGGCAGATAAAGCCATAACTGGCCGATGTGGCCAGTAAGACATTCTGTTCAATGGCGCCACACAGCACCTGAACAATCTTTGCACTGGCCGTCAGCTCAATCAATGTGGTTAAAGGCACGCCGTCGCCGCGCCCACCGGGTAGCCCGGACACGGGAATGCTGCATACCCGGCCATCGCTGCAAATCACGATGCAATGATCGATGCTGCGGCATTCGAATATGGCACGCAGGCCATCACCTTCCTTGAATGAAATGCCTGACAGATCGAGATCGTGCCCCAGGCGGGTGCGGACCCAATATTTGTTTGAAATCATTACAGTAATAGGCTCATCCACCACTTGCGTGGTGAGCGCGGCACGCTCGGACTGTTCAATTAAGGTGCGTCTGTCATCACCGTAAGCCTTGATGTCATCGTCGATTTCCCTGGCTACACGCCGGCGCATGAGACTATCCGAACCCAGCAGCTTGCTCAGATCCGCAGCTTCACCTTGCAATGCGCTGAGTTCGCGCTCAATTTTGATGCCTTCCATTTTTGCCAGCTGGCGTAGCCGGATTTCCAGAATGTCCTCGGCCTGGCGATCAGACAATGCAAACCGTGCGATTAACGCGGCTTTGGGATCGTCGGACTGGCGTATCAGCGCGATCACTTCGTCCAGATTAAGAAAAACAATCATGCGGCCTTGCAGCACATGGATGCGATCATTGATTTGATCCAGACGGTACGTGCTGCGGCGACGTACGGTAGCCAGCCGAAATTGTCCCCACTCGCGGATGATTTCCGTGATGGCTTTTTGTTTGGGTCTGCCGTCTATTCCTATCATCACCATATTGATGGAAAGCGAGGCCTCCAGACTGGTGTGCGCCAACAGAATGGTCATCAACTCATCCACTGACTGGCGGCCTGACTTGGGCTCAAACACCAGTCGCACCGCCTGATCCTTGTCGGATTCGTCGGCCGCTTTATCCAATACGGACAGAATCAGTTGTTTGTTGTGTAACTGTTCGGGCGTGAACGCTTTTTTGTTGAGCTTGAGTTTTGGATTGGTCAGTTCCTCAATTTCTTCCATGATTTTTTTGGAAGACGTGCCATGAGGAAGCTCATACACCACCACACGCCATTGACCGCGTGTCAAAGCCTCAACTTGCCAGCGGGCACGCATTTTCAGCGAGCCCCGTCCGGTTCGGTAGCATTCGCGTATTTCCATGGGGGACGAAATAATTTGCCCACCGCTGGGTAAGTCAGGGCCGGTAATGGGTGCGAGCAGCTCGTCATCCATACAGTCCGGATTTTTGACGCAGAGTGCAGCAGCGTTGCCGACTTCACGCAGATTGTGTGAGGGAATTTCTGTGGCCATGCCAACCGCGATGCCGGATGCGCCATTGAGCAGCACCATCGGTAAGCGCGCCGGCAACATGGCGGGTTCCTGAAAATGACCGTCATAGTTCGGAATCATGTCCACGGTACCCATGTCCAGCTCGGACAACAGTACGGCCGAAATCGGGGTCAATCGTGCTTCCGTATAGCGCATCGCAGCCGAGTTGTCGCCATCGCGCGAACCGAAATTCCCCTGTCCATCGACCAGCGGATAGCGCAGAGAAAAATTCTGTGCCTGTCTCACCATCGCATCATAAGCCGAGGAATCGCCGTGAGGATGAAATTTACCCAATACTTCACCGACCACGCGCGCAGATTTGACGAAGTTGCTGTGGTGCGTCAGTCCCATTTCACGCATGGCGTACAGGATGCGCCGCTGAACAGGCTTCTGCCCATCGCACACATCGGGCAACGCCCTGCCTTTTACCACTGAAACGGCATATTCCAGATAGGCACGTTCTGCATACTGGGCAAGCGGCACGGTGTCGCCTTCGGGCAATGCGGGCAGCGGCAAGAACTGGCGCGCACCGCCACAAGCAACTTCGGCATCGGCCGGCTTTGGTACGATTTCTGCGGATTCTGATTCCGTCTTTCCGAACAAATTACCTTGAATATCAGACATCGCCCGTTACCTCGTTCCCGTGAAATTCCAGCCACTCGCGCCGGGAGCCAGATTCCCTTTTCGCCATCAGCATGGTCATGGTGTGTTCTGCCGCAAGAAACGATCCGGCATCCAGCTCGACACGCAACGCGCGTCTTGTGTCGGGGCACATGGTGGTTTCCCATAACTGCAAGGGATTCATCTCACCCAGACCCTTGAAGCGCGAAATATTCCAGGCACCTTCGCGCACTTTCTCTTTCCGTAGCCGATCTTCAGTGACGGCCAGTTCATCCGTATTCAAGGCATAAAGTTTGCGTAAAGGTTTTTTGCCCTGAGCAGGAATGTCGATGCGGAACAAAGGGGGTTGAGCCAGGTAAATATTGCCATTTACAATGAGTTTGGGGAAATGCTGGAAAAACAGGGTCAACAGTAACGTGGCGATGTGCGAGCCGTCGACGTCGGCATCGGCCATGATAAAAATGCTGTGATAGCGCAAGCCTGACAAATCAGGATGATCATTCATGCCATGCGGATCGA
This sequence comes from Pseudomonadota bacterium, assembly GCA_021786845.1. Taxonomy (GTDB): domain Bacteria; phylum Pseudomonadota; class Gammaproteobacteria; order Burkholderiales; family Sulfuriferulaceae; genus Sulfuriferula. Next base: position 27,759 of record JAJYMO010000070.1, on the reverse strand, counting down.
CGCCGATGGCTACCGCAATGTCATGCACCTCGGCGTTAGCAAACAACCTGTCCCGATCCACCTCAAAGGTGTTGAGCACTTTGCCGCGCAACGGCATGATGGCCTGGAACTCTTTGTTGCGCCCTTGCTTGGCTGAACCGCCTGCCGAGTCGCCTTCGACCAGAAACAGTTCGTTGCGTGCCGGATTGAATTCTGCTGCATCAGTCAATTTCCCCGGCAACACCGCCACAGAAGAGCCTTTTTTCTTTTCAATCTTCTGCGTTGACTTCATCCGGCTTTGTGCCTGTTTGATGGAAATTTCAGCGATTTTCTTGCCATATTCGATGTGCTCATTCAGCCACAGCAGCAATGGATCACTGACCATGCTGGAGACAAGTTTCAAAGCGTTGCGCGACACCAGTTTTTCTTTGGTCTGTCCCTGAAATGAAGGGTCAAGCAGCTTGGTAGACAAGACAAAGCTCACACGTGAAAACACGTCGTCAGAAGTCAGCTTGATGCCTTTTGGCAACATGTTGTGCAGGTCAATGAAGCTTTTGACTGCGTGAAATACGCCATCGCGCAAGCCCGCATCGTGCGTGCCGCCCGACCAGGTCGGAATCAGGTTGACGTAAGACTCGCGCGTGATCACGCCTTCCTCAGACCAGGTCAATGCCCATGCCGCACCTTCACCTTCGACAAAGCTGTCATCTCCTTCACGCGCAATATAACGTTCGCCAGTAAAAATAGGCGCTGCCAATTCCTGATCGCCCAAGGCTTCTGCAAGATAGCCGCGTAAGCCGTCAGGATAGCACCATGATTTGTTTTCTTTGGTCTGCTCGATATTGAGCGTGATCGTCACACCGGGCAGCAATACAGCCTTGGCCCGCAATGCACGTTCCATTTGCGGCAGATTGACGCTGGGGTTGTCAAAATATTTGGCATCAGGCCACGCACGCACAATGGTCCCCGTCTTGCGTTTCGCGCAGCTGGCGATCTGAACCAGAGGGCTTGCTGCAATGCCATGCTCGAAACGCAGATGATGTTCGCCGCCGTCGCGATAAACGGTGACTTCTACAGCAGTTGACAGCGCATTGGTGACAGCTACCCCGACACCATGCAGGCCGCCCGCGAACCGGTATGCGCCACCAGAGGCTTTGTCGAATTTGCCGCCGGAATGCAGCACGGTAAACGCCACCTCCACCACAGATACGCCTTCCTCAGGGTGAATCCCCACCGGTATGCCGCGACCTTCATCCTGGACCGAAACGGAGCCGTCGGCATGTGCTGTGACGGTGATGTATTTTGAGTATCCCGCCAGCGCTTCGTCGCAGGCGTTATCCACTACCTCGGTGATAATATGGTTCGGGTTGTCCAGCGTGGTATACATGCCGGGGCGCTGACGCACAGGTTCAAGGCCGCGTAACACCTTGAATGATGATTCATCATACTTTGCACTCAATATACGTTCTCCATGTTGCGATGGGTTATTTGCATCAGGCAGCCTGTATTTTATGACAAGGCGTATCAATCATCAGCTTTGCGCCATCTGCAAGATTTTTCGCACCGGTACAGGAATGCCCATGGTCAGGGCTTGTTCTTGCGTGACCCATTGTCCATCCGGAGATGGATGGTGGGCAGACAATTTTACCCACACGGGGGTAATGTCCAGATGGCGGTGGGTGAGGGTGTGGCGAAAAGGGCTGTTTTCACGATGCTCTTGCGGCGGCACACCAAATAATTTGACACATTCTAACTCAAGATTCACTGGGGCGGCATAATCCGGCAAACACCATAACTTCGCCCAAATGCCTGTTGCCGGGCGTTGTGTCAGGTACACTTTATCCTCGCACAGATAGGACACCAAATAGCGAGACTGTTGTGGCACGACCCGCTTGGGTTTGGGTGTAGGTAATCTGGCGATTTGATGGGTTTGTTTGGCGACGCAGGACTGTGCTATGGGGCATGCATTGCATTGCGGCCGGTGTCGGGTACATACCATGGCACCCAAATCCATCAAGGCTTGTGTGTAGGCGCTCACTTGCTTCTCAGGTAATAATTTTTCGGCCAGTCGCCACAAGGTGGTTTCAACCTGGCGCTCGCCCGTGTAACCGCTGATACCAAATTGTCGCGTCAGCACGCGCTTCACATTGCCATCTAAAATGGCCGCGCGCTGTGCAAAGCAAAAGGCGAGAATCGCTGCCGCAGTGGATCGGCCTATCCCGGGTAAAGTCATTAAACTGGTTTGATCTTCGGGAAATCGGCCGTTAAAATCGCTCAGGATGCGTTGCGCGGCTGCATGAAGATTTCGTGCACGCGAATAATAGCCCAATCCACTCCAGTTTTGCAGCACATCGTCCTGCGTTGCAGCGGCAAGGTGTGCCACATCAGGAAAGCGTTGCAGGAATCGCCGGTAATACGGGATGACGGTGCTGACCTGTGTTTGCTGCAGCATAATTTCAGACAGCCAGACGCGATAGGGGTCGCGATTGTTTTGCCACGGCAGATCATGTCGACCGTGTTGCTGTTGCCAGTGGATGAGCTGATGGGCAAACCCGGTCATCGCGCCAACTGATGGGCCGTTCATGAATATCCGCTCAACGCAATAGTCTGCGACGGGTAAGTCCCATCGCCAACCAGAAACTGCTGGCACCCCAAGCCGCCATGACCAAAATATGGCGGCCAATGTCATGGGGGATATGTCCCATGATCAACGGGCGCACTAATTGCAAGGCGTGGGTAAGCGGTAAACATGCCGCCACAGATTGAAATGTTTCAGGCATGCGTTCGGTGGGAAAAAACACGCCCCCCAACAACACCATGGGCGTAATCACCAGTGTGAAATAGTACATAAAAAACTCGTAACCGGGCGAGACGGCATTCATCACCAGACCCATGGCGGAAAAAGTCAGGCCGATTAAAAATGCAACCGGGATTGCCCACAGGCTGAGCGCCCAATCCTGCTCCAACCCGAGGCCCCAAATGACGACCAAAATCGCCGCGCCGGACAGCAAACTTTTGGTAGCGCCCCAGAACAATTCGCTCAGCAGAATGTCATCCAGCGTGAGGGGTGTGTTCATGATGGCTTCCCAGGTTTTCTGCACGTGCATCCGCGAAAAACCGGAATACAGGGTTTCAAAACTGGCGCTGTTCATGGTGGAGTAACACAGGCTACCTGCCGATAAAAAACTGAGATAGCTGACGCCTTCAATGTGCGGCATCAGGCTGCCTATGCCGTAACCAAAGCCCAGCATGTAAAAAATAGGGTCGGCCAGATTGCCGAGCATATTTGGAATGGCCAGCTTCTTCCACACCAGAAAGTGGCGTTGCCAAATCGGGAGGAAGCGCAAGGACAGTTGGGGTGGGGTAAAGTATTTCAAGATATTCTCATTAACGGGCGACCTAGTCGCGCAGCTCCCGGCCGGTCAGTTTCAAGAACACATCTTCCAGATTAGAGGGGCGTTGAAGGTAACGCAGGGCGGTCTGATTTTGTAAAATGGTCAGCAGACCGCTGCTGTCATGGGTGTAGCAATACAGGGTTTCATCGGATAATTCATGCCGGTCGCAGCAGGAACCGGCATGTTGTTCAGCCCATTTAGCAACCATTTCACCATAAATTTCAGTAACTTGGGGTTCGACTTCGCTGGCGATCAAATTTCGTGGGGTACCGGTGGCGATGAGTTGTCCGTGATCAATGATGGCCAGGCGGTCACACAGCCGTTCCGCTTCCTCCATAAAGTGTGTGGTGAGCAATATGGTTTTCCCTTGTTGAATCAACCGGCGCAAACCCGACCAGATGGCGTGACGCGCTTGTGGATCAAGGCCGGTTGTGGGCTCGTCGAGTACGATCAGCGCTGGGTCGTTGATGAGTGCGCGTGCCAAAGTCAGGCGGCGTTTCATTCCCCCGGACAAAGTTGGAATCCGGCTGTCTGCTTTGCTGGTGAGCCCCGTCAATTCGAGCAAGCCCGGAATACGCGCATTGATCACATCTGTGTTTAATCCAAAATACCGGCCATAGGTACGCAAATTTTCTGTGACGGTAAAATCGGGATCAAGGTTATCCATTTGCGGCATTACGCCAATTGTCTGGCGGGCAAGGCGCGCTTGCTCCGGAATGTGGTGCGTGCCGATACGAATTTCGCCGGAACTGGGCGATACCAGACCCAGCAACATTTTCAACGTGGTGGTTTTCCCTGCGCCATTCGGTCCCAGTAATCCAAAGCACTCACCGGACCGAATAGTCAAATCCAGTCCTCGCACCACTTCGGTTGCCTCATACTGTTTGCTGAGCTTGTGAACGCTTATAAGTGACATGCTTGCAACATTTCTGTTTTCAATTCGACCAGTTTCCCATGATAAAAATGCCCTGCACCCGCTATGGGATGAAAATTGATCTGATTGACGCACGCAAACTGACGCGCTTCATCAAAGGGAACAATCTCGTCATCTTGCCCATGAATGATCGTCGTACAGTCTGGTACCTGGTCAAAGTGAAATAAATTGACCGCCGGGCTGATCAAGACAAGTTTACTGGGGGACAGTTGCTGCGCGACACGGTGTTGCACATACGCGCCGAAAGAAAATCCGGCCAGCACAATGGGCAAGAAGGCATCGTAATGGCCGCGCACGAAGGCAATCACCGCCAGCATGTCCTCACTTTCGCCTTCTCCACCGGTGTATACGCCATCGCTGTTGCCCACTCCGCGAAAATTTGGCCTGACCGCCACATATCCTTCATCGTGGCATAATTGGGCAATGCATTGCACAACTTTATTGTCCATGCTGCCGCCATGCAAAGGGTGGGGGTGTGCGATGAAAGCAATCCCTTTTCGCACGTCACCGGGATCATTCACCAGTGTTTCCACGTGCCCAATCTGTGAGGCAATACGAAGTTTGGCGCGTTTCATCCGTCCATTTATCCTGGAATGCGTAAGCGTTCGACGGTGTGATGTTTGCACACATGCTCGTCAATAATCTCATCAATATCCTGCTCATCCACGTAGGTGTACCAAATGCCTTGCGGGTAAATTACCAGCAATGGACCTTCTGCGCATCGTCCCATGCATCCTGCACTGTTAATGCGGCATTCGTTTTCTAATTTCAAGGATTTGATGCGCTGTTTGGCGTAATCGCGCACTGCCTGCCCGCGACAAGACTGGCTGCCATCTTCCCGGTCATGGGTGCAGAAAAAGACGTGATAGCGGTAATGAGGCATACAGGGATTCACTGGTGAATGAGTCCGTATAGTGTAACACGCTGAGAATTATTGCTCACCGGGTGCGTAACGTGGCGACAACCCCGTATCACAAATTGTTTGACATAGCCGTTTATGTAAATGATAATGATTCTCATATATGATTTTATTGCCTATGAGAAGGCGTGTCATGCCGGTTTTTGTACTGCCTGCCAGGATCGCTCTATCCGCCGCCGCGAACCTGCATTTTGCGGTAACCTTGTTGATCCGCAAAACGCCCATGACATGAGAAAATTCGTCTGGGTGGGCGATGAAGGGTCAGGCTGGTTGCACGATGGCAGTGATATGGTTATCCGTCCAACCCGGATTGTGCTGGAACATTGGGATCAAATGAAGACGTCATTTCAGAAATTCGCTTTTGGTCGACAAAAAGCTTTTGGCGTACCAGTTTCATAAAATTGTTTGAACGGTTGTCGAAATTTGCTATGCTTAGCCGTTTTATGGCCCATGTTGGCAGCGGTTTTTGTTTGCCAGTAGCCGATGCATTGCGCCTGTTCATCCTGTATTGAATCAATGAAGGTTGTTGGTTTCGTAGGGTAGATAAGCACAGTGCATCCACCAAACATGCAAAATCCAGTTGAATATTGTTATTTTTTCCGTTTCCAGAGAAAGCCCTTAATGAACAGGTTTGTCACACCGTCCCGCGCCCGATTAGCCGCCTTTTTTGCCGTGGCCGGGCCTGGACTGGTTGTTATGCTGGCTGATACGGATGCCGGCAGCGTCATTACTGCCGCCCAGAGTGGCGCTCAATGGGGATACAAGCTGTTGGGATTGCAACTGATCCTGATTCCGATCCTGTATGTCGTTCAGGAACTGACCTTGCGACTGGGGCTTCTTACCGGGCGTGGACATGGCGAGCTGATCAAACAACACTTCGGGCGTGGCTGGGCATGGTTGTCAGTGTCTACGCTGTTGCTGTCCTGCCTCGGAGCGCTGATTACTGAAATGAGCGGTATCGCCGGTGTGGGTGTGCTCTACGGTATCCCCATCTGGGCCAGTGTGCTGGCCACGCTGGGATTTTTGCTGACAGTGGTCATTTCTGGTTCGTATCACTCAGTAGAACGCATCGCGGTAGCCATTGGTTTGTTCGAGTTGGCCTTCGTTTATGTGGCTGTCGTGTCTCACCCGGATCCGGCAGCCGTGCTCCACGGACTTGCCAGCATGCCGCTGGCCGACCACAATTACCTGTATCTGGTAGCGGCTAATATCGGTGCAGTGATTATGCCCTGGATGGTATTTTATCAGCAATCAGCAGTGGTGGACAAGGGGCTAAAGCCGCATCATCTGTCGGCGGCACGTTGGGATACGGCCCTCGGCGCTATCATTACGCAGGTAATCATGGCCGCCATTCTTATCGCTGTGGCCGCCACATTCGGGCGTAGCGGCGGCGTTTCACAACTCGATACGGTGCAGCAGATTTCCCATGCGCTGACGCCTTACCTCGGCGTGAAAAATGGTCGGCTTATGTTTGCATTAGGGATGCTCGGCGCTTCACTGGTGGCGGCCATCGTGGTATCGCTCACGGCAGCCTGGGGGCTGGGTGAAGTCACTGGGTATAAACATTCACTGGAACATCATCCACGTGAGGCCCCCTGGTTCTACCTAGTGTTTGTAGCCGTGCTGGTGGTCAGCGGGTTGCTGGTGAGTTCCGGGATTAATCTGGTCAAGCTCAGCGTCGGCGTGGAGGTCATGAATGCACTGTTGCTGCCAGTGGTGCTTGGCTTGCTCTATGCGCTGGCACGGCGTGCCTTACCTCGCGGGAACCAGCTGCGCGGGGCTTACGCTGTGGTCGTGGCGCTGACGATTGCGCTCACCGCCGGGTTGGGCGTGTGGGGTGGATTATCCGGTTGGTTGGCGGGGTGATTGGGGTTTCCTCACAAACTCACCGGTATTAAATCAGAACAGTTGACCCCTCACCCCAACCCTCTCCCCAGTGGGGCGAGGGAGGCTATTGGACCCTCACCCCAACCCTCTCCCCAGTGGGGCGAGGGAGGCTATTGGACCCTCACCCCAACCTTCTCCCCAGTGGGGCGAGGGAGGCTATTGGACCTTCACCCCAACCCTCTCCCCGGCGAGGCAGGGGAGGCTGTTGGCCTGGCCGCCGTCTTGCCCCAAGTCTCTGCGACGGAGTAAAATCGTCCTGATTTAATGAGCCCGTCACATAGTTCGACACTGACTGCAAACCGCACAGTACCTGTATTTTGATTGATGCGTATTTCTTCGTCAGTACCCTGGCTGCGTTAACCCATTAGCTTGAGCTGGTGGTGGTTTAGTGTTAATGTGCCTGGAATCCGCAGTTGGTTTTGTTCAGTAATTGATTAGCCAGAGGTTTTTAGGCATGCGCAGTTTGTATAAATGTACTTTTGGTTTACTTAATACGCTGAGGGGATTTGTATTTATTTCACTTGTCGGCATCGCAGCATTGGTCTTTCTCGGTGTGACGCTCGCCTCTTCCCTGTTATATGAACAGCTCTTGAAAGATAACAACCTGGAGGCTTCAAAAGAAGTCGCACAACAAAATTTCAATACGATTTATCAGGTTTTGCGCATGGGTGGATCACCTCGACAAGTCAGTGATATTCTGGCTGATGGCACCAAACCTTTTTCAGGCGAACTGAATCAGGTTGACCTGTACCGCAGTCAGGCCGTAGCCGCGCAGTATGGGCACGGATATCAGGCACCTGCACCGACCGAAGTACAGCAGGTGATGTTTAGCGGCAAACAATCCATGCTTCAGACGGCTAATCATCTTCGCTATTTCTACCCGGTCACGGCAAAGCAGAACTGTTTGCAATGTCACACCACTGCCAAAGCAGGAGATGTGCTTGGGGTCGTCGCGATTCGGCACAAGTTACAAGCAGTCACCACCACCGTACGTGTTTATTATGTCGCATTGTTCCTTGCTTTGGGTGTGCTGGTATTGCTGATCGCCACAGCGTTGACCGGGTTTGTGACAGGAAGACTGAATCGTTCCATCGCGCTTTTTCACAACAAGGTGGATTCGTTCAATAACATCAAGGATTTTTCCCAGCTTAATATCGGCAAGGTTGATTTTGGTTTCAATGAATTAAATCAGGGTTTCGAGAATGTCACCTTGCTGGTTGAGAAGATAAAGGACGTTGCTGTCGACAAGAGCGTGCTTGAATTTGAGATCAGGTTGCTTGAGAAATTTATCATCACTTCAAATGTGGTGCGGGATTGGCGACAGTTTATTAAAACGCTGCTGCTCGACATTAATCAGGTCCTTGATGCCTATGCACTGGTCACAATTTTTCGGGTTGATGAAGAAGCCTACGAATGCGAAATTTTCTGGCGCAACTCACCTTCGGGGGAAACTACCCGTTTATTCGAAGAAATTCTGCGCAGGCAATTGCTTGATCATCCATTTTCGCACGATTTCACGTTGGTGCAGTTTGTCCACAACATCGCAGACGAAACAGATAAGCTACCCGAATTGAGCGCCCACGACATCGAATTGCAAACCAAAACTTTGCTGCTGGAAGCGCCTAAAATCGGCGGCATTGTCGGGATTGGCGTGCAGTCGATGATGACCGGGGACAATGTTCGGTACATGGTGATTGGCAGCATTTTGACCACCCTGCTTAATCTGGTGGGGTCGGTCAAGGCCATTTACAAATACACCAAAGACCTCGAGCACTATGCAACACGTGATCCATTAACTGATCTGTATAATCAGCGCATGTTCTGGGAGTTGCTCGGATATGAGGTCGGCCGTTCGAAACGGCATAAGCAACAGTTTGCCATATTGATGCTTGATCTGGATAACTTTAAAACCATTAACGACCGTTACGGGCATCATGTGGGAGATGCGTTTTTGCAGGCCTTCGCCAAATTGCTGCATGGCGCAGTCAGGGATGGTGATTTGCTGGCCCGTTACGGTGGTGATGAGTTCTGCATCATTCTGCCGGAGGCAGCCGATACGCAAGCATACATGATTGCGCAACGGGTCATGGAGCTGCTGGCAGATTTCTCCATGGATACGCCGGATGGTCGCAAACTCAAGGCGACCACTTCAATCGGTATCGCCATCAGTCCGAATCACGGTGATAACCCAAAAGATTTGTTTCTGGTTGCCGATAACATGATGTACAAGGCCAAAAAGCTGGGCAAGAGCGCGATCGCGATTCCAAGCGAAGGCGAAATGGCGGAAGTGTTCAGAAAGGCCGGTGAAAAAGGCGTGATGATCCAGAACGCGCTGGATCAGGGCGGGATTGTCCCTTACTTTCAACCCATCTGCAGTGCGGTCAGCGGCGAGATCGTGATTCATGAACTGTTGATGCGTATCCAGCTTGACGACCAGATCGTGGCGGCGAATGATTTCATAGAGCAGGCCGAGAGCATGGGGCTCGCGCACAAGATGGATTATCAACTGATCGAGAAAGCGTTCATGCAGATGAGGGAGCAAGGTTATGAAGGCATGTTGTTCGTCAACCTTTCGCCCAAGGCGCTGATCGTTGGAGAATTCGTGGCACGGGTGAGTCATCTGGCACAAAAATTCGGTATCGCGCCAGGCCGTATTGTGTTTGAGATCACTGAACGTGAAACAGTCAGCAATCTGAGCTTGCTGGAAAAGTTTGTGCTTGATGTCAAACTGCAGGGATTCAGTTTTGCGATTGACGATTTCGGTTCCGGCTATTCATCGTTTCAGTATATTAAGCGTTTCCCGGTCGATTATATCAAGATTGAAGGGGAGTTTATCCGTAACATATTGCAGGATGAGGTTTATTTGGCTTTTGTCAAAAGTATCGTGACTTTGGCCAAAGAATTGAAAATAAAGACCATCGCTGAGTTCGTTGAGGATGCTGAAATACTGGCTGCCGTCAGTGCGTTGGGTATCGATTATGCGCAGGGTTATCACATCAGTCGTCCTTCGCCAGCGATCCATGTTGTTGGAGCAATGATTTCTTCCACTTAGCGATGTTCAGTGGCGGCCAGGATTTTTGCCAAAACAGTTGCCTTTTGCCTGGGAGTCTGCCGGGCTGAAAGGGAATTGGCTACAAATTGACTTGATTGGTGTATGTTTCATCGCTTTTTTGGCAAATAGTTCGACTATTTATTTGCAAAATCGTTAGAATCTGTGTTTTACCAGCGCAATTTTGCAAGTAACCCCTGTGCGATTTGCCTGTTTGATGCACGATGCTTCAGGTCAGACAGGCACCTGGATGGATTAAAATTCCGGATTTTGGCCGGCAGGAACCTGTTATCCTCTGAAGGGCGAGATTTCAAAGGGGTTTTAAAGAGATGTAAAAAATGAAATTCAATATTGGACCGGTAAAATAGGGGGAAATAATGACAGTAGATATGAGCCAGTTTTACGAGACTTTTTTTGATGAAGCGATGGAGTTGCTGGCCGAAAAGGAACGTTTATTACTCAACATCAACGTGTCTGCCCCTGATACAGAAGAATTGAATGCGATATTTCGTACCGCGCATTCGATTAAAGGCGGCGCGGCGACCTTTGGTTTTGTAGACATTACTGAGATGACGCATGTGCTGGAGTCGTTGTTAGACCGGATACGCAAGGGCGAAATCACGCTCACCGCCGATCATGTTGATGCTTTTCTTGCTGCAAAAGATGTGCTCACCATGCTGATTGATGGACATCGGCACGGCAGCGCAGTGGAGCATGACCTGGTGGCAGAAGTCAGCAAACGCCTGAACCTGCTTTCGGCACAGGAGTCCCAACCTGTGCAAGACACGGTCGCGGCCGTTGAAGCAACTCCGCCACCTGTTGTTCATGTTGCACCATCAACCCCACTGGCTGCGGGTATGCACCAATACACCGTGACATTGCCCGTTACGCCGCAACGCGACGTTGAGGCTTTGGTGACTGAATTAGGGCTGATGGGTGATGTCAAATCATCGGCATTGGCCAATGGCGGCACACAGTTTGTTTTAATCACCGAAAACAGCGCGGACGATATTTTTGCCATTTGTTCATTTGTGGTGGATATTGATGCGTTAAAAATAGAAGAAGTTCATGCCGAACCTGCTGCGGTCACTGTGGCTGAAGCGCCGCCGGTTCCTGAAACCAAACCGGAACCACTCCCCCCGGCAAGCATTGCCGAACCTGCTGTCGCAGCGCCCCTGTCTGCTTCGCCGCAACGTCGCGAAACAGACAAGGCTGGCGCCAATAATGCAGAAGCCAGTTCTATTCGCGTGAGTATCGATAAAGTTGATCAACTGATTAATTTCGTCGGTGAATTGGTCATTACCCAGGCGATGATTGACCAGCGCATTGCAGTGCTCGACCCGATGCTTTATGAAAATCTGCTTAACAGCGTCAGTCAATTGGCGCGCAATACCCGCGATTTGCAAGAGTCGGTGATGTCCATCCGCATGATGCCGATGGACTATGTGTTCTCGCGTTTCCCGCGCATGGTGCGGGACCTGGCAGGCAAACTCGGTAAAAAAATCGACTTTATTACTGAAGGGGCCGCGACTGAACTGGACAAAGGGCTTATCGAACATATCGTTGATCCGCTAAACCACCTTGTGCGCAACAGTGTTGATCATGGCATAGAAACGCCAGAAATACGCCGTGCAGCGGGTAAACCGGAAACAGGCAAGCTGACCTTGTCCGCAGCGCATCAAGGCGGCAACATCGTCATTGAAGTGCGCGATGATGGTGCAGGGCTAAACCGTGAACGCATCTTGCAAAAAGCGCGTCAGCAAGGCATCCCGGTTTCGGAAACCATGCCTGACGAAGACGTGTGGCAACTGATTTTTGCGCCGGGTTTTTCTACTGCAGAGATGGTCACGGATGTGTCCGGGCGCGGCGTTGGTATGGATGTGGTGAAGCGCAACATTTCTGCGATGGGCGGTGCCGTCGATATCCGTTCCAGTCGTGGCAACGGTTCCACCATGCGCATTTCCCTGCCCCTGACACTGGCTATCCTGGATGGGATGTCTGTGAAAGTTGGCGCAGAGGTTTATATTGTACCGTTGGCGTATGTCATTGAATCACTTCAACCCGAAACGACCAAATTAAAAGAGGTTGCAGGGCAAGGGCGCCTGATTGAAGTGCGAGGAGAATACCTGCCGCTCATTTACTTGCATGAACAATTCTCCATTCCCGATCATTGCGGCAAACCTGAGGAAGGCATCGTTGTTATTCTCTCCGTGGATGATAAAAAGGCAGCGTTATTGGTGGACAGTTTAGTCGGGCAACAACAGGTCGTGGTGAAAAATCTGGAATCCAACTTCCGTAAAGTATCGGGCATATCGGGTGCGACGATATTGGGGGATGGCGGCGTATCGCTGATTTTGGACGTGGCTGCATTAATACGCACATTGGGTTAACAAGCCATTAAGGAGGGTTGCATGCAAGCAGGCGGGATGAATAATACAGGGGAAGCAAACAGTCAAACACAAGAGTTTTTGGCGTTTACACTGGGTGCTGAGGAATATGGCATCGACATTCTTAAAGTGCAGGAGTTGCGCAGCTATGAAGCGCCGACTCGCATCGCCAATGTGCCTGATTTTATTAAGGGTGTGATCAACCTGCGTGGATTGATTATTCCCATTGTCGATATGCGGATTAAATTTGGTTTGGGTGTGCCCAGCTATGGCGACAACACCGTTGTGGTAATTCTTAACTTCCGTGGCCGCATTGTGGGTATGGTGGTTGACAGTGTTTCTGATGTGACCACGCTCACGCCGGAGCAAATTCGTCCCTCACCACCCAAGGCAGGCTCACTGGACGGGAGTTGTTTAATTGGTTTGGGCGCACTGGATGAACGCATGCTAATCCTCATCGATATCGAAAAACTGATGACCGGCCCTGAAATGGGTCTGGTCGAATAAACACGAGTTGTTGAAATATTCCGTGTTAAAAACTTATGGGGAATCATCATGTTTAATCAAATCACCATCAAATTGCGATTAATCGTCGCATTTGCTTTATTCGCAATCTTGCTCATCATTGTCGGTGTGTTGGGTATGTATAACGCGAATCACAATGTCAGCTTATTGCAAAATATGAGTCTCAAGGGCAAAGAAGGTGAAGCCAATGTGGCGCGGATCAAATACAACATGGAAGTGCAACGCAGCCAGTTGTTATTGGCTTTGCAGCATAACCCTGATTTAGTGGCGACGAGTAAGCTGCATGATCACCCCGTTACCAGGCATTTCGACAGTATTCATGCAGCACAAAAGCGTTTGCTGGCGTTTAGTGCGGCCTATCAATCTTCCATCGCCGACGAAACCGAGAAACGTTTGGCCAGTACGTGGATGAGCGATACGCATAACTTTGGGATTGACGCGATTAACAAAATCGTGGCAGAGATACAGGCAAATCAATGGGATGCGGCAGAAACTGGTTTGATCGAAGAAATTAACCCCATGTATAACAAAGGGCAGGAAGATTCGAAAGCACTGGGTGATTATTTAACACAGCGTGCCACAAACAACACAAACATGATTGCTGACAGTGTAGCCAACATGAGTTACCTGATGGTGGGCATTATTTTGTTTGCGGTCATCATGGCAGTGCTGACAGGCATTATGATCATACGCAGCATCACCATTCCCCTCAACCACGCGATAGAGGTCGCGCGTCGTGTCGCGAATGGCGATTTGCGTGCCGATGTGGCGGTCACCCAACATGATGAAGTCGGTGCTTTATTGAATGCACTCAAAGACATGAACGGTAATTTGGCGCACATTGTGGGCGAAGTCCGTGCCGGTACCGAATCCATTGCTTCGGCTTCCGGCGAAATTGCAGCAGGTAATCTCGACCTGTCCAACCGCACCGAGTCTCAGGCCAGTTCACTGGAAAAAACGGCGGCAGCGATGGAGGAGCTTACCAGCACAGTCAAACAAAATGCCGACAATGCCCGCCAGGCGAATCAATTGGCAGAAACCGCCTCGCAAGTGGCCAGCAAAGGGGGGGCCGTGGTGTCCGATGTGGTGAACACCATGAGCGAAATCAATGATTCCGCACGTAAAATTGCCGACATCATCGGTGTGATTGACGGCATCGCTTTCCAGACCAATATCCTGGCACTGAATGCGGCTGTTGAAGCTGCGCGCGCGGGTGAACAGGGCCGCGGTTTTGCCGTGGTGGCCACTGAAGTGCGCAGTCTCGCCCAACGCAGCGCGGCGGCAGCCAAAGAAATCAAACTACTCATCGATGATTCTGTCAACAAGGTAGAGCAAGGTAACAAGCAAGCCTCCCAGGCAGGCACGACCATGCGCGAAGTGGTCAGTAGCGTCCAGCGCGTCACTGACATCATGAGTGAAATCAGTGCCGCCAGCCGGGAACAAAGTCAAGGTATCGAAGAGGTTAATCTGGCCATCACCCAAATGGACGAAACCACCCAACAAAATGCCGCGCTGGTAGAGCAGGCCGCTGCGGCAGCCAAATCCTTGCAGGATCAGGCAGGACATTTGGAAGAGTTGGTGAATCAGTTTCAATTGGATGGTGTGCGGCGCACAACGCCGCCAGCACATGCTGCGATGAAGACTGTGCAGGGTAGTCGCATACAAAAGCGTCCAGCCCAGGTTGCTCATAAGCCAGTGATGAGTGCGAGCAAGGGAATCACGACTAAATCCACGAATGAAACAGAGTGGGAAGAATTTTAATTCAGGCAAGGTCTGTTTTAATGCCCCCTTAGCAGAAAGTGAACGCCATGAAATCAGTGCAACAGGAAATGAATGAACGCACCAATTTAACGGGGAATAATCAGTTTGAATTATTGCTTTTTCAATTGGGCAAAGATGCCGTCAGTGGTCGTTCGGAATTGTTTGGCATCAATGTGTTCAAGATCCGTGAAATTGTCGCCATGCCGGATATCACAGCGGTAGC
Organism: Pseudomonadota bacterium; assembly: GCA_021786845.1. Taxonomy (GTDB): domain Bacteria; phylum Pseudomonadota; class Gammaproteobacteria; order Burkholderiales; family Sulfuriferulaceae; genus Sulfuriferula. The sequence goes on along the minus strand of JAJYMO010000070.1, from coordinate 12,700 downwards.
AGGCACACACCCGTATATGCTGGGTATTATCAACCTGCGTGGGCAGGTGATTACGGTTTATGATTTGCCTGCAATCGTGAATCGGGTACCTGATACGGGTTTGAATATCATGCTCATCACCGAGTTTGCAAGAACGACGCAGGCATTTGCAGTGGAATCCGTAGAGGACATCGCGCGTTTGGACTGGGGGCAAGTATTGTCCGCTGAAGCACATAACGCCGATGGCGTGGTGACCAGCATCGCCCGTCTGGATGGCGATGTGGACAATTCGCGGTTGGTGCAGGTACTGGATGTGGAAACGATATTGCGCAACCTGACGCCCACCCATGAGCCCGATATCAATCCAGCGACGATTGGTCCTCAAATCCACCTCAAACCCGGTCAGATCGTTTTGGCGGCTGACGATTCAGTGGTGGCGCGTTCCATGATAGAGCAAGGATTAACGGCCATGGGAATCTCTTTTGTCATGACCAAAACGGGTAAGGAAGCCTGGGATCAACTCAATGCGATTGCCAGCCAGGCTGAAGCGGAAGGCCATACTGTACAAGACAGGATTGCACTGGTTCTGACCGATCTGGAAATGCCGGAAATGGATGGATTTACCCTTACCAGGAACATTAAACAGGATAAGCGCTTTCAGAGTATTCCGGTGGTCATTCACTCTTCATTAACAGGCACTGCGAATGAAGATCATGTGAAAAGTGTGGGGGCAGATGCTTATGTCGCCAAATTTGTGGCAGAAGAATTGGCAGCGACGTTACGTAGCGTATTGGCCAGCCACTGATGTGGATACGCAGTAACAGGGTCACTGGCCTCAGGGTCAGGGTTTGAAACAGGGAAAGTAAAAGGTAAATAATGGCGGACAAGAATCTAAAGTTTTTGGTTGTGGACGATTTTTCCACGATGCGGCGTATCGTGCGCAACCTGTTGAAAGAACTTGGTTATAATAATGTTGATGAAGCAGAAGATGGGGCGCAAGGCCTGCAGAAGCTCAAGAATGGCCAGTTCGATTTCGTGGTATCTGACTGGAATATGCCAAATATGGATGGCTTGCAGATGTTACAAGCTATACGCGCAGACCCCACCCTGGCAAAACTGCCTGTGTTGATGGTGACTGCCGAAGCCAAAAAAGAAAATATTATTGCTGCAGCGCAAGCTGGGGCGAATGGCTATGTGGTGAAACCGTTTACTTCAGCAACACTGGATGAGAAGCTCACCAAGATTTTTGAGAAATTGGGCTTGTAGCGTGAAGGGTATGGAAAACATGACGACACCCCCTGACACCATTGCTGCGCAATCCAGCCATGATGATTTGCTGGTCAAAGTCGGGCAAATTACCCGTTCCTTGCATGACAACTTGAGGTCGCTGGGTCTCGATAAAGTCATACAGGATGCCTCACAGGAAATCCCTGATGTGCGTGAACGCTTAAATTATGTCGCAAAGCTCACTGAACAAGCCGCACAGCGTGTCCTCAATGCAACCGATACGGCATTGCCCTTGCAGGAGAGCATCGCAGGCAGTGCGACCGATATGGCAAAAGATTGGCGTGGCTTGTTAAGCCAGCCATTTAATGAAGCCATTTGTCGGGAAATGGTCGGTGTTACCGCACAATCACTGCAAATGATGGCGGGTGACGCCAGCGCCACCAAGCGGCAACTGATGGACATCATGATGGCGCAGGATTTCCAGGATTTGACCGGGCAAGTGATTCGCAAAGTCACTGAGATCGCACACAATCTGGAAACGCAATTGGTGCAATTGCTGGTGGAATACGCGCCAGCCGAAATCAAGTCTGAAGCCAACACCGGTTTGTTGAATGGCCCTGTTATTCATCATAACGCCACGGGCGACACGGTTGCGGATCAAAGTCAGGTAGATGATTTGCTGGATAGTTTGGGTTTTTGAGCGTCTGAAAATGACACATAAGGTGTTTCGGTGCAATCACGGGCATGTTACTTGCTTGGGATTGGACAATGAATACCCGGTATCCAGCGCATGCCTGCATACACACTGTCCGGTTTGACCAATGAAATGGCTATTACCCAACAAATCAGGCGGATGCATAATCTTTACCTGCATTACGCACATTATTACATAGGGGATCACGATGAAATCAGCGCAACAAGAAATCGATGAACGTACCAATCTGACCAGCTCCAATAAATTCGAGTTGTTGCTGTTTACTTTGGGGGTCAGCGCTCACAGCGATCAGTCTGAACTGTTTGGCATCAATGTATTCAAGATTCGTGAAATCGTTGCGATGCCTGAAATTACCACCGTGGCCGGCGCAGCACCGCACATGCTGGGCGTGGTCAATCTGCGCGGACAAATCATTTCCGTCATCGACTTGCCTGCCATTGTGGGGCGTCAACCCAAAACCGGTTTGAATATTATGCTGGTGACAGAGTTCGCGCGGACCACACAAGCTTTTGCAGTCGAATCGGTTGAAGACATCGTCCGTCTGGACTGGGGCCAGGTTCTTTCGGCGGAAGCGAATGCCGCTGGTGGCATGGTCACCAGTATCGCGCGACTTGACGGTAATTCGGACCATACACGTTTGGTACAGGTGCTGGATGTTGAAACCATACTGCGCAATTTGATGCCGACAACCGATTCGGCAATCAATCCCGATATGATTGGCCCGAAAATCAGTTTAAAACCGGGTACGGTCGTGCTGGCAGCCGATGATTCCGTGGTCGCTCGCGCAATGATTGAACAAGGGTTAGACGCGATGGGTATCCCATATATCATGACCAAAACCGGAAAGGAAGCATGGGATCAGCTTCAGTCTATTGCCACTGCTGCGGAAACCGAAGGCAAAACCATCCATGACAAAATAGCACTGGTGCTCACCGATCTGGAAATGCCGGAGATGGACGGTTTTACCTTGACCCGCAACATCAAGCAGGACCCACGTTTCAGATCCATTCCGGTGATCATTCATTCATCGCTCACCGGTACCGCCAATGAAGTTCACGTTAAAAACATTGGGGCAGATGCTTATGTAGCAAAATTTGTGGCAGAGGAACTGGCCGCCACGATTCGTGGTGTGCTGGAAAAATAATCAGATAGAACTCGAATCCACCACTTTGCTTCCCTTAATTAAGGATCATTATCATGCGCAATAATATGCCGGTAACCGGTGTTGAATATGTATTAAGCAGTTCGGAAACCATCGTTTCAAAAACAGATCTGCAAGGAAATATCACTTACATTAACCAGGACTTCATCAATATCAGCGGGTTTTCCGAGGATGAATTGCTGGGCGCGCCACAGAACATCGTGCGCCACCCGGACATGCCAAAAGAAGCTTTCGCCGATTTCTGGCACACCTTAAAAAGCGGCAAGGCATGGACTGGGCTGGTCAAGAACCGTTGCAAAAATGGTGATTACTACTGGGTGGAAGCCAATGCGGCGCCCATGCTGGAAAATGGCCAAATTGTCGGTTATACCTCCATACGGATCAAACCCGGCAGAGAACAAGTTCAAGCAGCAGAAAGTGCTTACCGGGAAATCAGGGCCGGTAACACGCGCCTTGAGGTGGTTGAAGGGGAAGCGGTCAGACGTTCCCTGTTTGCCCGGTTCAATTTTCTAAAAGGTGCATCAATCAAGGCAAAGATGATCATGTCATCCGGCTTGCTGGCTATTTTATTTGCAGCCAATCTGATGGTTACCGCAATAAGCAGCGCACAATATGATGCCTGGTCGGTCACGATTTCCGTGATGGGTTTACTGCTGTCCGTGTTGTTCGGTGTGACGTTTTATCGTGGCATCGTGACGCCACTTGAGCGGGTCAGGCACGATATAGACCGGATGAGCGCAGGTGATCTTTCTGGCAAAATTGTATCAGACAGCGATAACGAGCTGGGTAATGTCATGCAGGCACTGCGTATTTTACAAATCAATGTGAAATTGCTGGTGGGTCAGATTAAAGAAGCTGCTGATATTGTCAACACTGGGGCAAGGGAAATTGCCGCTGGCAATAGCGATTTGTCGGGACGTACCGAATCGCAAGCCAGCTCGCTGGAACAAACAGCTTCTGCAATGGAACAGCTGACCAGTACCGTGAAACAAAATGCGGACAACGCGCATGAGGCGAACAAACTCGTTGCGACCACCTCCGACATCGCTGTCAAAGGTGGTACCGCTGTGGGTAATGTCGTCAACACCATGAATTCTATTCAGGAAAGTTCGCGCAAGATTGCCGACATTATTAGCGTCATTAACAGCATCGCATTCCAGACCAATATTCTGGCGCTGAATGCGGCGGTAGAGGCTGCACGTGCAGGCGAACAGGGACGTGGCTTTGCAGTTGTGGCAACTGAAGTGCGCAGTTTGGCGCAACGCTCAGCAGATGCTGCCAAAGAAATCAAGGCATTAATTGACGATTCGGTAGAAAAAGTTGATCTGGGCAGCAAGCTGGTTGATGCCGCAGGTAAAACCATGGATGAGATCGTGATTTCAGTGAAGAACGTCGCAGGTTATATGAGCGAAATTACCTCCGCCAGCAAGGAGCAAAGCGCAGGGATAGAGGAAGTCAATCAGGCCGTCACGCAGATGGATGAGGTGACCCAGCAGAATGCGTCACTGGTCGAACAGGCTGCAGCGGCGGCGGAAACGATGCAAGACCAGGCCGCCAAGCTGAGTCAGCTGGTGGGCGAGTTTCGTTTGGTCGCAGGTGGGCAGGCCATGCAACTGAATCGCTCGCCGTCTGTCAATGCCGCTCGTGGTGCGATGCAGGCATTGCCACATCAATCCAAACTCAGGACCGTCAGGCCGGCTCGTCGTTAATGAATAACTCATGTGATCATCACGCAAGGATTTCTGCGCCATTTACCTGGTGATGTGGGCAGTTGTCCGCAGTCATGATGGTTTGTTCTTCATCGGGGGTCTGGTCGTTGGAGGCCAAAATAAGCGTAACCATCAGGCTCTGGGCAACACAACCCTTTAATTGTTCAAGCATGGTGTCCCGAAGCCCATGGAGTTCGCGCAGCCCCGCCAGTGCCTCCGTGGTTCGACCCTGAGCATGGAGTTCCAGCAAGTCCAGTGCTAACGCATGCACCTGTTGGTGCAAGGTTTCGATGGCCTGGAAAGCGGGTTGCATGGTGTGGCGGGAGTTGTCCAGCCACATGCCGAAGCGGCACTGGTGGTGATCCAGCGGGGGTGGGGTCTCACGCTCACCTCTCAGGAAGTTTTCTATGTCTGCAATCCAGGCGCGGTGTTCGACGCCAGCAAAGAGTAGCGGCAGGTTGTCGCGGCTGACCACAGGCCGGTCGGACCAAATTGGATCGGGCCGCCAGGTTGCCGACCAGCCGGGAAACTCATGTGCGGGCATGGGGCGTGCGATGCCGTAGCCCTGAGCCAGTTCGCAACCGAGTTGCAGTAGCAGTTCGCCGTGTTCAACAGTTTCTACGCCTTCGGCGATTACCTTGCGCTGGAACGCGGTGGCCAGGCCAATCACGCCATCCAGAATTGCCAGGTCATCGGGGTCGCCGAGCATGTCGCGCACGAAGCTCTGGTCGATCTTCAGCAGGGCGACCCGCAGGTGTTTCAGGTAGCTCAACGAAGAATAGCCGGTGCCAAAGTCATCCAGAGAAAATAATACCCCGATCTGTCTGCAGTCTTCGATGATTTGGGAGACGCGAATCAGGTCTTCCAGTGCGCTGGTTTCCAGCACTTCCAGTTCGAGCTTACCCGGTTTGACATTCGGATGCGCAGTCAGCAGGGTATGCAGGCGTTCGACGAAGTCCACCTGCTGTAGCTGGCGAGCGCCGACATTGACACTCACAGGGATGTCCAGTCCGGCTGCATGCCAGATTTCCATCTGGGTTAAGGCGGTGTCGATCACCCATTCTCCTACTTCGATGAATAGTGGGTGATTTTCGATAAGCGGCAGGAATGCCGCTGGCGGTAACAGGCCTCTTTCCGGATGTTGCCAACGAATCAGTGCTTCAGCACCGACGACTGTCCCCGTGCGCATATTCACTTTGGGCTGGTAATGCAGGACAAATTCATGTTCGGTCAGCGCGCGGCGGAGGCGTACCAGGCTTTCGTGCTGACCGTGAATCTCGCGATCCCGTTTGGCATCGAAGACATGGTAACGGTTTTTCCCGGTCAGTTTGGCTTGATACATGGCCTGATCGGCCTGGCGCAGCAGTTGATCCGCTTCAATGTCTTCTTCTTGCGGGTAAAAAGTGACACCAAGGCTGGCCGAGACCTGGAGCAAAGTGTTGTTGATATATATCGGCTGGGCAGCAGCGGCGAGCAGGCGAGTCAGTGTTGATGCGCTGGCTTCGATGTCTTCCAGGTTGCCGAGCACAGCGACGAACTCATCGCCGCCCATACGGGCAAGGGTGTCGTTTTCACGCAAAGCCTGTTTCATGCGCATGGCCACAGTCATCAGCAACTGGTCACCGACATCATGCCCGTAATGATCATTGACGGGTTTGAAGCCGTCCAGATCAAGGTACGTAACTGCCAGTCGCTGCCCGCATCGTTTGGCTTCAACCATATCCCGGTGCAGTTGATCGGACAGTTGTACCCGATTAGGCAGGCCGGTCAGCGTATCATAGTGGGTGATATGTTCGAGTTGCTGCGCATGCCTCTTCAGCGCGCTGATGTCGGAAAACAGCGCCACGTACTGTTGAATATTGCCTTGGGCATCACGCAGGGCACTGATGGTAAGCCGCTCTGCATACACTTCACTGTTCTTGCGCCGGTTCCAGATTTCTCCATGCCAGTAACCGTTTTCGTTCAGATCACGCCACATGCCGGCATAAAACGCCGCTCCCTGCAGTCCGGAATTGAGGATACGGGGATTTTGTCCCAGGGCTTCATCGCGGGTGTAGCCCGTGGTGAGGGTGAAGGCATCATTGACATCGATGATCGTACCGTCAGGTGCAGTGATCATGATACCCTCGCGAGCATGGGTGAACACAGTGGCAGCAAGCCGGAGTTTTTCTTTGGACTGTTTGCGTTCAGTAATGTCGCGTTGAGTAACCACCATTTTTTTGCGTTGACCCATTTCGTCAAATAGAGGTATCTTGCGCGTCTCGGTGGTCACATATTGACCTTCCTTCCCGACAAAGCGTTCTTCGCTGATCAACAGATGCCCAGCCAGCCAGACGGCTTCATCGCCTGTTACGGGGTGTTCGTGAGCAGCACAGAATGCTGGTTGCAGCGCCGCCAATTCCATTTCGGTTTTACCCTGCCAGGAAATGTTGTGCAATTGAAACATCTGCTGAGCCGATTCATTGGCTACCAGATAGCGCCCTTCACCATCTTTCAGGAAAACCGCATCAGGCATGGCATCAATCAACGCCGTTAATTGTTCGTTACAATGCAAAATCTCAATCTGATCTTCGAGTTCGGTCTGTCGGGTACGCATTGGTCTGAAAATCAGGGCATAGAGCGCGGGGAAAATGAGCGCTGAAAGGACGATGGGGTCGAGGATCGCCCAGAAAATTGGGCCCCTGTTTTTAAAGATGGGCTGGAGAGCACCGATCATCAGCATGATCACCAGTTCACTCAACAGAACGGTCACGCTCGCGACTATCAACATTTTAGCCGGGGTTAACCCCATTGTTTTTTTCATCAATATCGTCTTGTAAATATTCAGTTAACTCAAAAAATGACGGTCAATCATGTGATCATCGGATGATTGTATCAGAATTAAAGGTGCGTTTTCGGAGGGCAGTAAATTATCCTGAAAACAACAGCCGGCCGCCAATTTGTTCATGTCAGCACGCATGATATGGGGTATGTTTTGATCATCCTCTGCGTCGTGTAATAAGCGTCTTGCAGGCTTAGGGCTGCGCAGTGTGGACTAACATTGTTCTGAACGCTTTGAACAGTTTTTTCATCACGGGTTGCTTGTAAGGGAATAGGTCGACAGGGTCCATGGCGTGGACGAAGCCGCGGTTGTCCAGCTCAAAAATGAGCAAACGGCCCTCCGCAGTTTCGCCACAGTCGATGATGAAATAATCGAGCCCAATTCGTTCATGAATCGCATGCAGTGCCATAGCGTGCCGGACGGCGAAAGCGATGTCAAAGTTCGTCATAAAGAGGTCTTCTTCCGCACGCTTTTCAGCGCTGTCCGACATGCCGGCATGCTTGTAGTGCACCATCCACTGCTCGGAAATTGCCATGTGGCAGGCAAACGGATGTCCCGCTATCATGGCAATACGGAACTTGCGGAACAGTCCATCGGCACTGCGATAATCGAAGAATCGGGAAATATAAAATTCGTCTTCTTTCACGCCAGTCAGGTAGTCATGAAGATCGGATGCCTGAGCCAGTTTTTTCAGGTCGCGTCCTGCGTGAGCGTCGAGAGGACGGATGATGATGGGGAAGCTGTCATTGCCCAGAAAATCGGAGATGGCGCATTCGCCATGAGCGATTTGGATGAGCGTCTGCCGCTGAATGCGTACTGTGACCGGTAAGGCAACACCCTCGGCGGTGCCTAGTAAAGTGTGCAACCGGTCACGCGACAGCTGCATAATTTTGTCAGGGAAGTTAATGACGGGGCGCGGCCATGTTGCAAGTTGCGTACCGATTTTTTCCAGTAAGTGAGCGTTTTCGATGGATTCACCGATTGCGACGAACAGGACATCATGCTCTGGAATATCAGAAGGCAATGTGTGCTCGGTTGAAACGTAAAGTAAATTCAATGCCACACCGGATTCTTCCAGCAGAAAATCCAGTGGTGTGTTGTCCATCATGTCGCCCGGACGCATCAGGGCAAGCAGGGTAATCGTGACAGGCGCAGTTTGTGCCGGAAGGTGATAAAGCCGCCGCATAGCTAAGGCTTTTGCTTGTATTTCAAAAGCCACCTCGCGGTTTCCCGTGAGCTGAAAAACCATGGACAAATTCATGAGCAGATTGGCATCATCAGGATTGTAAGCGGCCATATTGACTAAATTTGACAAATCAGCGCCGCTTTCTACCAGTCGCATCAGGCGGGCTACGCCGATGACAGGTTCGTAGTGCTTGCCAGCTTCGTCGCAGGAGTTCGAAGCGACGAAAGCATTGTTTTTATCTGGGTGCATACTGGTTATCTCTCTTTATCCCGTATTTTTGTCACTGTAACGCATTTCCGGCTTGGACCCGGCATAAATTTGCGCGAACAAATCCGGTCATCCTGCTTGCTTTTCTGGTAGGATTGTTGGGCCAAGTTTTGCATAAACTAACCTGTGCCTTGATATTTTTTGTAACCATGATTTATGGGTACTGTAATGCAATTTGGCAACCTTTTGGATAAAAACCGGGAATAAGGGCTCGTTAATGAATAACTTGGATTTACGCTGGGGTCGCTTTGGGATGCAGCCCAAGGCGCGAGACGTGCAGTTGTGTCGTTCACAAAAAACGGATCGTAACACCGGGATGCGCCCAAAGCGACCCCAGCCCGAAGGGTTGCCGTGTATTCCGGCGTCTGCGGCGTTGCAAAGCTTGCGAATGGAACAACCATTCGCTGCACTTTGCGCCTTGCATCCATCCCGAATACACGACAACGTGAGCCCAAGTTATTCATTAACGAGCCCTAAACATGAATTCTGAGTCAACATTGCGCAGCGACATCAGTAAACCAGTGAAAGTGCCGTTTATCGGGTTGCCATCGTTGTTGCGTATGGCCATGAAAGGGATAGATCTGACGCCGCTGGGAATGCGCCTGATCGAGTATGTCAAGATGCATCCCGATGCGGCCGAGGCATTTATGGATATTGCCACGATTTTCCAGCTTAAGCAAAACAGGGCGTTTGCCCTGACCATGCAGTCTGAAGCCTTGAAGATGCAGCAGGTTTATCATCAGCCAGCCAAACATGAACCGGCAGTCGTTCGTGTGTTGGCAATCATGGGGCCGGGCGATCTGATGGCCAATACGCCGCTGGAATTTTTGGTGGAAGACAGCGATGTATCATTGGCGATGCTTTATGTGTCACCCGGTATCCCTTTCCCGTTAGCGCTTCCTGAACACGACTTGATCTTTGTCGCCATTGGCGAATCCGATGAAAACCGGCCCCTGCTTGACTATGTGGATCAGTTGATATGTACTTGGCCGCCGGTTCCCATACTCAATCGGCCCAGGCACATCAGCCAGTTAGCCAGAGATGATGCCTATGCCCTACTCAAATCGGTGTCCGGTATCGTTATGCCGAATACGGTACGTGCAGACCGGGCGAGTTTGACCCAGGTTGCCGGGGGCCAGTTACCGGTTACCGCGATCATTGATGATGACGATTTTCCGGTGATTATCAGGCCGATTGATTCCCATGCCGGTCAGGGTTTGATGAAGCTGGATACCCCGGCAGACATGACCGCTTACCTTTTGGCACACCCTGAGCCAAAATTTTATGTGGCGCGCTTTATCGATTACAGTCAGCCGGATGGTTTGTTCAGAAAATACCGGATTGTTCTGATCAAAGGGCGACCTTATGTGTGTCATCTGGCTTTATCCCGGCACTGGATGGTGCATTACCTGAATGCAGAAATGCTGGATAAACCCGAAAATCGCGCCGAGGAAGAAGCGTTTATGGCGAATTTTGACGAGGCTTTTGCGTTGAAACACCAGGCAGCTTTTCGCGAAATTGCCGAGCGGACTGGTCTGGATTATTTAGGGATAGACTGCGGTGAGACAACGGATGGCAAGCTGCTGATTTTTGAAATTGACAGCAATATGATCGTGCATGCGTTAGATCCGGTCGAGATATTCCCCTATAAGCAACCGCAAATGCAAAAAGTATTTGGTGCGTTTCGTGAGATGCTGGTGAATGCCATTGAGTCTTGAGGTAAATACCGGCTTGCCAGCCACAGCGCAGTTGTTGACGGACGGCGGCGATGTCAGGATACGGCTCGACGGACAAAGCGGTTTGAATCAATACGGTTGTCCTCCTTATCCTGATGCCAGCCTGGTTGCGTTGGGATCCTCGACGGCTTCGGTGATTTCCGGACAGGGCTTTGCTGCCGCTGACCGTTTGCGCGACAGGCTGCTCAGTTGGGCCGCCTGTGAACCGGCTGCAAGCGCTTATGCTCGCGAGCTCGATAGAATCCGTGATGAACTGAAGCGGTTTTGCGGTATCCCGGATCTGTCGGGTGTGGATGTGGTGTTTGCGGCGTCCGGTACGGATGCCCATTTAATTGCTGCGCAAATCGTTGATCATGCCGTGGAGGCGCCTTTGTGTGCCATTATGGTGGAGGCAGCCGAGACAGGAAGCGGCGTAGCGGCTGCGTTGTCCGGCCGACATTTCAGTCGTCGAACAGCACTGGGCGCGTTGGTGTCGGAAGCGATGCCCCTGACTGAGCGAACGATTGTGGTCGAGGTAGTATCCATTCGGTTGGCCAATGGTTGTCCGCGCCCAAGCGCGGAAGTTGACGCCGAGATAGTCATGATCGCGTCTGCTGCTTTGGCACAAGGACAGCATGTGCTGTTGACGCTGGTCGATGTCTCCAAAACGGGGCTGATCGCCCCCAGTCCAACCTGTGTCGCTGCACTCTATCAAGCTTATCCAGAGCAACTGACGGTGTTGGTTGATGCTTGCCAGTTCCGAATTTCACCCGCGACATTGCGGGCCTATTTGCACTGCGGATACATGGTGGCGATTACCGGTTCCAAATTTATGACAGGCCCCAGTTTTTCGGGGGCATTGTTATTGCCGCCTGTTGTGACTCAACGTGTGCGTCAATTGCCTGCATCCTTGCTGGATTATTCCGCAGCGGCTGATTGGCCGCTGCGTTGGCAGGACTGTGGATTGAATGTGGTCGCCAATGACGGCTTGCTATTGCGCTGGGAAGCTGCGTTGACGGAAATGCGGGCATTTTATGCCATGCCTGCTGTACAGGTGGGTGAGTTTCTGCAAAAATTCGCCGAGGCGATACTGCATCGTTTGCAATGCGACCCCTTGTTCCAGTTGCTGCCTGGAACTCAAGTGGATCGTGGCTCCCTGGCGGTAGCATCCAGTTGGGACAGCTTGCCGACTATTTTTCCATTCCTGCTTTACCATGCCGGATCGGGACCTCGTCGGGTACCATTGAATCGCGAAGAAACTGCGGCTGTTTATTATCGTTTACAACAAGATCTGAGCCATGAACAGGACCATTTTGATGGGCGTGCGCCTGCAGCGTTGCGCGCACAGCGTTTTCAACTGGGTCAGCCGGTTTTATGTGGCAGCCGTGATGGCGTGCCCGTGAGCGCTTTGCGTTTGTGTGTCAGCGCACGATCAGTCGTTTCTGCAATGGGACCACCAGCAGGGTTGGGTGTCGCCGGCGTGATTGCGCAGGCGATGGCGGCTCTGGACAAGATCGCATGGCTGATTCGGGCCGCATAATCCTGGAAACGCCGCCATGCGCCACGAAGGGTACGCAATCCAATTCATCACAGGCTTACTCATTGGGTGAAAAGTGAAACGGTGAAAATACGCTTTGGTTGCACGAGGTTCGCTTAACAAATAAACGGTCGATCGCTATTTCCAAAACAATGAAAGCGATTCCGGTCCCCGCAATATCAGATCAATGCATGGACAGTGAAACCAGGATTTGCGCTTTCAGCATTTTAATTAATGTCGCTTCTTCCGAAGACACACCTTCTGCAGCGATGACGGTTCGATCCGCATAAATCAGGCCAAATGACTGTTTTTTGATGATCAACGGCAACACAATGAAACTGGCGGCGTCCGGTAATAACTGCGTATACCATGTGGGTAACAG
>JAJYMO010000100.1 GCA_021786845.1 Pseudomonadota bacterium | reverse complement strand
CTCAGCCTGATACTCGGTGGCCAAACCATCCAGCAAGGCATCGATCTCACCTTCCATGATCGCGTCCAGTTTGTACAGGGTAAGGTTGATGCGGTGATCGGTCATGCGCCCCTGCGGAAAATTATAGGTGCGGATGCGTTCCGAGCGGTCGCCGCTGCCGATTAAAGACTTCCGTGTCGCGGCTTCTTTGTCCGCCATCTCCCGCATTTGTGCAGACTTGATCCGTGCAGCCAGCACGGACATCGCTTGCGCTTTGTTTTTGTGTTGCGAACGGTCGTCCTGACATTCCACCACAATCCCGGTGGGCAAGTGGGTGATCCGGACAGCCGAATCGGTTTTATTAATGTGTTGTCCACCCGCGCCGCTGGCACGGTAAGTATCAATACGCAAATCTGCCGGATTAAGATTCACCTCGGCGACTTCATCGGCTTCCGGCATCACCGCCACCGTACAGGCTGAAGTGTGAATGCGCCCCTGCGTTTCCGTTTCGGGTACCCGCTGCACACGGTGACCGCCGGATTCAAATTTAAGTCGCGAATACGCGCCACGCCCGATCAGTTTCAGAATAATTTCCTTGTACCCCCCCAGATCACTGAGGCTCTCTGAAACAATTTCCACTTTCCAGCGTTGCCGTTCAGCGTAACGCACATACATGCGCAACAAATCCCCCGCAAACAACGTCGATTCATCGCCACCGGTTCCCGCCCGTATTTCAAGAAAAATATTGCGTTCATCATTTGGGTCTTTGGGTAACAGTGCCGTCTGCAACGCAAGCTCTAACGTCAAAATACGCGCCTGCGCATCGTCCATTTCCTGCTCAGCCAGTTCTTTCATTTCAGTATCGCCCAGCATTTGCCCTGCATAAGCCAAATCTGCCTGGGCAGCAACAAGCTGGCGATACAGGGCGACCACCGGAGAAATTTCCGCATGTTCGCGCGTCAAACGCCGGTAGTTGTCCAAATCTTTGGTGCTGGTTTCCAGGGCCAGAAGGCGATCAATCTCATCCAGCCGGTCTGTCAACTGGGCCAATTTTTTTAGCAGGGAAGGTTTCATGAGTCCAAATCGACCGGGTACAAGCGGCAAAGCAACGCCAGCAATTCGTGGCGTTCTGCATCAGCTGCGTGGTGCAGGGCATGGGTGGGGTGGTGCAAAAATTTATTGGTGAGGCCGTGTGACAGCTGTTCCAGCACCTGTTCAGCTTCATCGCCACGAGCAAGCTGTTTGAGTGCACGCTGTATTTCATGACGTCGCACGCGTTCGGCATGATCACGCAAATTGCGTATCATCGGCACCATTTCACGCATTTCCATCCAGTGCTGAAATTGCTGCACATTGGTTTCAATGATGGCTTCTGCCTGTCCTACCTGTGCTTGCCGGTTCTCGCGCCCCTGCTGCACAACGCTGCCCAAGTCATCCACAGTGTAAAGAAAAACATCATTTAACTCAGACACTTCTGCCTCAATATCCCGTGGAACGGCCAAATCCAGCATAAACATCGGACGGTGCCGGCGCGCTTTCAATGCGCGCTCAACCAGTCCTTTACCCAGAATAGGCAAAGGGCTGGCGGTACTGGTCACCACAATATCGTAGGCAGACAAATGGTCTGGCAGCTCATTCAAGGCGATCGCCTGACCGTGATAACGTTCCGCCAATACTTGCGCACGTGCAACCGTTCGGTTGGCCACCATAATATTTTTTGGTTTTTGAGCGGCAAAATGTGCCGCACACAATTCGATCATTTCACCCGCGCCGATAAACAACACCTGTTGCTCAGCGATGCTGGGGAAAATACGTTCAGCCAAACGCACCGCAGCAGCCGCCATCGACACCGAACTGGCACCGATTTCGGTGCTGGTGCGCACGTCTTTCGCGACAGAAAAGGTGTGTTGAAACAACTTGTGCAACATGATGCCCAGGGTGCCTGCGTTTTCAGCTACCCGCGCCGCCTCGCGCATCTGACCCAAAATTTGCGTTTCGCCCAATACCATGGAGTCCAGACCTGATGCCACGCGAAAGGCATGCCGTGCCGCTTCGATGGCAGGCATGCGATACAGGTAAGGCTCGATACTTTCTCGCGAGATATCGTGATAATTAGCGACCCAATCCATGGCTTCGGACGGGTTGACTGTATTGCAATAGATTTCTGTGCGGTTGCATGTAGAAAGAATCGCTGCTTCCTTCACTGCCCCACTGCGCACGAAACCACGCAAGGCGTCTTCCATGCGGTCGACATGGAACGCCAACCGCTCACGAATGGTCAGCGGTGCGGTTTGATGGTTGAGGCCAAATGCCAATAATTGCATAGTCTAAATTAAAATTTCATCCGTGTGTCAAAGGTGGTGATACAGCCATCGGCGTTGCAATCCCCAATTCCGGTATCCGGGGCGCGCCGGTTTCAGGTTTTGGCATCTGCGGTGCGCCGGTTTCAGGTTTTGGCACCTGCGGTGCGCCTGCTTCAGGTTTTGGCACCTGCGGTGCCAAAAGTGGCGGAAAATACGACAGCAACCATGGGCTCATGACTTTCATCAACTGGGCAGGCAATGCGCTGGTAAAGTGATAATTAGCCCCTGCTTCACCATGCACCGCTGCGGTCATGATACCAAAATATCGGTCCCCAATATAAAACACAAACGTTGCCGTGCGATCAACGACCCTTGAGGTTAGCACATTCCCCTTTTTATCGAAAGTGTCAAAGCGATGATCCCCCGTGCCGGTTTTTCCGCCCATGGGTAAAATATGCCCGGCACTGTCCCTGTATACCCCATTTAATCGTCCAGCGGTGCCTGATTGCACTACCCCCGCCAAAGCTGTGCGCACCACTTGGGTTAATTCGGGCGACAACACCCGGTTACTGGCAGGTGCCTGATAAATAAAATCGGTTTCATAAGGCGTGCCCTGAGCAAAGTGTAACCGTTGAATCGACACTTCCGGCAAACTCATGCCATTATTCACGATAATACCCATTAACTGCGCCAGGGCATCCGGACGGTCCGCTGACACGCCTAAAGCGGTCGCATAGGAAGGTACCAGACTGTCGAACGGATAGCCCAAACGCTTCCATTGCTCGTGAATCTGCTCAAAAGCCTCCACCTCGAGCAAGCTGTGAATACGCACGTCCTGGGCATTCTTTCGTCCGGCCTGAAACAACCAGTTGTACACGGCGATGCGCTGATCACGGCTGGCGGCCACCGCCTGCCGAAATGTTGCGCCAGGATGGTGTCGCAAATACCCTGCCAGCCACAAGTCCAACGGATGGATTTGTATGATATACCCCAAATCTGTCAACGAAAAAGCCCCTGGCGCAAATTGCTGATACAGGCTTGCAACATGGGCATCATCCAGTTGGTTCAGAGAATGCGCATGTAAAAACTGATCAAACCGGGGCAAAGACTGATCAGGCGACAGGTAACGGTACAAAGCCGCCAGACGCCGTGCGCTGGGATGCACTTCACCAGTCACTGTACTGGTTATTTGATCCGGCGATTGTCCCCGATATTTCTTGTAAAAGCGCAACATAAATGCCTGCCCTTCGCGATCGGCGAAGCGTTCCAGGTAGGTGCGTCGCGCCGGATTATGGGCATCCAGCAGAATATTCCCCGCCACCCCCGGCATATTGGCAATCTCATAACGAACGATGTCGCGCATCAGTCGAATGTAAACCAGATTCACCGAATTACGCGTTGCCTCCCACAAGTCCATCACGCGGGAATTTTCATCTTTCGTAAAATTCACAAAGTGATGCAGCCCACCTCCGGTAAAAAACGTCTCATTGGGGTTGGCCGAGTATTGACGAGCCATTGCCGCCTGTAACATGGTCATGAGCGACTTGTCGGGGCTGGCAACATACCAGTCGAGCGCCCAGGCCGAAATCGGATCCCTGTTTTCATTCCGCATGGCAGCGAGGTCAACACTATTCATTGCCGAAAATTTATCGTGCAAAGTCGAAACAATTTCCAGGTAGGTAATCAGGGTACGCAATTTGGCGGTTGAACCCAAATCCAGTTTGGCGCCACGGTTGATATCAAAAGGCTGGTTCAGGCTGTCGGCTTGAATCCGCAATGCCGCACCCTGCGGGGTACGTTCGTATAAACTAAAACTGTACATAATGTGCCCAAGGTCATCACCGGGAGCGAGCAGATCATGGCCATACATGCCGGCGGCCATTGTTTTCTCACGATCATATAATCCCAGTAAAAATTGGCTGACCCGCAATTGCGCCGCCGCATTGAGCGAAGTCTGTGCAGTGAGATCCAATTGATCCACCGCATACAAACTGGGCATTCCCAGCAGACTGGATAAATTTGTGCGGGTCGCATTCGCCGCTTTTTGGGCCACGAAACTGGTGTTGTGTTGCGAAGGTTGCCCCGGGAAATGCAATTTCACCGCTAAAGCACGGTCACGCAGTGCAGGGGTAATCACACCTTTGCGTGCCAGCAGACGCAGGTAGGCATCGGTCAAATTTTCCAGCGCATCCCGATTTGCATTCAGAAAGTAAGAAGGTTTGCGCTGCGCAATCAGCAAGGACAAAGCATGTTTGTAAACCATGCCTGTTTGCTCGTCAGGTTGATTCGCCCACAAACGCGCACTGACTTCACCCCAATCCAAACCGTACCAGGCCTTCAAACCATCAGGCAGACCCACCACTTCACCAGAACCCGGTGCAGCGGAAAGCGGCACATTATTCAAATAATCCAGCAACACCCGTTCACGGGTCAACCGCGTATCCGAACCGTCCAGATAGGCTCGCACTGAAGCAGAGGCCATTTGCTGCCATTTGTCTTGCACCGTCATGGTCAAACCATCTCGCGAGTGCCGGAATTTTTCGATTTGCGTCGCCAGCGTACTGCCGCCCGGCACATTGTGCCCCGGGTCAACCCATTTGATCGACTTGTCGATGATGGCTTGCGCCAAACGATTCCACTCCACAGCCGGATTGCGTTGATTGGGCGGATCAAGCAGGTCATGATTTTCAATCCACAACAAACTGTCCCGTAACACAGGGGGAACAGCATTGAAACTGGGGATATTGACTTGCGGGGTCAGATGAAAATAATAAGACAGACCCGCCTCGTCCAGCAACCGTAATCCCGCCTGGGTCTTTTCATGATAAGGCAGGTTTAAACCGGAATCGGTCATTTGTCTCATTGCAAGGCTCATGCGGGCCTGTTGTGCCACCACAAAATTTTTCGTCATCAAACGCTGGGCAAATTCGGGCAAAGCCACATAACCGAAACGTTGATCAAATGGTCCATATACTGGAAATCGCATTTGCGGGTTGACGCCCGCAGCCAGATGAAAGTGCATCTGGCTGGCAAAACGTGTCAGGTATTTGGCTTCCAGCGAAAAAGTATTGGCTTCCCACACCAGCAAACCGAATAACACTGCCAACAAAACCACACTGAGGCCGGAAATAAAATAGGCTATCCTGCGTAAAATCATCTGGGATTAATGCTCCGCCAGCCAGTCTTTTCCAACCAGATATTCGGTCAGCAAAGCCGACTCAGGCGAACCTGGCTCGGGCTTCCAGTCATAAACCCAGCGTACTTGCGGTGGCATGGACATCAATATTGATTCGGTTCGGCCACGAGATTGCAAGCCAAACAAAGTACCGCGATCACAGACCAGATTAAACTCCACATAACGCCCACGCCGATACGCCTGGTAATCACGTTGTCGTTCTGTATAAGGCAAGTCCTGGCGGCGTTGTAGAATCGGCAGGTAGGCCGACAAGAAATGGTCACCGACGCTTTGGATGAGATGAAAACTGTGCGCGAAGTTTTTTTCATTAAAATCATCAAAAAATATGCCGCCGATGCCGCGTGCTTCATTGCGGTGCGGCAGGAAAAAATACTGATCGCAATCCGCCTTGAAACGCGGGTAATATTCTTCATCACAAGGTAATAAAGCGTTATGGCAAATTTGATGAAAATGCACCGCATCTTCCTGAAATCCGTAATAAGGCGTCAGGTCCATGCCCCCGCCAAACCACCAGATTGCAGAAGACGTGTCTGCACCCGCCACGAAAAAACGCACATTCATGTGTACCGTGGGTGCATAGGGATTGCGGGGATGGAACACCAGAGACACCCCCATCGCCTCAAAGGGTAATCCGGTGGCTTCGGGATGACGCGACGAGGCAGAGGGTGGTAGACGTTCGCCCTTTACATGGGAAAAATTTACCCCCGCACGCTCCAGCACGGCACCATTTTCCAGCACACAACTGATGCCGCCGCCCCCTTCAGCACGCTGCCATGCGTCGCGTAAAAAAACTCCGCCATCAATTTGCGTCATGCGATCAACAATCAAAGCCTGCAAGGCGAGTAAATAAGATTTAACCGCCGCAACATCCACCATCACATTTCCCCAATTAATCACGAACCATGCGTCCGCTTACCCAATCACGTATCTGACTGGGGCGTTTTGCACGACCACTTTGACCGCTCACGAGCCTGACTTGCGAGCCAAACACCCGTTTCACCTCACGCGCTGTGCGTACGGCACGTTGTCCACTCCGGTTAGCGCTGGTAGACACCAGTGCCGTACCCAATCGCTGACACAGTGCACGGGCCGGCGCAAAGCCGGTCAAGCGCACCGCAATGGTGTTGTGTCGACCACGCAACCACACTGGACAACGCCGACTCGCCGGCAGGAGCAAGGTCACCGGCCCTGGCCACAGACCGCTGCCCCATGCGGCCTGCAAGCTGTCTTTTGTGACAAATGGAGACAACTGTTCCACTGTGGCTGCCAACACAATCAAACCTTTCGCCTGCGACCTGTGTTTCATCTGCAAAAGGCGCCGCACGGCGCGCGGAGCCCAGGGATCGCACCCCAGACCAAAACAGGATTCGGTCGGGTAGGCAATGACCGTTTTCAGGCCCAGATGGCCTCGCCAATTAAGTCTGCCTGTCACACTGCCCTCCTGACGGACATGGCGAACTGCTGCCCAAAATCATGGAAACGGTTTAAGCGGGTCTTTTACGGTCTATCGCACGGAAACCGATGTCACGCCGCATCTGACGACCATGAAACTGGACCTGATCTGCCGCTTCATACGCCAAACGCTGCGCAATTTTAGCGCTGTCACCCAAAGCCGTGACACAGAGTACACGCCCCCCACTGGTCACCAATTGCCCGTCAACCAATGCAGTACCCGCGTGAAACACATGTATCTCACTGCTGTTTTCTGGCAAAGCAGTGATGCGGTCTCCAGTATGCACGGCGTGAGGATAACCGGCCGCTGCCAACACCACGCCCAGTGCTGTACGCCTGTCCCATTCGACCTCCACTTGATCAAGGGTGCCGTTGACGGCATGCTCCATCAGGCTTGCCAGATCGGACTTCAAACGCATCATAATCGGCTGGGTTTCCGGGTCGCCCATACGACAATTAAATTCCAGCACTTGCAGCGAACCGTTTTCGCCGATCATTAACCCCGCATACAAGAATCCCGTGTAGGGTGTTCCTGCCTGTTTCATCCCGGCAAGCACGGGCATAATCACTTCACGCAACACCCTGGCATGAATTTCCGGCGTGACCACGGGTGCGGGTGAATAGGCGCCCATCCCTCCGGTGTTGTCACCGGTGTCGCCATCGCCAATACGCTTGTGATCTTGACTGGTGGCCAAAGGCAACACATGTTCCCCATCGCACATCACAATAAAACTGGCTTCTTCCCCGACAAGAAAGGCCTCAATCACCACCCGCGCGCCGGCAGCGCCCAAACGGTTATCAGCCAGCATGGCATCCACGGCCGCGTGGGCCTCATCCAGCTGGTGCGCCACCACCACACCTTTCCCAGCCGCCAAGCCATCGGCTTTGATCACCAGCGGCACACCCTGGGCATCAACATAGGCATGCGCGGCGAGCACATCGGTAAAAGTCTGGTAGGCAGCGGTAGGAATACCCTGTTGCACCATAAATGCTTTGGCAAAATCCTTGGAGGCTTCAAGTTGGGCAGCCGCCCGGGTGGGACCAAAAATTTTCAGGCCAGCGGCGCGAAAACGATCCACAATCCCTGCCGCCAATGGCGCTTCCGGCCCCACCACAGTGAGCGCTATTTTTTCTCGTTGAACAAACTGCAGCAACAAATCAATACCTGTAATCGGCACATTGATGAGTTCTTTTTCCAAAGCGGTACCCGCATTACCGGGCGCAACAAACACGCGTCCGACCCGTGCCGACTGTGCCA
Source organism: Pseudomonadota bacterium (assembly GCA_021786845.1). GTDB lineage: Bacteria > Pseudomonadota > Gammaproteobacteria > Burkholderiales > Sulfuriferulaceae > Sulfuriferula. The sequence goes on along the minus strand of JAJYMO010000100.1, from coordinate 27,619 downwards.
AACGCCAAGCCAAAGCGTGTTCTCTGCCGCCAGAACCCACAACCAAAATATCCATAATCGTTCTCTCCAGGAGGCTCGTTATCCTTTTTCCTTGCTGGTTTAAAACCCCGGCCTTTAGGCCGGCAGGAGCGCCGAACCCCGCCCTGAAGGGCGAGGTTTTAAAGGCGCGGTCAGGGAGGGGATGCACCCCTCCCTGACTAAATATCCACCGGCCTGAAGGCCGGTGACCTCATTGCTAGTGCCCTGATGGACATGGCGACACGCCGCCAAAAATGATGAAATTACGCAGTCGCCATGTCCGTTTCCCTCACTCCTTACTCCTCCCCTGAGGGGCGAGCCGAACAAATGAAGTCTCGCTTCGCGAGTTTCACGCTAATGCCGGAAATGGCGGTAACCGGTGAACACCATGGCGACGCCCTGTTCGTCAGCTGCAGCGATCACTTCACCATCACGCACGCTTCCCCCCGGTTGAATGACCGCGCTGGCACCGGCTTGTGCCAGCACATCCAAACCGTCACGAAAGGGGAAAAACGCATCCGAGGCCACTGCGCAACCGGTCAATGACAGCCCCGCACGGTTCGCCTTGTCTACCGCAATACGGGTGGAATCCACACGGCTCATTTGCCCGGCGCCTATGCCCAATGTACGACCATTGGCCGCAAACACCACCGCATTGGATTTCACGAATTTAGCCACCCGCCAGGCGAACAGCATATCTGCCAATTGCTGCCGGGTAGCTTGCAACTGCGTCACCCCACGCAAATCAGACAGGTTCACATTGAAGGTGTCAGCACTCTGTACCAGCATCCCTCCGCCCACCCGTTTGAATTCGAGGTCATTGTACTCATGCGCCAGAGGCAGCACCAATACGCGCATATTGGTTTTTTCAGCCAACACTGCACGGGCGCCGGCACTGTAAGCGGGTGCAATCAGCACTTCAACAAATTGCTGCACCACCGCTTGCGCTGCCGCAACATCCACTTCCACATTGAATGCAATAATCCCGCCAAATGCCGAGCTGGGGTCCGTAGCGAACGCCTGCTGATAGGCCGTGAGCGGCGTATCAGCCACCGCCACGCCACAAGGATTGGCGTGTTTCACAATCACACAGGCAGGTTGATCGAAAGTCTTCGCGCACTCCCAAGCCGCATCGCTGTCAGCGATATTGTTATAGGACAGCTCTTTGCCTTGCAACTGGGTGTAATACGCAAGACTGCCGGGCACCGGATGACTGTCACGATAAAATGCGGCGCGTTGGTGCGGGTTTTCCCCATAACGCAGCGTTTGTTCCCGCACCAGCGCAACATTCAAATGTGCAGGAAAATCCGCCGTATCGCCGTTTAATTCGCGCGCCGTCAAATAATTTGCAATCGCACCATCGTAAGCAGCGGTATGCGCAAATGCTTTACAAGCCAGCGCATAGGTGGTCGACGCAGACAATGAACCTGAATTGACATGCATCTCATCCAATACACGGGCATAATCCGCAACATCAGTCAGCACGGCCACATGCTGAAAATTTTTTGCGGCGGACCGTACCATGGTGGGACCACCGATATCAATATTTTCTATGGCCTCCTCCAAACTGCAGCCCGGTTGAGCCACTGTTTGAGCAAACGGGTAAAGATTCACCACCACCATGTCGATCGGGGCAATACCGGCTTCCCGAATCGCCTCCTGATGCGCAACCAGATCACGGCGCGCAAGAATACCACCATGTATTTTAGGGTGTAGCGTTTTGACCCGGCCATCCAGCATTTCGGCAAAGCCGGTGTAATCGGCCACCTCAATGACCGGCACACCGTGTTCTGACAGCAATTTCGCCGTCCCACCCGTAGAAAGAATTTCTATCCCCATGGCATGAAGTTGCTGCGCCAGCACAACGATGCCCGTTTTGTCCGAAACGCTCAGGAGTGCGCGTTGAATATAAGCCATATCAAAATCCAAAAAAGTAATTGCTGCCAAATTATATATATAACGCAGCACGACGTGTCACTGCAGATTGTACTGCGCCATTTTTTTTCGTAATGTGTTGCGGTTAATCCCCAGGTACTCTGCTGCCCGTGTCTGATTACCCTGCGCAAAATGCAGCATTTTTTCGATCAGCGGACGTTCGACACATGCGAGGACCATGTCATAAATGCCGCCAGGCAGTTCGCCGTCCAGGTCTTTAAAGTACGTATCCATCGCCTGCTCAATGCAGGCCACTATCTCACCCCGACTATTCCACTTGTTCACTGTATGCCTCCACCGCAATATTGCACTCAATCGCTGCGTCATCGATCCGTTCACCATAATGCTGGCATTGTTCAAAAAACTCACCCACGGCGACCAACTGTTGCTTCACATCTGGCAATGTATTCATTTGATGCCGAAATCGCGCAGAATCTCGCAAACCGCGCGTGTACCAGGAAATGTGCTTACGGGCAATCCTTACCCCCGTTTCTTCGCCATAAAAACCATACAGATCAAGCATATGCTCATGCAAAACCTGATAAATTTCTTTAATTTCCGGTGAAGGCATACGGAGACCGGTTCGCAAAAAATAATCAATTTCGCGAAATATCCAGGGGCGACCCTGTGCGGCGCGCCCGATCATGACGGCATCCGCTCCTGTGTAGTGCAACACATAGGCCGCCTGCTCAGGCGTCGTGATGTCACCATTGGCCACAATGGGAATCTGCGCCACAGCTTTGACGGCGGCTATCGTATCATATTCAGCGTGCCCGGTATAAGCACAGGCACGCGTACGGCCATGCAAAGCCAGCGCCTGCACGCCGCTATTCTCGGCAATTTTCAAAATAGACAAGGCATTGCGGTGTTGTTTATCCCATCCGGTACGCGCTTTGAGCGTAACCGGAACACCCGGCACCGCGGCCACCACCGCAGTTAAAATTTGACTGACCAACTTTTCGTTTTGTAACAACGCAGAACCTGCCATGACATGGCAGACTTTTTTTGCTGGACAGCCCATATTGATGTCAATAATTTGTGCGCCGCGCTCAACATTATACCGCGCGGCATCCGCCATCATTTTCGGATCCGCACCGGCAATTTGTACCGAGATGGGATCCACCTCACCTTCATGGTTAGCGCGACGACGGGTCTTGGCCGAACCATAAAGCAGAGAATTGGAAGTCACCATCTCCGATACGGCCATGCCAGCGCCCAGACGCTTGCACAACTGACGAAATGGACGATCCGTCACACCGGCCATCGGTGCAACGATTAAATTATTTTTTAAGAGATAGGGACCAATACGCATGACAGATTAAAATCAAACTAAGGCACAATTCTACCACCGAAGCCCGCGCCCGTAAAAATATCCGCCAAACAGAGTCTCATGTTGTTTGAAAATGAGCTCAAAATCCTCACGCACTTGGTGTACACTGCATTTTTTGCCAGTTTTTTTATTTCATCCCAACTGCACGGTAAAATGGAAATTAACCCACCCACAGCCAGCCTCATCAAACGTTACGCCGCGCTGTTTTACGAACTGTTGCTGTTATTGGCTCTGTTATTTGTCGCCGATTACCTTTTTATCAGTTTAACGCACAACGCGCATTCACCCGAGATAAAGACTGCATTGCAAATTTATTTGCTGGGTATAACGGGTCTATATTTTATTTGGATGTGGATGCGGGGCCAATCGCTGGCCATGAAAACCTGGCACATACGCCTGGTAACTGCTGACAACAAGCCGCTCAGCTTTCCCCGGGCGGCGCTGCGCTTTGTTTTGGCTGTGTGTTTGATTGGCATCAGTCAGTTGTGGGCATTGGTGGATCGGGACCACCAGTTTTTACACGACAGATTGAGTGGCACACGCCTGATTCAGGATAAAAAAACAGCAGTTCAAACAATAACGAACCCTGATTAATTAACCCATTGAGCCGACGCTACGAACCCACCCGATGGATTGAGATCAAATCTCCGCTCTCAGCAACAAGACCCAACCCAGCAGCAAAAATATCAAGCTTGGCAGAAGAACACTCACCCCGGCTGACCACCCATTAAGCAGCCCCACATAAGCAAACAACCGGTTAGACAAATTAAAACTTAACCCCACCATAATCCCCATGAAGGCACGCGTTCCAACAGAACCCGCGCGTGGACGATGCCATGCAAAGGGCACGGTAAGCAACAGCATAATGGGTGCTGCCAGGGGGTAGACCAGTTTGCCCCATAAAGCAATCTCATAACGCTCACTGGGTTGATGATTGTCACGCAAATGAACGACATACAGCCACAAATCATGTGCAGACATTTTTTCTGGCGCAAGCAACAACACATTCATAATACTGGGTGTCAATACCGACTGCCACTGTTCTTGCGGAAGATGTTGTACCTGAATAGTTTGCGGACCGAAATCCGTCTCATCAATGTGGCGCAATTGCCACAAGTTATCATGCAAAAAATGCCCGTTCGCCGCATTTAAAATATGGAGCAAATGAAATTTGTCGTCAAACGCATACACATTCACGCCACGCAACTGACCTTCAGGCGTCACTTCGCGCACATTGATGAATTGATTGTGATCGCGTATCCATAAACCGGAACGAAAAGCCTGTGCCACCAATTGATGCGTCGCTTTGAGTTTCATCTGCTCCGCATAGCGGTCCGTTGCGGGCGCGATGATTTCTCCAAACACCATCGTTATCAGGGTAAAAACCAGTCCAATCAGCATCATGTAGCCTGCAATGCGCCGCATGGACAAACCCGATGCCAACATGACAGAAAACTCGGAGTTGGCCACCAGGCGCGACAACGCCAGCAAACTGCCAATTAAGGCCGCCACCGGTAACAATTCATACAGATGCCCAGGTACATTCAGCAACACATACCACAATATACTCACAAATCCATAGTTACCATTGCCTAACATGCCCATTTCATTGATCAAATCAAACAAGGCAAACAAGGTAGCCAATGCGGCAAATACAAAGAAAGAGGCTGAAATAACTTCTGTGGCCAAATAGCGAACAATAATACGCATCACCACCACCTCAGATTACGCATGGTCACTCTTTGCCAAAACATGCCCAACATAATCAAGCCCATTACCCCGTGCAACCCCAACAAACCCACCACAAAACCGATGCGACCCTGCGCCACCCAGGCTTCAACAATATTCAGCAGATTGTTGTAAATCACAAAAATCAACAACGCCAAAATTAATGTAAAAGACCGCCCCGCACGCGGATTAACAAAACTCAAGGGGATCGCGAACAGAGACAGCACCAGCGCGCTCAATGGGAAACCACTGCGCCACACAAATTCCGCCTGGTTAATTGGGGTAGGCTGACGCAATAACGCCAAAGTTGATTGAGCGTTCGCGCCATAGTCACGGTGTATCGCCAAAGTTTGCGGCAAAATCTCCATCCAGTATTCGCCAAACTCCGAAACCTTATAATCCGCCTGCCCCGGAGTCCCTTCATAGCGACGTCCGTTTTGCAACACCAAAAAACGCTCGCCATCGGCCAATTGGCGGTGCACCGCCGTTTGCGCCACAGTGATGCCCAAAACCTGCTTATTCATAGACTGGATAAACACATGTTTTGCCTGCGTACCGTTTTCTGCCAGAGATTCAACAAAAAACACGCCGCCACCAGGCTGCTTCGATTCCGTGAACATCCCCGGCGAAATGACTGACAACTCATCGCGCCGGTCCATATATTTCCGAAAATCATCCTTTTTGCTCAGGGCCCAGGGGATCACTGCAAAATTCAAAGCGCCAATGAGCAACACCACAGGCATCGCAAACATCAACACAGGCCGCACCCACGCCGTTAAACCCAAACCCGCGCTTGCCCACACCACCATCTCACTCTCCCGGTAGGCACGTGCAAAAGCCATGATGATCGCAATGAACAAAGTCAAAGACAAGATCAAAGGCAAGAAATTGAATACCCCAAAGCTCAAAAAGATTAACACGGCATTCACTTCGAGCTCGCCATGTGCGGCATCGCCAAGTAAACGAATGAACAGGGTCGTGGTCGTGATGGTCAGCAACACCATCAACACACTCACATAATTGATTACCAACTCGCGCCACAAAGCACGTTGAAAAAGCATAATAACTCGACTTGTTTTGACTTTTATCTGAAAGACTGCAAATAATGGGAGGTGTTTACCATACTGCAACAATTTTTTAAAATAAACGATAGGACATCCCATGGAATATCACATCAAAAACACCTCCATTGAAAAACAACGCGCTGCTTGCATCGCGGTAGGCATCTATGAATCGCGCCAATTATCCGCCAGCGCGCAACATTTGGATAGCATCAGCGGCGGCTATTTGACTAAAATTTTAGCCACAGGCGATCTGGAAGGTAAAGCCGGCAGCACGTTGATGCTGCACAGCGTACCCAACATGCTGGGCGAGCGGGTACTTCTGGTGGGTTTAGGCAAAAGCGACGAACTCAATGGGAAAGCTTACCTGGATATCATTTCCGGGGCCATGAGCGCGCTGTATGCCGGCGGCACTGCCAGTGCCGCGCTGTATTTATTCGATGAAATCGTTTCCGATTGCGACATCAACTGGAAAATTGAACAGGCTGTACGCACTGCCCACGCCCAACGTTACCTGGTGGGAAAACTAAAAAGCAAACATGAGCCCGTCGGCAAGCACCTCAAAAAACTCAACCTGATTGTCCACACAGACACCACGCAACTGGCCGAAGCCGCATGCCGCAAGGCCCTGTCCATCGCTGAAGGGGTGGAACTTGCCAAAGATCTCGGTAATTTACCCGGCAATGTGTGCACACCGACCTATTTGGCCAAACAAGCCCACAAACTGGCCAAAGCACACGATCTGAAATATGAGGTACTTGAACGCAAGGACATGGAAAAACTGGGCATGGGTGCCCTGCTGGCGGTGGCAAAAGGCAGCCACGAAGCGCCAAAATTTATTGTCTTGCAGTACAACGGCGGCGCACATGACAGTGCCCCCATCGTTCTGGTAGGCAAAGGCATCACATTCGATTCCGGGGGTATTTCGCTCAAACCGGGCGCGGAAATGGATGAGATGAAATACGACATGTGCGGAGCGGCCAGCGTGCTGGGTACGTTACAAGCCTGTATCAGCCTGAAACTCCCTTTAAATCTTGTGGTATTGATACCGAGTTGTGAAAACATGCCCGATGGCCTGGCGGTGAAACCGGGTGACATCGTGACATCACTTTCCGGTCAAACCATAGAAATTCTGAATACCGATGCCGAAGGACGTCTCATCCTGTGCGACGCCTTGACTTACGCTGAACGCTTCAAACCTGCACTGGTGATTGATGTGGCCACACTGACTGGCGCATGCGTCATCGCCCTGGGTCACCACGCCAGCGGTTTATTCAGCAGCCATGACACGCTGGCCGCCGAGTTGGAGCAAGCGGGGATTGCAGCCCAGGATCGCGCCTGGCGCATGCCTTTGTGGGACGATTACCAGAGTCAGCTGGACAGTAACTTTGCCGACATCGGCAACATAGGCGGACGCGCTGGTGGTTCAATCACTGCCGCGTGCTTCCTGTCGCGCTTCACCAAAAAATACCCTTGGGCACATCTCGATATTGCAGGAACGGCATGGAAATCCGGTAAAGAGAAAGGCGGTACAGGTCGCCCTGTGCCCTTGCTCACCCACTTTTTGGCAGCACGGGCAGCAAAACAACCATGACGCAAGTTGATTTTTACTCGCAAGCTTCCGACAAGCTGGAGCTGGCCCGACGCATCGCCCACAAAGCCTGGCAACAAAATAAGGCGGTTATGGTCTACAGCCAGGATGAGTCTGAGTTAGCACACATCGATGCACAATGGTGGCTGGCCCCTGCCACCAGTTTCCTGCCCCATGCGCGCAGCCATGCGGCACATGCACCAACCACACCCATTGTATTAGGCACAGACATTGGAGACTTACCGCATTGTGATGTGCTGATCAACTTGTCCGAACAGCCACCGGGCTTCTTTAGCCGTTTTGAACGATTGATAGAAATTGTCAGCACAGAGGAAAGCGACCGCCAGGCAGCTCGCTTGCGCTGGCGCTTTTACCAGGAACGCGGCTATGCGCTGCACAACCACAATATGGCACGATAAAATCATGCAAGATCCCGTACTCGAAAAAATGCAACAACTGATGAACAAATACAAGGGCCAACAATCTGTATCGGCGCTGGACTCAGCCCCCGATGACAGTCTGCTGCCGGTACTCAACGATATTGTTCAACTGGGCGACGCTGTACTCACTTTACGGGGCAAACTTGCCGACCAGGGGATTTCCAATGCCCTGGTTGAACAAATCATGCAAGGGCTTACCGCTCAAATTGAAACACAACTGGCACCGCTGCTCACTGAACAAATTCAACAGGCCGTGGCCCGATCCGTTGCCGAGAGCATGCAGTCCCTGCACACGCAACTTGGCGTACTGGTCCACGACAGCGTGCACAGCACCCTCACTCAACACGGCTTCGCAAACAGTCGAAACGATTAACCCCTTTATGACACAAGTTTAATAGACACGCACATTATGGAACTCGCCAAAAGTTTTGAACCCCGTGACATCGAAACACGCTGGTACGCCCATTGGGAAGCCGCCGGTTATTTTCGCCCCAGCATGGACGAGCACGCGCCCGCCTACTGCATCATGCTGCCCCCGCCGAATGTCACCGGCACCCTGCATATGGGGCACGCCTTCCAGCACACCATCATGGATGCGCTGATCCGTTACCACCGCATGTGTGGCGACAACACCTTATGGCAACCCGGCACCGACCATGCTGGCATTGCCACCCAGATTGTGGTGGAAAGACAGCTGGATGCGCAAAATATTTCTCGTCATGATTTGGGTCGTGAAGTTTTTGTGGAAAAGGTATGGGAATGGAAGGGTCAATCCGGCTCCACCATCACCACCCAAATGCGCCGGCTGGGCGCTTCCTGCGACTGGGAGCGCGAACGGTTTACGATGGATGCCGGGTTGTCCGAAGCCGTCACGGAGGTTTTTGTACGCCTGCACCGTGAGGGTTTGATCTATCGCGGTCGCCGCCTGGTCAACTGGGACCCGGTACTGGGCACGGCGGTGTCAGATTTGGAGGTCATTGCCAGCGAGGAAGCCGGCCATATGTGGCATATTCGCTACATGATCGACGGAGAAGATGGCCATATTGAAGTCGCCACCACGCGCCCGGAAACTTTATTCGGTGACGTGGCCGTGGCGGTGCACCCTGAAGACGAACGTTACCGCCATTTAATCGGTCGCACGGTGCGCATTCCTGTGGCAGAGCGCAGTATTCCCGTCATTGCCGACGACTATGTTGATCCGGCTTTTGGGACAGGCATTGTCAAGATTACCCCGGCGCACGATTTCAATGACTACGCGGTCGGGCAACGCCATCATCTGGTACCCATCGCCATCATGTCGCCCGACGCGACACTGAATGAGCTTTGTCCCCCTGCTTACCAGGGCTTGGACCGTTATGTTGCACGTGAAAAACTGCTGGCTGAACTGGAAAAAAATGGCGTCCTGGCACACAGCAAACCGCACACCCTGATGGTGCCACGCGGTGACCGCAGCCACGCGGTGATTGAGCCACTGCTGACCGAACAATGGTTTGTCGCCACCGAAGGCCTGGCAAAACGCGCATTGGGGGTAGTTGAGAGCGGCGAACTGCGCTTTGTGCCTGAAAACTGGACCGCCACTTACCGGCAATGGCTGGAAAACATTCAGGACTGGTGCATTTCGCGCCAGCTGTGGTGGGGGCACCGCATTCCCGCATGGTACGACGAAGACGGAAAAGTCTATGTCGCGCATACCCTTGAGGAAGCGCAACAACAAGCCGGAGACAAAGTATTGGTCCGTGACAATGATGTGCTGGACACCTGGTTTTCTTCTGCCCTGTGGCCATTTTCGACCCTGGGCTGGCCGCAAAAAACACCCGAACTACAGCAGTTTCTGCCCGGTGCGGTGCTGGTAACGGGTTTTGACATCATCTTCTTCTGGGTGGCACGCATGGTGATGATGTCGCTGCACTTTACCGACCGGATTCCTTTCCGTGAAGTCTATGTCACCGGACTGGTGCGCGATGCACATGGCGACAAAATGTCCAAATCAAAAGGCAATGTCATTGATCCGCTTGATTTAATCGATGGCATCCACATCGATGAACTGATTGCCAAACGCACCACCGGCATGATGAATCCGAAACAGGCTGAGCGCATTGCCAAACAAACCCGTCTGGATTACCCGGATGGATTTACCCCTGTCGGCACAGATGCCCTGCGCTTTACCTTTGCCAGCCTCGCCACGCACGGCCGCGACATTAAATTCGATTTGCAGCGCGCCGACGGCTACCGTAATTTTTGCAACAAACTGTGGAATGCCACCCGTTTCGTATTAATGAACTGCACCGATCAGGACACCGGCCTGGATGACAGCCTTGCCCTTGAATACAGCCTGGCGGACAAATGGATTATTGGCCGTTTACAACACGCCGAAGCCGACATCGCACAAGCGTTTGCCGATTACCGTTTCGACATGGTGGCGCGCACACTGTACCAATTTATTTGGGACGAGTATTGCGACTGGTATCTGGAATTGGCCAAGGTGCAACTGCAACACGCAAACCCTGCGCAAGCGCGCACCACGCGACGCACACTGGTTCGCGTACTGGAAACGGCCTTGCGTCTGGCGCACCCATTGATTCCATTTATCACCGAAGAACTGTGGCACAGCGTGGCCAACATGGCAGGGAAATCGGGCGACAGCATCATGACCCAGTCCTACCCGCAAGCCGATCCGGCTAAAATCGATGCGTCCGCCAACAACCAGATTGAACTGCTGCAACAATTGGTCGGCAGCGTGCGTACCCTGCGCAGTGAAATGAGCCTTTCGCCCGCACAAAAGGTACCGCTGGCGATTGCAGGAGATCGCGCGCCGCTCATACCATTGACCGACTACATCGCCGCGCTGGCGCGTTTGGAGCAAGTCAGTTTAATGGACAGCCTGCCGTCTTCACCGGCACCGGTGGCCATTGCAGGGGACTATCGCCTGATGTTGCAGGTCAGCATCGACATCCCGGCCGAATCTGCGCGTCTACAAAAAGAAATCGTCCGCGTAGAAGGCGAAATCGGCAAATGCGACGCCAAACTGGGCAATGCCAGCTTTGTTGAACGCGCCCCGGCAGCGGTGGTTGAGCAAGAACAAGGGCGCCGAGCCCAATTTTTGGACACTGTGAGCAAACTCAGGCAACAACTCGACAGCTTGTTGCGCGGCTAAATCGCAAGACCCCCACACGGGAAAATATGGCACGCTGGGACATCTTCTGCACGGTGATTGACAACTACGGCGATGCAGCGGTCAGTTGGCGTCTGGCGCGTCAACTGACCGCTGAACACGGCAAATCCGTGCGCTTGTGGCTGGACAATCTGCAGCCCTTAAGTGCATTGTGCCCCCAAGTCAATGTTATGCTGCCCCGACAAACCGTGCTGGGGGTTGACATTCGTCATTGGGTGAATACTTCTGCTTCCGGGGTCTACGATGACACCACACCTCCCGCCGACGTGGTGATTGCCGCTTTCGGTTGCCGTCTGCCCGAAACTTACCTGCAAGCCATGTCCCGGCAACAGCCCGCCCCGCGCTGGTTCAACCTGGAATACCTCAGCGCCGAACCTTGGGTGGACAGCTGCCACGGCCTGCCCTCACCGCACCCACAACTGCCCTTGGAACAACAGTTTTTCTTTCCCGGTTTTACGCCAGCCACCGGCGGCCTGCTGCGCGAAGCTGACCTGTTGACGCGCCGTGACGCATTCCAGAACGATGCCGGTGCCCAACACGCATTCTGGCAGCGTCTGGCTTGCTCACCGCCTTCTTCGGCCATTAAATTGTCTTTGTTCGGTTATGCCCATGCGCCTTTAATCGAACTGTTAAACAGTTGGGCCAATTTCCCTGCGCCCATTTGGTGCGCCGTCCCGCACAGTCCACTTAGCACGTTGTTGCAGGCGCAGTTTGGCGAACCACCCTGGCAAATCGGCAATGTCACCCTGCACGCCTTACCCTTTTTGTCTCAAGCAGACTATGACCTGCTGCTGTGGGCCTGCGACGCCAATTTTGTACGTGGTGAAGATTCCCTTGTACGCGCCATCTGGGCAGGTCGGCCATTCATATGGCACATTTACCCGCAAGAAGATGCTGCTCACCACCTCAAATTGGCCGCTCTGCTGCAACAGATGAATGCAGTCACCTCGCCTGACATAGCAGCCATCACACTTGAGTTTTGGCGCCACTGGAACAAAATTGAAAACCATCCCTACGCCGCCACACGCTGGCTGGAGAATTTGGCCCGGATCAAAATTGCTCAGCAACACTGGACACAGTATTTATCGCAACACAACGACCTTGCACACAATCTGGTGCAATGTGCCGGTTTCGGGTAGAATAGCGTAAATTTTTTTATTGAAACAGAAACCGCTGAGGAACATCTGATGAAAACAGCACAAGAACTGCGCGCCGGCAATGTATTCATGGTTGGCGGCGAACCCATGGTGGTGCAAAAAGCCGAATTCTGCAAATCCGGTCGCAATGCCTCAGTGGTCAAAATGAAAATGAAAAACCTGCTCACGGGCACCAGCGCGGAAGCCGTCTATCGTGCCGATGACAAATTTGAATCCGTACAACTGGATTACAAAGACTGCACTTACACATATTTTGCCGATCCCATGTACGTATTTATGGATGAGGAATTCAACCAGTATGAAATCGAAGCCGAAAACATGGGCGACGCATTGAATTATCTGGAAGATGCCATGCCATTGGAAGTGATGTTTTACAATGGCAAAGCCATCTCGGTAGAAATGCCCAACAGCGTTGTGCGCGAAGTCATCTATACCGAACCTGCCGTACGTGGCGACACCTCGGGGAAAGTCATGAAACCCGCCAAATTGCCCACCGGGTATGAAATCCCCGTGGCTGCTTTCGTGGAAATCGGCGATAAAATCGAAATTGATACCCGCACCAACGAGTTCAAACGTCGCGTGAACTGACCACAGCACGGTGTGCTGTGGCATAGCAGCATGCCTGGACCCGGACACTGAAGAATCGTTGCGCAGGGCTTGACCAGCATTCAGGTCACGCCCATACGGGCGATGGATATTCAGTTGGGAAGGGGTGTCCATCCCCTTCCCAACCACCACGCAGACTTTCGCTGGTGCGCGGCACGCCTGCCGCCCTGAGGCTAAACCAGCAAGAAATTTTGACTACCCCCGCCCCGCTTCAAACGCAGCAAGCGCCGCCAAAACAAAATCGTTCAACTCAGCACGGAATCGTTCATGACCAAAGCGCTCTGCATTTGCCCGGCAATTCACGGCGGTAATTTTCCCGCGCTCCGTTTCAAAAGTCTCTACCGCTGCACAAATGGCTGCCACAGTTTGCGCCGCGAAGAAAACCCCTGTTGGCCTGGGATCAGACAAACCCCGTACCGTTTCCAAAGCACCCCCCTTGCCATAAGCGATCACCGGGGTGCCGCACGCTTGCGCCTCCACTGGCGCAATACCAAAATCCTCTTCAGCGGCGAACACAAATGCACGCGCACGCTGTAAATAATCTCGCAACACCTCACCGCTTTGATAACCCAAAATTTCGATATTGGAACTGGCGCGCGCACGTATTTTAGCCATGTCAGGTCCATCGCCAATCACCACCAAACGCTTGTCAGGCATTGCTGCAAAAGCATCCACAATCAAATTTATTTTTTTATAAGGCACCATCCGTGAGGCGGTCAGATAAAAATCATCTTTCGCCAAATGAATGCCAAAACATTCGATATCCACCGGTGGGTAAATCACCGCCGCTTCACGACGATATACCTTCCAGATACGCCGCGCAATAAAGTGAGAATTACCAATAAACTCATCGACACCATTTGCGGTACGGGTATCCCATATCCTGATTTTATGCAGCAACCACCTCACCAACCAGCTTTTTAAGCCCGTTGTTAAACCGGATTCCTGCAAATACTGATGCTGCAAATCCCACGCATAACGGATGGGGGAATTCACATAACTGATATGCAATTGGTCGGGCCCGGTGAGCACGCCTTTCGCCACCGCATGTGAAATGGAAAGCACCACATCGTAGCCCGACAAATCCAGCTGTTCAATGGCAAGCGGCATCAAAGGCAGGTAACTGCGATAGTGGCGTTTCGCGCCAGGTAAATGCTGGATAAAGGTGGTATTCACTTGCCGCCCACCCAGAAAACTGCGATCAGCATCCGGCACAAAATCACAAACCGCAAACAGATCCGCCTCAGGGTACATGGCCAAAATTTGTTCCAGCACCCGTTCGGACCCAGCGTATGAGGTTAACCAATCGTGTACCACGGCAATGCGGACGTTCAGTGCAAAATTTTCGTTCATCAGCTTAATCGACGTGTTGGTGACATGGAAACTGACCGTAACCGGTACATCAGTCAGTGAAAAAAATAATCGTGTGTCGCATTTTCAATACAGTTTCTGTTCGAACATTTACTTCATTGCCAGCTGATATGCCGTTAATGTTGCGGACACTGTTTTATCCCACGAGAAAGCCGTTGCGCGTTCCAAGCCACGGCGACGTGCCTCTGCGCACCACGCCTCATCTTCCAAAGCACGTAACAACGCCTCATATAACGCATCCGCATCATCGACAGCAATCAGCACAGCGCCATCGGCCCCGGCCACTTCCGGCAAAGAAGCCGCGTTCGAACAAATCACCGGGGTTCCCGCAGCCATCGCCTCCAGCACAGGCAAACCGAACCCTTCGTAACGTGATGGATAGAGAAAGACACGCGCGCCCGCATATAAAGCCGGCAATGACACCTCGTCCACATACCCAAGGTAACGCGCCCATCCCGCACGTTCACCCGCTCTCAGCCGTGCGATGGTCTGCTCACTCTTCCACCCCTCAAACCCCACCACGACCAAAGGCATCTGCAATCGCAAAGTATCCGGCATCCGTTCATACGCATCCAGCAACATACCAATATTTTTACGCGGGTCCAGCGAGCTGACAAAAAGCGAATAACGCCTGAAATACAGCCCCAGGCGGAACAAAACAGGGGTCACTTCTACCATATCCATAGGGCGATAATCCGATGACGCTGCCAAAGGTGCGACCACAATCCGGCTCAATGGCCAGCTGAAATAAGCAGCGACCTCCTGACGGGTAAATTCAGAATCGGTCACCAGCACCTGAACCCGTTTCATCACTGATGGCAACTCTTTTTGCATACGACGTACCCGTGTTGCAGGATGACATTCGGGCCATGAGAACACAGACAAATCGTGGAAAGTGACGACACAGGGACCACTGTGGGGCGGTAAATAATAGTTGGGGCCATGAAAAACGTAATCACTCAAATGGCGCAATGCCCGTTTCTGAACAAGTGACTCAACGCCCAGGTAGGCCTTGGCAAGCACCGGTGAACAAGCTGCTACGCGTCGCAATCGGGCAGCATTTTGCTGTACCCATCCGATGGCCGGCCTCTCTGGCAGATCATCGAGCACCCTGCCACCCCGTAAATAGCGTACGTGTTCAATGCCATCAGCACCCGGCAAACGACGGGCCAATTCATAGGCGTAACGCCCAATACCCGTTAACGGATAGCGGATCACATCCGCACCAAACAATACCTTCATTGCATCGGCGCGCGGTACATCCACGCCAGCGTTTCGCTTAGCGGCGGCATGTCCCACTCTCCAATGATACTGCACAGGTGCTCAGCAGAACCCAGTAACGAACGCACCTCATTTGCCCGCACGAAAGCCGGATTTACCTTCACTTCGATGTCATAACCCGCAATTTTGCCTGTCATCTCAAGGACCTCGCGCAAGGAATGACTTTGGCCGGAACAGACATTGACCACCTCACCTGCCGGACAACTTTGCAGCAACCGGCGGTAAGCATTCGCCACCGCACGCACATCGCTGAAATCACGGAAAACATCAAGATTACCCAATTCAATTTGCCGTGCCCCGCGCTGGAAATGTCCCACTATTTTCGGCAGCAAAAAGGCATCAGATTGCCCAACACCGGTATAATTAAACGGTCGCGTTATCACGACGGGCAATTTGTCACCCCACAAGCGGGCCATATACTCCATAGCAACCTTACTCACTGCATAATCATTGACGGGGTTAAATGGGGTAGATTCCGTCAGCACGCCTTCCGTCGCATTGCCATACACATTTGCGCTGCTCGCCAACAACACGCAATCCACATTGCTCGCCTCGCTCGCCAGGGCCTCAAGCAAATTCCGCGTACCCACCGTATTTACCCGGTAAAACGCTTCAGCGCTGTCATGCGCCACAAAGGCCATCCCGGCAAGATGCAGCACCGCATGCGGCGCCACCTCAGCCACCAATGCACGCAAGCCATCCCGGTCTGTTAAATCCACCTGGGTATAGCGGGGCAAACCAGATGGGCGCTCACCAACCCCATGTACCTCAAACCCGGCAGCGACCAGTTCATCCGCAACATAACGTCCGGTAAACCCGGTCAGACCAGTGACCAGGACACGTTTATCAGCAGACATATCAGAATGAAATCCCTGCAATATTACGCCGCAAGTCAGCCTCGACCATCATGCCGCACAGGTCTTCCAGTGAAGTTTTTGGTTCCCAGCCCAGCTTGGCTTTCGCTTTGGCGGGATCGCCAATCAGCAACTCCACTTCAGCCGGACGGTAAAATTTGGGATTAACGCGCATCACGGTTTGACCCACCTTTAACCCCCCCTCTCTCTGGGAGAGGGTTGGGGTGAAAGCCGCCACCACAGCCGTTTCATTTTCAGCCGAACCTTTAAACTCAACCGTTATGCCAGCACCCTTAAATGCCATGCGCACGAAATCACGCACGGTTTCGGTTCGATTCGTCGCCAGCACAAACGTGTCTGGCACATCCGTCTGTAACATGCGCCACATGCCCTCGACATATTCTTCGGCAAAACCCCAATCGCGCCTGGCATCCAGATTGCCCAACTCCACGCAATCCTGCTTGCCCAGATGAATACGCGCCGCAGCATCGGTAATTTTGCGCGTCACAAATTCCAGCCCCCGCAACGGGGACTCATGGTTAAACAAAATACCGCTGGCAGCAAAAATACCGTAACTCTCACGGTAATTAATCGTCATCCAGTGCGCATAAAGCTTGGCCACACCATAAGGGCTACGCGGGTAGAAAGGCGTGTCTTCCACCTGCGGAACCGCCTGCACCTTGCCAAACATTTCCGACGTGCTGGCCTGATAGTAGCGAATTTTTGGATTCACAATGCGAATCGCCTCCAGCAAATTCAGAGGGCCCAGCCCGGTAATTTGCGCGGTAGTCACCGGCTGATCAAAGGATACCCCCACAAAACTCTGCGCCGCCAGGTTGTACACCTCGGTCGCCCCGGTGCTTTGCAGCAAACGAATGGTGGCGCCCAAATCCGTCAGGTCGTACTCAACCAAATGCAAATTGGGATGCTTGTCCACCCCCAACTCCGCGATACGCCAGAAGTTAACCGAACTGGTGCGGCGATAGGTGCCATAAACGATGTAACCCTTTTCCAGTAATAATTGTGCCAAATAAGCGCCGTCCTGGCCGGTAATGCCGGTGATGATTGCTTTTTTCATTTGCAACTTCCCTCTGTTTTTCATCTTTTAATACATATTTTTCAAGACGGTATCCGACACCGTTCATTCCCTGTCACGCTTTATTACGTTCGTCCAGGTTGAAGACCCTTTGTCCATCCCCTTTATTATAAGTCCCCTTTATAAATCGGGACTGCCCTACCACCTCATCGCCTGGGGAGGTGTCTAAAATCAAGCGGCTCTTTAATCAAAACTGCTGATAAATGCGATTCGCGTGTGAGAAGCGAAGTGTAACGAAGCAATTGAGTAAATTTGGCCACCCCCAACACCCTGACGCACAGCCGCACGACAATATTAACGGCGATAACACGCAGCCCCTTTTGGTCTAAATTACTGGATGTCACATTCTCAACAGGAATCAATGCCTTGCTTGACGGCGTCACATGGCAGCTTTTGAGACGCTGCTGAAATGGTGAGGACGGGTCAAACGGGTTTGACTCTATTTCACTGGCACAGCAAAGCGCCCGCCGCATCACTGATGTGATGGGGGTGCCATCATTAAGCCGGCCAAAACTATAGGGTATTTTTACCAGGGAAGCATGCCCGGCATTCAACAAAGCCTGACAATATTGTGCGACCATTTCTGCCAAAGGGGTCCCTGCCACCAGTTTATGCCTTGTTTGGTGCTTTGAAAGCACCTGCGGCGTCTGCGCCGCAATTCCGCTAAAGTGAAAAAATATAAGGGATTCTCCGTTGACAGTATAATGAGTACCAGTCTGCTTAATCTCACGTTCGTGCAGATTCCAGTAAGCCACATTGCATCCGGGATGTCGCAGTATCGTCACCGATTCAAAGTAACAAGGTACCAGATCAATCCATTTTTGATCAACAAATACACCAAATACGGTGTCGTTAAAACCCAAGCCCAGGCACCTTGATTCCCACCAATCCAGCATTTCTTGCGCTTGTGTGCTGTCGCGTAGCGCAATAAATCCCAAATTAAACGTACCGGAACGAAGAAAATCCACATCGGATGGCCGATTGCCATCCAAAACAGGCTTTAACGCATGAGGGATCAAGGTAATGCTGGCAGTTTCCATCGCCATCAGCACTGGGTCCAAGGGCGCAAACAATTGAATATCCGGGTCCAGATAGATGACATGAGAAAAACCATTCGCAAACATACGTTTTAAAAATGATGGCTTTAGAGCGGTATTTAATTCAAGAATGTCATATTTATAAAAAATACGCTCTATATCCGGTATTCCCAGCTCTGTTGCGTAGGTGACTTCCAGGCCACTTTCTTCAATAGCACAGTCAATCATTTTTGAAGGCCGATCAACCACAAGCACGCGAAAGGAGGCCCCTGGCATGTGAAGTTTTATGGATGCACCCAACACTTTTGCATACGCCAAATAATTGCCGGATACAATGCTTACAATGCAAAGCTTCATAAAATTATTTTTCCCATTTGGCTGTAGATTCATTAAAAACCTTAATCACTCGTGCAGGCGCACCGGCAACGATTGACTGGGATGGTACATCCTTGCGCACCACAGAATTAGCGGCAATCACTGCGCCATACCCGATTGTTACCGGCCCAACGATATTGACGTTGTCACCCAGCCAAACATTGTCCTCAATGACCACG
Organism: Pseudomonadota bacterium; assembly: GCA_021786845.1. Classification (GTDB taxonomy): domain Bacteria; phylum Pseudomonadota; class Gammaproteobacteria; order Burkholderiales; family Sulfuriferulaceae; genus Sulfuriferula. The sequence continues at coordinate 8,388 of JAJYMO010000100.1, read as the reverse complement.
TTACCCCCTGAATGTAACACCCGATCGGCGGGCGGGATAGCCGGTGAGGTGTGGGTGTCACCAGAATATCCGCCATGATTATGATCGGACACATAGACATGGCTACCAAAGAGCACGTCATTCCCAATCTTAATTTGATTGATGGCTGAAATATGTACACCATTTGAAAACCTTACCCTGTCACCGATATGTATTATTGGGTTAAATTTTACACCTGCATACTCGGATACTGCCTGCAACCACAAGTTACGGTATATGGTTATTCCTTTGCCAAATCGAATAAACCGGGTTCCCGAAAATTGACAACCCGGACCTACGCTTATGTCGGGCGCAGACAACAATACTTGATAAAAACCCGATCTGATTTTAGAAAATATCCGGGCAAGGAATAAACCCATCCCCAAAATAATGCCATCAGAGCGTATCAGTCGACCCATTACGCGCGACACTTTATTCATAAATTTTGCCTTAAAAATTTGCAGGGGCCGATTCCTGTCTTAACTTACCCTTAATTTCCACAAATAGAACCAAATCCTTGCCATAACGGCTGCAAGACTTTTAAAACACCATGCAATGGGTTTATTAAAGAATATCATCGGGGTGACAACCAGCAAAAAAAAAGCATTGTTGTGATAAGCCGATTTAAGCACCGCGAAAGTTTTCTCTTTATCAAACGCATCAAAATTCCCAATGGCATTTTTTCGCATCCCCCACACCAAACCGGGGATAAAACGCCAAAGCATACATTGGCTAAAAAAGTGATGGAGCAATGGAGAGGTAATCAGTTTATCGTCAACAATACGGTTGAACTGACTGGAAAACACCTCAAAAAGAGAATAGCCACCACTACTTCCGCTACGACAAACCAGGAAAATATCTTGCATGCAAATAAATTTGCGACCACCTTTAATTAAAGTCAGTATCCATTCGAGTTGTGTAAACGATGTGCCACGGTAACGGTCATACTTTGAATTTAAAGCTGAGGTATGATAAGTCGCCACATTAATTACCCATGCGGAAATAAATGTCACATATACATTAGCCTTGACCGCCAATTCCATACGACCAAGAGAAGCCACTTCCTTTGAGTTAATTTTATTTTTAGCATGGCCAGTAACTTCATCAGCACTTACCCAAAGTTGTGGCAAATACAACAAATCGGGCGCATCCCGCTCCAGGCATTCGACCATTGCAGCAACCGCACCCCCCAGTGGCACATCATCATCTCCAACAATCCACACATACTTGCTTACAGCCGCTTGAAAACAAAACAAAATATTGGCATCGCCACCGCAATTCACGGCATGATGGATGACTTCTATGCCGTTTATATGCCTTAATTCATTTAAGTATTCTGTTGTACCATCGCCAGATGCATTATTGCAAACCAGAATTTGACATTGCTTACCCAATACGCCAATCTCTTGCATTTGCTGAATCAAGGTATCCAGCAATAATCGCAAACACGCCAACCGGTTATACGTCGGAATGGTAATCGTCAATAACGGTTCACTCATAGATCACACTTGGCTCATTCTTGTCGCACCCATCGACTTTAGCCCACCCTTATAACGCCTGAATATCACCAGTACCCACGGCAGGCCCCAAACATAACTGCTCAAAAAACCAACAAAAAAATAACCAACCGGTAAATACATTGCAATCAGCCAAGTGGTCAAAGCTGTGTATATCCCGCTGACCAGCGATGGAATAACCAGGGGCTCTTCTTTATGACCTCGCATATACACCGCCCAAGCATTGATGATGAGTTGAAAAAACCAACACAAGGCCAACATCAGTAGTGAGGTTGGGCTTACAAAACGATGCACAAACTGAAAGTGGTCCTTTAGAACAAAATACAGCACAAATACAAGTAGCGAGCCGAGAATAAAGCTGCCTACCGACAAAAGCAGGTGTTTTCGATATAAGATATCCAGCGTTTTATAGTCCCCTTTGGCGATAAGCATATTGACTTTAGGCATAATTGAAGTGATCCACACATTGGATACGCCGAATATCGCTGTCCACAGTGCAATACTCAAACCAATTCTACCTGCCTCCACCGCGCCATAATAATGGAATGCCAAGGGCGTGAAAACAGAAAAAATAAAGTAGCCACTCGCCCAACTGACGGCATATTTGCCAAGAAGAGGGAGGATATCTTTTTTCCATGGGTGACATTCTGTTTGGGGCAATGTGTAAAGTTGCTGCAGCGGAGTCCGGTACCTGTGCAATATTGCGGTGCTCCCAACCACTGCAGATACCACCAAACCTGCGACCAGTGCATACAGACCCCATCCCAGCAATAAACCAGTCATCATCGCCAGGGTGTTCCCCACAGCAATTCGCAAGCGAATTTTTTGAGCGTCGCCCACCGAATCGCAACCTTCAATGAAGGACAATACAATATTATTAATAAACACCGGCACAGAAGTGGTGCCATAAATAATCCAGGGCAACAACCAGTGAACTTTGGCCTGCTTATTGGACAAGACAAAAGCGCCAACAAACAGGATCACCGGAAACACCAGTAAAGCAACTTTGATGCTCCACCCCAAAGCAAAGCGAAACAATGAGCTGATGCGGTTAACGTGTGCCGGATTGCCCGCAAACTGTCTTTGTTCATCAAAACGCAAATGCGCAAACTCATGTGCTGAAAATTGCAAAATAATGGTAGTAAACCCCAAATCAGCAAATACCGCTAATGCAGCCAAGCTAATAAATGTAAACCAATAGCCTTGCACTTCCGCACTCAAATACAGGGGGATCAGAATTAATAGTGCGGGCCCGGAAAGTAAACGCCATAGCTGATTCATCGCAGTGTGACGAAAATCGCGAGTGAATAGTTTTCTTAGAGACAAATACGATGCTCCACCGGATTAAAAAATAGAAATTGGAGGAATTAGGGACTGACCATGACTTACTGCGCCTGGTGGCGCATCTGCTATACCAGCACATAGTACAACAAAATCATCCCCAACAACAGCGGGGTCAGGTCTTGCCTTTTGCCTTCCTCAGCACAGCAGGGTCAGAATGGGGCGACAAAAGGCAAGACCTGACCCTGTACTTGTATCAATGCCAGTTTTAGTTCATCTGCTTTACTCGTTATCTGTTATTATTTCTGGCTATATCACAGTTAATTGTTGACAATCATATAAACGTTGTATTCAATACCTAATTTCGTACAACCGTTCCAGAATAATTAATTGATTATAAACGATAAACTTATAATACTTGTTTAAATCAACAATTAACGGTGGCATAGTCTCATTTTTTAACCCGATTGCCGATAAACTTCAAAATTCAGATGACATCCGAATGAAGTAATCTAACGTGAGAGGAAGTGTCAAAATGAAAACATCCCTTGTACTTGCCCTAGTGTCTACCCTGATCGTGACCATTTCCGGCTGCGCGAGCGTTCCACCAAAATTGGATGCCCCCCACCTGCAAAAAATTACGGCAGACAAGTTTGGTTATAGCCCTACGCAGGTCCACATATCCGATATTCACCAGAATAACGCTACCGATACCATCTATTATCTGGCCGACACGCCTAAAGGTCGGTACGCCTGCAACATCATCACTAAACGGAACGTTGCAGGCGGCGTGACGACGGCTTTGGGCTCAATAGCCTTTGCCGACGCCTCGTGCCAAAAGCAGTAAGCGATTGAACAACAGGGTCAGGTCTTGCCTTTTGCCTTCCCCGTCCTGAGGAAGGCAAAAGGCAAGACCTGACCCTTTACTTCAGTGAAACATCGCAGGCTGAATTAATGCGGTTGGAACGCCGAGGAGGGTAATAACGGGGGCCAACTCTCCTGCGTCCACATGGTGATTATGATTCACATCGGCACCGCCCGGCGCCTGCCAGTCGTAGAGCACGGTATTGCCCGCACTGTTCTGTGCCATAAAGACAATAGCCTCGCCACTCACATCCGCCACCTTATACACAGAATTGGCCGCAGCAGCAACATCCGCCGCGCTACCGCTTGCTACCGTTCCAAGATTAATCACATAGTTGACACTGTTAAAAGCCAGGGTCGCGCCTGCGAGCGGCGTAGCAACGGTCGGAACAAGCATCTGCACGGGCAGCGCATTCTGAGCGCCGAACGAAACGGTATCGCCACCAGCAAAACCATAAACCACGGAACCGTTGACAACGCCCCCCTGGATTTGCTCGATGAGCTGGCTACCGCTACCCGAAAGAAAAATCGTGTCCCCGTTCCCTGCAAAAGATATCACACTGTTTCCACCCACTGCACTATGCACTGTCTCGCCGCTGCCATTCAGGGTGGCAATATTGATTGAACTCGACAGAACGATGGTCATGGCGGCATCTGATGTGACGATCGATTCTCCGCTGCCGAATGACGACCCGCCCACAGGCAACATCTGCGTATGAGAAATCTGGATGGGCGCGGTCAGCGTAGTGGGGTCCACCAGCGCCAGATTAATGTAATGGTTCGTCACCCCCTGCGAGAGCACTGTGGTCGCCGCCAGCAGCACCGACTGATCCGCGTACCCACCAGTTCCAGTATTGATCAGCCACCCACCTGAAGAGGTGGACGCACTGGTGTCCGCCACATTCTCTGTGCTGATGGCAAACTGCAGCAACACATTGGCACGGCTGTCTCCGCTTGCCAGATCATTTGTCCAGTAAGCAAAACCACCTGGATCAGGCGCACGACCGAGCACATTTTGGTACAGCGTCGTCACAAAAGCCTGGTCGTGTGGTCCACCGCCATCCGGCGCGGCCGCAGCCGCAGGAAACTTGTTCAAAAATTCTGCAGAAGAAACGAACCCCTGCGCAATGCTCAGCATGGAAGCCCCATTCTGGTGAGATGACTCCCAATATTCCAGTCCGGGAAGATCAGGCTGGCGATGGAATGCCGCGTTGTACAATTCGGCCACCTGTGAGGTGTTAGAATTATTGATGAAATAAGCGCTGGAATACGATCCGGCTGCATTGATCGCGCCGCCATCAAACAAAATACAGGAAATGCCTTTGTCATTGACCGTGGTATTTGTCGCCGTATCAGTAATCAAAACATTACCGGTGCCATCCACCTGAACCTGATATTCGCTGCGCGCACCATTCAGTATGACCACATTATAGCCACTGGTTAATGTGGCGGATTGCAACCCAATCACACTGTTCTGCCCCACCGGCGCAATGCCGTTGTATTCTCCATTGATGCCATTGCTATTGCGCCCCTGGGCATTCTGTTGCACCACAAAATAGACCTCGTTAGGCGAGGCAATCTGGTACCCCTGGGACTCTATGACCAGTAGATCGAGCGGTGTTAGCGTTGTAATGCTCTGGTCTACCAATGAAAACGGGTCGGCAATTGAGGCCACAAAGTCTGACGAATCTCCCCCAGAAAAATTGCCGAGGTTGGTTTTACCGCCATCCACTGAAAAATAACCGCCACTGGTAGCAGCCGCCGGCGATGCCGTTGCGGAGGGTTGCCATAATTGACCCGGGGCCGAATAGGTATACAGAGCAAATGGCGTGTACCAACTCACCCCATTCGAATCAACCCATGCGGGTACGCGACCCAGGGCATGCCCGAGTTCATGTAACGCGGCCGTGATGATTACGGCATTTGACAAAAATGCGGTTCCAATCCCGATCATGCCATCGAATGTGGTTGCGTACGGGTTTGAGACGCCCAATGCCTTTGCCTGCGCCGCAGAAATCGTGATGTATCCGCTACCGAAAGGGTTGGAAGATGGGAGACTCGCTGTGATGTTGGAAGTATTGTTCAGTGTAGACTGATTTATCAGCAGATTGATCGCCTGCAAATTGTTCGAGGACCCATAGTTGACATACGTCGCAGAGCTCGGGCCTCCTTCAGATTCATTCGCATTCGAAAGTAATGTTCCACCAATCTCCCCCCACCCGACCTGAATAGTAACGGTGATCGGGTTCAGGATGGCATTACCAAGCATGGTCGCAGCCTGCTGTACGTCAGCCTGAAAGCCGGATGGAGCTGCGCTGACACTGGAATCCCAACTAAGATTGATTTTCATATCTGGTGAAACCGCATTAGCAGGAGGTCATTGCAAAACCCGGCATCCAGGCAGATTTATTTGCAATAAGGGAGGGTAAAAAATCTGAAAATGGGCGGCCATTGCTGGAAGATGAAGTGGCTTATAAAGCTTCGGCACCCGAAGTGAATACTACGCAAAATACTTGTTTAATGCAACACGTGACAACCAGACAACCGGGTCAAGGCTTGCCTTTTGCTTTCCCGTCGTGGTCGAATTGCAGGAAAAGGCAAAAGGCAAGACCTGACCCCTTTCTTCCCTGTTATAGACGAGAGAGTGTTTCGGCGGGCAAGAGAACTTCAACGCCGGTTTTCGGTGGATAATGCTTCCTGTTGCCGGTTATCATCGCGCAACCTGCGGTGAGTGCTGCAGCGATAAAAGGCGCGTCGTCCGGATCTGGCAAGTCTTGGAGTGGGATAGGCTGCGGCATTAGAAACAGCGCCAGCCCTTTCATATCTTCCAGCAGACTGGCAGTCCGGTTGCTTGCAAAGCTAAATTTGGGGCGGCTCAAAACATCGGCATATTCGGCAAGAATACTCTCGCTCACGACAGGAATCAGGGTCTGGTTGCGGATCGCGGCAATCAATTGTGCTGGCACACCACCGGGGGTGAGCAGCGCCGATACCAGAATGTTGGTATCAATAACTGCCCGCACCGCGTACCTTCCGCTCTTTGCGCGCCAACGCAATTTCGGCATCAATTTCTTCCATTGTCATTTTATCCAGCCCTTGCTCAATGGAACCCTGCTGAATTTTACGAACGTTTTCGGCAAAGCGCTCTGCCCGAATAGCACGTAAATCGTCTTCCAGCCTCGCAGATTCAGTGTGCACCATCAACGCAAACGGCTTGCCGTTACGCATGATGACAATATCTTCGCCCGCTTCCAGCTTGGCCCATACCTTACCGGATTCCGCGCGTAGTTCTTTGGTAGTTACAAAATCCATGACATACTCCGGTACACGATAAGGTACACAATATAACATCCATACGCCAGATATTCAAGAGCGACAGCAGATCTTGCCTTTTGCTCATCATCCAGGAAAATCGCCTCTTCCCTACGATTAGATATTGATGGGAAAGCAAAAGACAAGACCTGACCCCTTTCCTCTTAACAAAATCAAGGCACTTACGTTGACTCGACAATGCGATTGCATTACCATGCAAGACATCCAACTCTTTGACGGAGAGCAGCCATGCCCACGACCATTGAAGTCGAATCCACTCTGACCGACCGTTATCAAACCACGGTGCCGGAGACCGTGCGCCATGCCCTTCGCCTGGGCAAGCGCGACAAGATCCACTACACGGTTCGCGCCAGCGGCGAGGTCGTACTGACCCGTGCCGGGGTCTCTGACAACGACGACCCTGTGCTCGGGCAGTTCCTGTGTTTTTTGGCTCACGACATTGCCAACCATCCAGAGCGCTTGCAGACCATCGACACTGGTTTCGTGCATCGCCTCCAGTTGCTGACTGATGGCATTGAAGTTAATTTTGATGCCACCCTGTCGGCAGACGATGAATGAGCACGGGCAAACCCGCGCCTTTGGTCATTCACGGCTGGTCGGTTTTCGCGCACCCATTATTCCTTACACAACTTGAAGCACTGGCCCTGCAGGTTGAGGCATTCAGGCAAAAGGATCCCGTCGGGTACGTGAAGAAGAACGCCGGCAGGCGGCTGGCAGCGATTACCAAGCTGGCTTTCGATGTCATCCCGCAGGACCCAACGCGCCCAGAATTTCGACAAGGTAACACCATCGGCGACGAGCACAAGCACTGGTTCCGCGCCAAATTCTTTCAGCAATACCGGTTGTTCTTCCGTTACCATGCACCGAGCAGGGTGATCGTGTTCGCGTGGGTCAACGACGATGACACCAAGCGCGCCTACGAAAGCAGCGGCGACGCCTACCGGGTATTCCGCAAGATGCTTGAAAGCGGACATCCTCCGAGCGACTGGGACCAGTTGCTGACTGAGGCACAGGTCGCGGGCCAACGCCTGAAACAGTTGGCTGCTGGCGCGGCTCCGTAATACTTGGCTTTCTCGATAAAGTGGGGAAAATTTCACGCTGTTTGACACATAGCGGTCAATTTCTGGGGGAGTCAGGCGGGTAATCTGCGGCAAGCAAGAGGGGAAATTATCGCTTAGGTCTTTTTCCGGCAATTCGATCATGACGGGAAAGGCAAAAGACAAGACCTGACCCCTTCTTTCAGGATCTTGTTTATCCCCCGGTTGTTTTCCCCGGACGACCCCGGCGCACAAAACCCACCTTTAAATCCAGGGTTGCTTCAATTTCCGCCTTGAACTTCTCATTGCCCAGTGGCGTCCCCGTTTGCAAAGCACCC
>JAJYMO010000012.1 GCA_021786845.1 Pseudomonadota bacterium | reverse complement strand
GCATCAATTGGCTTTTTCTGTCGCAAAGGTGATGCGGGTCAAACCCGCTTCTCTGCCCGCTTCCATGACATTGATGACGGATTGGTGTGTGGTTTTGGCGTCAGCATTGATCACGATGACTGTGTCAGGCGAACCTTTGGCTGCCTGCTTCAGCAGCTGAGCCATGTTGGCTACATTGGAAAAGTTGATCGGGGTATTGTTGATCGCATAATTGCCTGCCGCATCGACGGAAACAGTCACCTGTTGCGGTTTTTCTTTGGTGGTGTCGCCATTGGCCTGCGGTAAATTGATCTGCAGCTCAGAAAATTTGGAGTAAGTCGTGGTCACCATCAAAAAAATCAATACAACCAACAATACGTCGATCATGGGAATCAGGTTGATTTCCGGTTCTTCGCTGTTTTTTCGGTGTTGAAAGTTCATGCGGCGACTCTTTATGTGCGTTCGTTATGCAGCATTTCAACCAGCTTAACGGCTTCTTGCTCCATATTAATGACAATATCGTCTACGCGTGCACGGAAAATCCGGTAGGCAATCAGGCTGGGAATCGCCACAATCAAACCGAAGGCGGTGTTATACAGTGCGGTAGAAATGCCATGGGCCAAAACAGCAGGATTGCCGCCAGAGGGTGTTTGGGCACCAAAAATTTCCACCATGCCGATCACCGTACCCAACAGACCCAGCAGGGGGGCGACAGAAGCGATAGTGCCCAGCGCGGGCAAGAAGCGTTCCAGGTCATGCACTGCGGCGCGCCCGGCTTCTTCAATGGCTTCTTTCATGATGGCGCGTGAATTTTTGGCATTGCGCAAGCCTGCCGCCAATACGCGACCCAGAGGCGAGCTTTCTGCCAGTAAAGTAAGCATTTCCGGGTTGGCGCCCTGGCTGTGATAAGCCTTTAAGGTTCTGTCCAGCAAGTCTTTGGGTGCTACTTCACTGGTGCGCAGGGAAATAATGCGTTCGATAATGATGGCGACAGATAAAATTGAGGCCAGAATGAGTGACCAGATTGGCCAGCCGGCTGCTTCGACAATTGCTAACACGCAAAAACTCCATAGATGTACAACACGGTTACTTTAGCGTGAGAATGAGAATTCGGCAAGCGTTCATTTCTGATTTGTGCGTTAAGATTGTGGTAAATGACGCCATGCAAAACCATTTGCCTGGTCGGCATAATCCAGCCATTGAGGATGGTGACCCAATGCACCGGCAAGGCTGTCCAGCGCCAATTGTGGGGTGTTGTTGTGTTGTGACAGGTGTGCGGCAATGAGGTGATGCAAGCGACAGGTGTCTATTTGAGTCAGCAGCCTGGCGGCTGACTGATTGTCAAGATGTCCAAATTGGCCGCCGATACGTTGCTTGAGTGATGGTGGGTAAGGACTGTTACGCAGCATGTCGGTGTCATGGTTGCACTCTAGCACCAGCGCATCGCAACCGTTGAGCATGTCAACAATGTGGGGAGTGATGGCACCCACATCGGTGAGTACACCCAGGCGGTGTTGCCCGTTACTGAAAACATATTGTACGGGTTCGCGTGCATCGTGCGGCACTGGAAAAGCTTGCACAAAGATGTCGCCAATGCGGAAACTCTGGTGGCTGTCAATCACACGGATTTCAGGCAACGGGCCCTTGTGACGGCGCGTGTGCTGCAGCGTGCCATGTGTCATCCACAGCGGAATGCTGTATTTACGCGCGAAACGCACCGCGCCTTGCAGATGATCGGCGTGTTCATGTGTGAGGAGAATGGCAGTGATTTGTTCTGCGCCCAAATCTTTGTTCGCTAATCGTTGACAGGTATCGCGCAGACCAAACCCGCAGTCCAGCATAATGCAGGTTTGACCCACTGCTACCACCAGCGCATTGCCCTCACTGCCGCTACCTAAACTGGCAAAACGCATTGCGCCACATATTCCGTTTTGTCTGTGTTGGGTCGTAAAGGCCACGGCGCAGGTAACATGGTGCTATTTCAGTTGTCCGAATAATTTGTTGATAATGCGGGTAACAATTTTAATGGGTGCGGGCTTGCCTTCGTTATTTAACACACGGATGTCCGTGCGCGTGGCGGCAGAATTTTCATCCAGCTCAATTTGATATTGGGTAAAGTTATCGCCGATGTGTTTCCAGAATGCCAATTTATCCAGAATACCGGTTGATTTTTTATCTTCGACAGCAGTTTGGTCTTCGGTCACAAAATACACACCTCTATTGCGGTCACGGTTCACAATGTTGTACCCGGCGTGTTCCAGAGCGAGACCCACGCGTCGCCAGGCCGGATCAAAGGCTTCATCATCATGAAGGAAAATGCTGCCATCCTCAGCGTGAGCAAGATGGGCTAAACCACTCGGCGCACTGGTTTGCAACAGTGCCTTCGCCTGCATGGTGGTCACACCAAAATCCTGCATCAATCGCGTCAGCATTTCGGCTTCGGCACCCGGGTCACTGGGGCCAATTTGCCACGCCGTTTGCATCGCATCGATGCTGTTATCGTGGACTTCGATTGCGGTACGTTCCGTGATGTAGATTTCAGTCTGGTTGGGGTTGGTCGCGACACTTTCCAGGCGCGTGCGGAATTGGTCGCGTTGCCCGCTGGAATACATGCCGGGCAATATCTTGCCCAGTGTGCTGTGTATGATATCTTGCGGCAGTTTGTCGCTGTCATCTTTCCAGCCGGTTTGCAAAATGCCAATCTTGGGGTCGTTTTGCGTCAATTTGAACCCGTTATCCTGCCAGAATTTAACCAGCTTGGGCCAAACGGTCTCCGGTGACTGATTGACCACCAGCCAGCGTTCCCCGCCAGAATGTTCGAGGCGCACCGTGTTATCCGGTTTGGGCAATACGAGGCCCGTACCGGCTTGTTGTGCACTCTGGGTGGCAGATGCGGTTGATTCTCCCGCGCAAGCGCTGGCGGCATTTTTCTGTGCAGCGCTGGCGGCATTTTTCTGCGCAGCACTGTAGGCTGAATAGGTGGCGCTGGTCGGCGCACTCGATTCGTTGACTTGATAGCGTTTGTCTGTATCAATGGCGGTTAAATCAGGCGGCACCTCCAATGCGTGCGATTGGGGTACATTCTGATAATCAACCGGCTCTGATTTGAATAAATCTTTGATACTGCTGCAGCCATTCAGGCTCAGCAACAGGCCTGCGCCAATCAGTGCAATGGTTACGGGCTTGAGTTTCATTGTGTTGGATCCTTGGTGATAAGGGCTCGTTAATGATTAGGAAGGGTGATCTGTGCCTGACGAATGGCCAGCCGTAAACGCTCATGGTGCGCGGGGGCCAATTGGGTCAGTGGCAGGCGGATGCCGTGCGAAATTTGACCCATTTCAGCCAGTGCCCATTTTACAGGAATGGGGTTGGCCTCGAGAAATAAATCGCAATGCAGACCAAAAAGTTGACGGTTCAGTTCGCGTGCCAGGGCTAAATTGCCCGAAGCGGCTGCAGTATACATTTGGTGCATACTCAAGGGCGCAATGTTCGCTGTGACCGAAATAACGCCGTGTCCACCCAGCAGGAAAAAAGCCAGGGCGGTGGCGTCGTCGCCGGTGTACAGCGCGAAATCGGTGGGCGCATGCAAGATGAGTTCGGTGGCGCGCTGGATATTTCCCGTCGCATCCTTAATTCCGGCAATCCCATCAATTTGCGCCAAACGCAAAACCGTTTCATTGCTGATGTCGCAAGCGGTGCGTCCCGGCACATTATAAAGAATCATCGGCAGATCAACGGCTTCGGCAATGGCTTTAAAATGCCGGTATAGCCCTTCCTGACCGGGTTTGTTGTAATATGGGGCAACAGACAAGCCGAAACTTGCGCCTGCCGCCAGGGCGCAACGGGTCAGCGCAATGGCCTCACTGGTAGAGTTGGCGCCGGTTCCGGCAATGACGGGAACGCGACCGGCGACGTGCTCGACGGTAACGCGAATGAGTTCACAGTGTTCATCAAAACTGACGGCGGGTGATTCTCCCGTGGTGCCTACAACGACGATGGCATCGGTTTGTTGCGCAATATGCCAGTCAATCAGCTTGCGCAGACCGACAAAATCCAGACTGCCGTCTTCAAACATGGGTGTAACAATGGCCACCAAACTGCCTGTAAGCATATCAATACCTGTGGGCTAACGTCGCATCAAGCTGACATCATGACATGTCAGGTCGATGCAAAGATCAATCATAAAAGTGGTAAGTTTACCCGATTCGAGGCTGCTGTAGAATACACGGATGAATAAAATACGTTTGCATGGGCAGATGATGAATGCGTCTTTGGCATGGGTGAATGGTGAGCCACTGAAGGAAATGCCGCCGGATCTGTATATTCCACCTGATGCGTTGGCGGTTTATCTCAATACTTTTGAGGGGCCGCTGGATCTGTTGTCCTGGCTGATACGCCGCCATCGCCTGGATGTGCTGGATATTCCTATGGCGCAGTTGACCGCACAGTACATGAAATATGTGTTGTGGATGCGTAGTCAGCGACTTGAATTGGCTGCTGAATATTTGGTGATGGCGGTGTGGTTGATTGAAATAAAATCACGCCTGTTATTACCCGGTATACCGGATGTCGACGAAACGGCGGGTGATATTGATCCGCGTGCCGAGTTGGTGCAGCGCTTGCTGGAATATGAAAAAATTCGATGGGCGGCACAGCAATTGGAGGCCTTGCCCCGAATTGGGCGTGAATTTTTTGCGGTGCATCTCCGGCCTGAACTGGGTGCAGAGTCGCCGCCAGTGGTGGATGTGGCGGCATTCCCTCTCATTTGGCTTGAATTCATCAAGCATGACCGTCTGCTGAGTCACCACAAAGCGGCCCGGCGAGAGTTGTCGGTGCGCGCAGCGATGGCGAGTTTGTTGTCTGGTGTGCAAGGCGATCTTTTCGTGGAGTTTTATACATTGTTTGATGTCCGGCAGGGTGTGGCGCAATGGGTGGTGAACTTTTTGGCATTATTGGAATTGGCACGCGAACACCAAATTGAATTGGTGCAAAATCAATCTTTCGCACCGATTTACCTGCGTGCAGCCGGTCAGACGGGTGAAGGGGATTCATTTTGACACAGTTAAAAATTGTGCTGGAAGTGTTGTTGTTGAGCAGTGTCGAACCATTGACTTTGGCACAGATGCGTTCAGCCCTGGATGAGGAGGTGTCATCTGAAGCGTTACGACGCGGTCTGGATGCATTACGTTCAGACTGGCATGGTCGCGGGCTGGAATTGGTGTGTGTGGCTGAGGGTTGGCGATTTCAGACCAGGGTGCCATTTCAGGGGTACCTGCAACGCATGCGGGTGGAAAAACCACCCAAATATTCACGTGCAGTCATGGAAACCCTGGCGGTCATCGTTTATAAACAACCGGTGACCCGTGGCGACATCGAAGCCATTCGCGGCGTCAGTTTGAATGCGCAAACATTGCGTACGCTTGAGCAACGCGGATGGATACGGATTGCCGGCCATCGCAATGTGCCCGGACGTCCGGCATTGTTTGTCACTACCCCGCAATTTTTGAGTGATTTAAATCTTCGTACATTGGATGAATTGCCATTATTACAAGCTGAAGGTGACCTGATGCCGATCTGTCCTGTGAATACTGAGTTAGAACTTTAAGATTCATGCCTACAAAAGAAAATTGACATCCCATCTGGGTTATAATTCAACATCATCCGCGTCATTGGAATCATCATGTCAGTCCCTCATTCGCGTCCGTCACGTTCTACCAGGCCTCCCAAATCATCCGATACATCTTTCTCCGATGACACCGGGACAGTGGATCCGGCTTCGCAAAAATTGCAAAAAGTGCTGGCTGCAGCCGGTTTTGGTTCGCGGCGCGAGATGGAAGAATGGATCAGCAGTGGTCGCGTGAGCGTCAACGGCGAGGTCGCAACGCTCGGTACGCGAATCACGGAAGAAGACCGGGTTCTGGCTGATCGTCGCCCCGTGCGCTGGCCGTTTGGTCTTGCCTTGCCGCGCGTACTGATTTACCACAAGCCCGAGGGTGAAATTGTGAGCCGTGATGATCCCGGTGCGCGTCAAACGGTTTTTGACAATTTGCCCAGAATAAAAAATGGCAAATGGATTGCGATCGGGCGTCTGGATTTTAATACCGAAGGTTTGTTAATATTCACCAGCGACGGTGAATTGGCCAATCGTTTGATGCACCCCAGTTTTGCGGTAGAGCGTGAATATGCCGTACGCATTATGGGCGAGTTGACTCGGGAACACATGCAGCAATTGACTTCGGGAATTGAACTGGATGATGGTCTGGCGCGTTTTGAACGTATTATGGAAGAGGGCGGTGATAATTCTAACCGTTGGTATCGCGTGGTGATTCGCGAGGGGCGTAACCGTGAAATCCGGCGGATGTTTGCTGAAGTGGGCATGATGGTAAGCCGTTTGATACGGGTACGTTTTGGCGTGGTGAATTTGCCCGCTCGCGTGAAGCGCGGAAAGATGATGGAGCTGGATGTGAAACAGATTGTCACATTGCTGAAATGGGCGGGGATGCCGGTGCCGGAGATTTTGCCGCAGACGCGTCCGCAAGACAAAAGGCGGTAATTAACGATGCTGGATTTTATATTTTTTGATGAAGGTTTGCGTGACCGGTTTGTGGGCAGCCTGCAAGGGAAATCGATCACGGCCCACATGAAAGATGACCATTTTGGCTGGACCGTGCACTTTGACGAAGTGAGTCTCACTGATGAGGTGGTGCATGAGATTGAGACCGAGTATGAGGCGCTTGAAATTGAACAAATGCACCTGATTGAACAGGAAGAAGGTGGTTTGGAAAAACATGTCGCCGGTTTTGAAGTGCATTTGCCTGAGGGTGAGACGGTCATGGTATCGATTAACCCTGGTCTGGCGGTACGATTGATACAGGTATTTACGTTTGACGAAATTCACGAGATGTTTTCCAGTGTGGCGGCAGCGGCTATCAACCCGGATCGTCGCCCACTTTGTCAGCGGGAGAATTAATGGATGAGTGCTTTGGCATTGGTGGCGGTGGGTGTGGGCGCGGCGTTGGGCGCATGGCTGCGCTGGATTTTGGGTATTTGGCTCAATCCTTTGTTTCCTACTTTGCCGCTGGGTACCCTGGCGGCTAATCTAGGCGGTGGATATGTGATTGGTCTGTCGATTGCTTTTTTTGCGGCACAGCCTTCCTTGTCTCCAGAATGGCGCTTGTTGATTATTACCGGATTTCTGGGAGGGTTGACCACATTTTCCACTTTTTCAGCAGAAGTGTTTACCCTGCTTGCTCGCCAACAATGGGGTTGGGGGGTTCTGGAAATATTGGTGCATGTGGCGGGGTCAATCAGTATGACGGCATTGGGCGTTTTGACTTTTTCTTTGCTTGGGACTAAAGGTTCATAAATGAATACAGTCTGTTTGCGTTTTTATGCGCGCGAGGGTGAACAGCATCGTGCGCGTTTGATTCATGATTATTTGCTGGAGCAAGCCAAAGCGCTTGGTGCCAGCGGGGCAACAGTGATGCGTGCCAGTGCTGGTTTTGGTCGGCATGGTTGGCATGAAACCACATTTTTTGAACTGGGGGGTGATCTGCCCGTGGTCATTGAAATCATACTGGCTGCGGCGTTGGCGGATGAAATGCTCGCCTTGTGTGCGGCGGAACAGTTGCATTTGTTTTATACCTTGATGCCTGTGATGACGGGGATTACGGGTTCAGGCCCTGTTCATGAATCTGACTGATGCGCTCATTCCCCCTGGCTGGAATGGTTTATGGTGGCCTTTTTTGGCGTTGTTGGGCGTGGTGCTATGGCGCGCGCCCTGGGTGATGTTGCGCAAGTCGGGTGTTTTGAATTTGATGTTGGGTGCCTCCGTGATGGTGCTTGCTTATTGGCAAATTCATGCCGTTCTCCGCCCCGGTTTGGAGATGCATTTATTGGGCGCGACATTGCTGACGCTTCTGTTTGGTCCGTGGTTTGGTTTTTTGATTGTGCTCGTGGCCCTGGTGTTGAATACAGCCTGGTTTGGCGATGCCTGGTATGCGTTGCCTTTAAACGCTTGGGTGATGGGTGTTGTGCCTGTGACGGTGAGTTGGGTGGTGTACCGTTTGGTGGAGGCAAAACTGCCTAACCATCTGTTTATTTATATTTTTCTTAATGCGTTTTTGGGCGCAGGTTTGGCGGCGATGGCCACTGGACTGATGGCCGTTGGGGTGTTGACCGCCATGGGAGATTACAGCTGGCTGGATTTGTCGCACAATTATTTGCCGTATTATTTTTTATTGGCCTGGTCTGAAGCGGTGACCACCGGGATGCTGATTACCGTGTTAGTGGTGTATAAACCTCAATGGGTCGCTACATTCAACGATCAACAATACCTTGATCAATAATGATTTTTAGATCATGTCATTATTGAATAGCTCGCAGCAATCCCTGTATTGGCGGCCTGCCGGGCTGGAATTCCCCCCCGATTTGCCGATTGTCGCGCGAGGTGAGGAAATCATTTCGGCTTTGCGCGCACATCAAACCATTATCGTGTGTGGTGCGACAGGGTCTGGCAAAACCACACAATTGCCTAAATTGTGTCTGGCTGCCGGACGCGGCATGGTGGGGCGTATTGCCTGTACGCAACCCAGGCGCATTGCTGCACGTGCTTTGGCTACGCGGATTGCAAGCGAGTTGCACACCCGGGTAGGTGAGGGAGTCGGTTACAAGGTGCGTTTTACCGATCAAGTGCGTGACGACAGTGTGATCAAGGTATTGACGGATGGCATGTTGCTGGCAGAGGCGGCCAGTCAGCGCGACTTGCGCGAATATGACACCATCATTCTTGATGAGGCGCATGAACGCAGTCTGAACATTGACTTTTTACTTGGTTATCTGCATCAATTGATGCAGCGCAGACCAGAGTTAAAGTTAATTATCGCTTCCGCTACGCTGGATGCGCAGCGTTTCTCCAGACACTTTGGTGATGCGCCCGTGATCGAGGTGTCAGGGCGGACCTATCCGGTGGAAATCCGTTATCGACCCATTGAAGCTCCCGTGCGGAGTGTGGAGGAATCCATGCCGCGACAGGGGATTGCGCGCAGTGGTGCAGCACAGCCGGATGAAGACCTCAAACAGGCGGCATTGCTGGATGCGGTGGATGAATTGGGTCGCCTGGGTGATGGGGGAATATTGGTGTTTTTGCCGGGCGAGCGAGAAATTCGCGAAGCCGCAGAGGTCTTGCGCAAGCACCATCCGCCACACGTAGAAATTTTACCCCTGTTTGCACGGCTGTCGGTGAGGGAGCAAGAGCGTATTTTTCAACCCGGCAATGCGCGCCGTATTGTGCTGTCCACCAATCTGGCCGAAACCTCGCTCACTGTCCCCGGAATTCGCTATGTGGTGGATACTGGCGAAGCGCGTGTGGTGCGTTATTCGCTGCGCAATAAAATTGACCAGTTGCAGACGGAACCGGTTTCCCAGGCGGCAGCCAACCAGCGTGCCGGACGTTGCGGGCGGGTGGCAGCCGGTGTGTGCATCCGCTTGTATTCCGAGCTTGATTTCCAGTCTCGCCCGGCATTTACCGACCCGGAAATTTTACGCACGTCTCTGGCTGGGACGATTTTGCGTATGAAATCGCTGGGATTGGGCGAGCCGGAAGATTTCCCTTTCCTGGATGCGCCCACGCCCAGATCGATTGCCGAAGGTTTCGGTCTGCTGGAAGAGCTCGGTGCGGTGGATGCGCAGCGCAAAATGACGACCTTGGGCAAGCGTTTGGCGCGTTTGCCGCTGGAACCCCGCATCGGTCGCGTACTGCTGGCAGCACAACAGTTTTCCTGTTTGCGTGAAGCCTTGGTTATTTGCGCGGCGCTGTCGGTACAAGATCCGCGTGAACGGCCTGCGGCACAGGCCGGTTCGGCGGATGATCGTCACCGCGCTTTTACTGATGAGCGCTCGGATTTTATGGGTATGCTCAAATTGTGGGCATTTTACGACGAGGCGCTGCGCCATCAAAAATCACGTCGTCAATTGCAAACGGTGTGCCAAACCCATTTCCTTAACCCCACCCGCTTGCGCGAATGGCGCGAGGTGCATGGCCAGTTAGCGGCCAGCGTGGCTGAACTGGGTATGCGGGAGAATGAAGAGCCCGCCGGTTATGAAGCCATACATCTGGCCTTGTTGTCCGGTTTCCCCGGCAATATTGGGGTCAAGCAGGATGAGGGCGGCTATATGGGTGCACGCGGGCTGAAATTTCATGTACATCCGGGTTCGGTGTTGGGCAAGAAACAGCCTAAATGGGTGATGGTCGCAGAGTTAATGGAAACCACCCGTTTGTATGGTCGGGTAGCCGCTAAAATTGAACCGGAATGGTTGGAACAGGTGGCTGCACATTTATGCAAGCGTCACTATTTTGATCCGCATTGGGAAAAAAGCTCGGCCCAAGTGAGTGCCTATGAGCAGGTGCAGTTGTTTGGTTTAATCATTATTCCCCGGCGTAAAGTGCATTATGGGGGCATTCAGCCTGGTTTAAGCCGGGAGTTGTTTATTCGTTCGGCTTTGGTGGCAGGTGAATACGACACCCATGCGGAATTCTTTGTGCATAATCGTCAACTGATTGAATCAGTAGGTGATCTGGAACACAAGGCGCGCCGTCAGGATGTGTTGATTGACGATGAGGCGTTGTTTGCTTTTTTTGATGCGCGCATCCCTGCCGAAATTGTCAATGGGGCAGGTTTTGAACGCTGGCGGCGTGAGGCGGAGCGCGCTACGCCGCGTTTGCTGTATTTAAGCCGTACCGATGTGATGCGGCATGACGCTGAATCCATTACTGAAGACTGGTTTCCCCAGACGTTGCAATATGGGGGGATCGCTTTGCCCCTGAGGTATCGCTTTGAACCGGGGCATTTGCTCGATGGGGTGACAGTCATTCTTCCCCTGTCTTTGCTCAATGTTGTGCCTGTCTGGCAGTTTGAGTGGTTGGTACCCGGCATGTTGCGCGAAAAGCTGACGTGGTATCTTAAAAATCTGCCGAAACATTTACGCCGTGTTTTCGTGCCTGTGCCGGATACGGTCACCGCAGTGATGAGCGGTTTGCGCGCAGAGGGTGCTTTGGTGGGCGCTTTGGCGCAGTCCTTGTCAGCACGGAGCGGTTTGGTCGTCGGTGTGAGTGACTGGCGCGAAAGCCCGCCATCACACCTGCTCATGAATGTATGCGTGGTAGATGATGCAGGAAAAGAATTGGGCATGGGACGCGATGTGCTGGCTTTGCGGGTCCAGTTGGGCAGTGCGGCGCAACTGGTTTTTGCGGAAGCGGACACCACTTTTGAACGCGGCGGCTTTAAGCAATGGACATTCGGCGACGTACCGAAAAATTTGCCTGTGGTGCGTGCCGGTGCGCGCGTGCAAGCCTATCCGGCCATCGTCGACGAGGGAGACAGTGTTGCGTTGCGTTTGTTTGATACGTTGCCTGCCGCAGAAGCTGCGCACCGGGCGGGTTTGGTGCGTTTATTCCGTTTTGCTTTGCGTGCGCAATTTGCTGCGCTTGAGAAAGATTTGCCGGATTTTACCCGCCTGGCCCTGGCTTACCGACCATTGGGCGGTGCCGAGGCCTTGCGTGAAGTGTTGCTGGCGGTGATCGCTGAACAGGCCTGTCTGGCGGAAGGCGAACTGCCCCGTGAAGCCAGACAGTTTGAACAGCAGGTGGTGAAAGCCCGTGTGCGCCTTCGCCCTGTGACGGATGCGCTTTGCCGAACTTTGGGGCAAATTTTGCACTTGTGGCAGCAGATTGTGCCACAGGTAAACAAAGTGGCTGGGCTATCTGGTCGGGATATGCAGACGCAGTTGCGTGACCTGATATACCCCGGTTTCGTTGCTGCGACGCCCTGGAGCAGTTTGCAATATCTGCCCCGTTACTTGCAGGGTTTGCAGTGGCGCATCGATAAATTGCCTGAGCGACGACAACAGGATGAGCGTCATACGGCCTCGTTGGCACGGCTGATTACTCCCTGGCAGATGCGGCGCTCAGCTCAACATAAAAATGGAATTCAAGACGCGCAAATGGATAATTTTCGCTGGCAACTTGAAGAATTGCGTATTTCCCTGTTTGCCCAGCAGCTTAAAACCCAAGTGCCTGTGTCAGTAAAACGGTTAGAAAAGCTTTGGGAGGTGATCGTAAAGGGATAGCGAAATAAAAGGGCACCCGAAGGTGCCCTGAAGATGCGGCTAAAAACAGCTGCAAAGGTCTCAGTTCAGTGTTTCAATCTCTACGCGACGGTTTTTAGCACGGCCTGCAGCAGTCTTGTTGCTGGCAACCGGGTTTGATTCCCCATAACCTTCTTCGGTCAGACGGTCAGCTGCAACACCCTTGCTTTCAAGGTATTTTGCCACAGTTGCTGCGCGGGCTTTAGACAGCTTGAGGTTGTATTTTTTGGTACCGATGCTGTCTGTATAACCACTGATCTTGGCATGAATATCAGGGTAAGCATTCAGCATTTTTGCGTCTTCATCCAGTTTGCCTTTACCTTGTGGGCGAAGTGTGGCTTTATCAAAATTAAAATGAGCGCCATCCAGAACCAGTTTGGTGTGGGCGGCCGGCCGGACGATCTCGACAACCTCAGCAACAGGGGCAGGGGCGGGGGCTTCAACTGGCGCAGTCGCAACTGGAGCAGGTTCAGGTGCTTGAGCTGGTGCAGGCTTGCTGCCCAAAGGAATGATTAAACCAACACGGGCAATCCAGTCATTCGGTTGGAAGCTGCCAGGGGCATTAGGAACAGCTACATTGTTGTTGACAGAGCTGGCAAAGCGGTCACGAATGTCAGCACGAATGGCGATGTCATTGATCCAGTGCATAAAGCCTATGCCGACATTGCCCTCAGCGTAGGTTCCACTGTTCGCAGTACCGCTCGCATACAAGGCGCCTGCACCGGCCTCAACAAAAGGAGAAAAAGAGGGGTTGCGGTTGAAAAAATACATGGCATCCAGGGAGGTGTCATTGGTTGTCAGGCTGTTGCTGCCTGAACTGAATTGCGATCCGGTGTAATCCGTATTCAGTTCAACATTCCAATGCTCGGAAAGCGCTTTGCCAACACCGACATCAAACCCCATGCCGTTCCCTGCGTGCCAGTTATTGTCCAAAGCATTGACGGTGACGCTGGGGGCAAAGTAAATACGGGTATCAAGTGGCTCGGTACTGCTGTCTGCAAAAGCGCTGCCAGCAATCAGCAACCCGGACAGGGTAAACAGTTTTAATAGTGTACGGGACATAAAAGTTCTCCTAATATTTTATTTGGTTTAAGTGGTATTCCTGCAATATTTCTTCAAATATTGAAATTGAGGAAGATGCCAAAATATGGCAACTCGAAAAAAGTCTATCATGAAATACAACATTGTTGTGATTGTGTTATATTTTTTAGTATTGTTGTTGCTAAAATGGTAATGGCAAATTTGGCGCAGCGTGGTGAAACACGCGACGAAATTCGGCCTGAATCTGTTCCAGATTGGTTGCGGTATCGGCTTCGAATCGCAAGACAATGACGGGTGTCGTGTTGGAAGGCCGTGCCAAACCGAAGCCGTGTTCATATTCAACCCGAAGACCGTCTAACTTGATAATTTCTTTTGCGTCAGGAAATTGGGCGGTGTCCTGTAAAACCCGCATCAGTTTGAAATGCTCGCCTTCGGGCAACGTGATGTTAATTTCCGGTGTGTTGACGGTGTCTGGCAAGCTGTGCAAGGTGGCGTTGATGTCTGTTTGCTTGCTGAGATATTCCAGCAGGCGGGTGCCTGCATACATGCCATCGTCAAAGCCATACCAGCGTTCTTTAAAGAAAACGTGCCCAGACATTTCCCCAGCCAGGAGTGCGCCGGTTTCTTTCATTTTGGCCTTAATAAAACTGTGACCCGTTTTCCACAGTAACGGGCGACCCCCGCGCGATCGTATCCAGTCAAACAGCTTGCCGGTGGATTTCACATCGAAAATAATTTCCGCGCCTGGATTGCGGGATAACACATCGTCCGCAAACAGCATCAATTGGCGGTCGGGATAAATGATGCTGCCGTCTTTGCTGACCACACCCAGCCGGTCTCCATCGCCATCGAAAGCCAAACCAATTTCTGCGTCGCTGGTTTTAAGCCGATGAATCAGGTCAACCAGGTTTTTGGGTTGGGAGGGGTCAGGGTGGTGGTTAGGAAATTGGCCATCGACCTCGCAGAACATTTCTTCGACTTCACAACCCAACCGGCGAAAAAGCGCCGGTGCGAAAGCGCCTGCGATGCCGTTGCCGGCATCAATAATGATTTTCATCTTGCGCGCGAGCTTGATGTCGCTGACGATACGGTTCATGTATTCCGCTGCGATGTCGTGCTGGCTGTATTGGCCTTGTCCCTGAATCAGGTTGTTGGTTTCGATGCGTTGGCGCAGGGCTTGTATGGTGTCGCCAGACAATGTTTCACCCCCTAAAACCATTTTCAGGCCATTGTAATCAGGCGGATTGTGCGAGCCTGTGACCATCACCGCGCTGTGGGTGCCGAGCTGATAGGCGGCGAAATAGGTCATAGGGGTGGCGACCATGCCCAAATCGATGACGTGGATACCCGCCTGCTGAATGCCGCGTGCCAGTGCTGCGGCAAGATCGGGCCCGGACAGGCGTCCATCGCGCCCGATACAAATATGGGTCTGGGCGCGTGCAATGGCCTCTGAACCGATGGCGTGTCCGATCAGGGTGACAATTTCCGGGGTCAATGTCTTGCCAACGATACCGCGGATGTCATAGGCTTTGAAAATTTCTTGAGGCAGAGTAAGCAAGGCAATCTCCATGATGGGGGGCAGCAAATTTCGCCAGCATAGCCTATCCTGTTACAGTTCGACAAGTTTTGGCCATTTACTGGTTGAGGTGATGGGTTCAAGTTGTGTTTGCCCGCCTATTTTACCAGCAGAGCTTGACCGGGACGCTGTCGGTATTGAGGCGGTTTTGGCCCTTTGGCTGCGGCTCGCGCCACCAGTGGATCGCTGTCCTGCCGCAATTGCGCCCGCTGCAACGAGCTGGTTGCCGGGTTGCGCGATATGGCGTGGCGCACATTGGGATCCCGGTCATTCACACAGGTATCCACCATTTCGGCTGTCAGATCTGGACGTTTTGCAATGCATAAACGGATAATGTGATCCTGGTCTGCAATCAGCGCAGCAATTTCTTCACTGTTTAAGTCGGCGCGGCGGGCAAAATAGCATTTGATCACCATCCATTGCTCTCGCACCATAAATGGGCGATAGGCCAGTGGCAATGCGTCGCTAAGGGCAAGATTGAGCCGTTCTTCCAGTGGCAGAGATTTATATTGTTTTTCTAAATGACACATTGTTGCATTCCCGGCTTTCAAATATGAGCGAACTGTGAAAAAATACACTCAATTGTAACGGATTAGACTTGGATGGCGAATATGATCGACAAAGATGGCTATCGCCCCAATGTCGGCATCGTTCTGTGTAATGCCCGAAATGAAGTGTTTTGGGGAAAGCGTATCCGGCAACACTCATGGCAGTTCCCTCAGGGCGGGATACAGCAGGGTGAAAGTCCTGAGCAGGCAATGTATCGGGAATTGATGGAAGAGGTTGGCCTGGAGCCCCGGCATGTGCATATTTTGGGACGAACACGTAATTGGTTGCGTTATGATGTGCCACGGAACTGGTTAAGGCATGACAGTCGTGGGCAGTATCGCGGACAAAAACAAATCTGGTTCTTGCTGCGGTTGATGGGCAAGGATTGTGATGTGTCGCTACGCGCATCGCCGCAGCCAGAATTTGATGCCTGGCGCTGGAACGAATATTGGGTGGCAACAGACTTGGTGGTGGACTTTAAGCGGGACGTTTATCGTGCCGCTTTATCCGAATTGTCACGTTTCCTTGAGTGTGGCACTTCATCGCACCGTGCCGATGTGGATGAGCTTGTGTAGAAGTTGGGAAAACAGAATGCAGTTACTGCTGGAATTGTTCGATCGATCGGTGTATTACTTGACCGGAACCCAGCCTGCGGTATTTTATATCGCGGATAAGGAAGGTGGTGGAATATTGATCAATACGCCGAAATTCGATGAGAAGTTATTGGCTGGGTTGCAAGCGATTTTGCCGTTGAAGTTTATTTTTTTCCCCAGCCATTTGGGCGCGCAAGATGTCAGTGAGTGGCGCCAATCCAGTGGCGCGCAGACAATCGCTTATGGGCATGAAGCACAGCGAATTGCAGGTCTTGTCGATATTGTGTTGAGTCGGGAAAATCGTTTTTCGCGCACCATTGATTTTTTACCTATGTCCGGTCGTACGGCAAGCAGTTGTGCCTTGCGTTGTAAAAATAAACCCGGTATTGTCTTTTTCGGACCTGTTTTGTCGTGCGGAGAATCCGGTTGGCCTGCACTGCTGCCGCAGCCGGATGATCATTCATTTGAAACTCGGGTGATCGGCGCTTTGGGTTTGCAAGATGTGCATTTTGATTATGCGTTTACGGATGATTTTAACCCGCAATCCAGCCATTTTGGGCCTGGTGCGGATGCCGCGATACAACGTGAGTTGGCGACGGCACTATTTTGAGGAGACAAGGATTGATGGCTATTTCTGAATTGCAGGTGAGTACACTGCTGAAAAGCGTGATAGACCCCAATACCCATAAAGACATTGTGACCAGTAAAGCCGTTCGCAATATCAGTATTCATGGTCAGGATGTGGCGCTGGAGGTGGTGTTGGGTTATCCGGGGCGGACACAGTTTGCCCTGATCAAAAAAATGGTGGAAGATGCATTGAAGACTTTACCCGGCGTGGGAAACGTTGCGGTTGAAGTGAGTACAAAAATTGTTTCGCGTAGCGTGCAGCGTGGGGTAAAGTTAATCCCCGGCGTTAAAAATATTATTGCAGTCGCTTCCGGTAAAGGTGGGGTAGGAAAATCCACTACGGCGGTGAATCTGGCCCTGGCCCTGGCAGCCGAAGGCGCAAGCGTTGGGATGCTGGATGCCGATATTTATGGGCCGTCACAGCCTACGATGTTGGGTATTCATGGCAGACCGGAGTCTCGTGATGGTAAAACTTTAGAACCGATGGAAGCGCATGGCTTGCAGGTGATGTCGATTGGTTTTCTGATTGATGCCGAAACACCTATGGTGTGGCGCGGCCCGATGGTGACGCAGGCGCTGGAACAGCTGCTGAACGACACCCGCTGGCGTGATCTGGATTACCTGGTGGTTGATTTGCCACCCGGTACAGGTGATATTCAACTGACCCTGGCACAAAAGGTACCGGTGACAGGTGCCGTGATTGTGACCACGCCGCAAGACATCGCTTTGATCGATGCACGCAAGGGTTTCAAAATGTTTGAGAAAGTGGGTATCCCTATTTTAGGTGTGGTAGAAAACATGAGTACCCATATTTGTACACAATGTGGACATGAAGAGCATATTTTCGGTAGTGGTGGTGCAGAGAAAATGGCCGTTGATTATACGGCTGAATTTTTGGGTGCTTTGCCGCTGAACATGGGTATTCGCGAGCAGGCCGACAGCGGTAACCCCACGGTGGTGGCGATGCCGGACAGTCGAATCTCTGAAATCTATCGGCAAATTGCCCGTCGCGTGGCCGTCAAAATTGGTGACCTGGCGCAAGATCACAGTAGCGCATTCCCAAAAATTGTCATTCAGAATACATAATATGAGCATAAAATC
The DNA here is from genome assembly GCA_021786845.1 of Pseudomonadota bacterium. Taxonomy (GTDB): domain Bacteria; phylum Pseudomonadota; class Gammaproteobacteria; order Burkholderiales; family Sulfuriferulaceae; genus Sulfuriferula. The sequence goes on along the minus strand of JAJYMO010000012.1, from coordinate 18,304 downwards.
AGATAAATGGATACGAAAAATGGCGGTGGAGCAGGGCATGATCTCCCCATTTGAGCCGAATCAGGTGCGTGAGGTCAATGGTCAACGTATTGTTTCGTATGGAACCTCCAGTTACGGTTACGACATACGATGCGCGGATGAATTTAAATTGTTTACCAATATCAATTCCACCATCGTTGATCCAAAAAACTTTGATTCAAATTCGTTTATCGATGTGCGCGGCGATTCGTGTATTATTCCGCCTAACTCGTTCGCCCTGGCGCGTACGGTGGAATATTTCCGTATCCCGCGCAATGTGCTGACCATTTGTCTGGGTAAATCGACCTATGCGCGTTGCGGCATTATTGTCAATGTCACGCCGTTTGAGCCTGAATGGGAAGGTTATGTGACGCTTGAATTTTCCAATACCACGCCGTTGCCAGCCCGTATTTATGCGCATGAGGGGGTGGCGCAGGTGGTGTTTTTTGAAAGCGATGAAGAGTGCGAAACCTCCTACCGTGACCGGGGAGGTAAATATCAGGGTCAAAGTGGTGTGACATTACCGACGATTTAGGGGAGCGCTGATTTATTCGTCATCCCCGCGAAGGAGGGGATCCAGTGCCCTGTTTTAGCTGGGTTCCCGCCTTCGCGGGAACGACGAGTTCGAATAAATCTGTGCTTCCCCGGATTTAATTGAATAATGATCTCAATATAATGACCGTCCGGGCGATAGATTAAAGCTTGGGCGGTTTTTTCATGGGTATTTTAGGGTATGAGCATGAAATTCCGTTTTCCGGTGGTGGTGATTGATGAAGACTTTCGTTCTGAAAATGTCAGCGGACTGGGCATACGTGCGCTGGCCAAGGCCATCGAAGATGAGGGTACCGAAGTGCTGGGTGTGACCAGCTATGGGGATTTGTCCAGCTTCGCTCAACAGCAAAGCCGGGCTTCGGCGTTTATTTTGTCGATAGATGATGAGGAGTTTTCTTCGCCAACGGCCGCTGAGCATGCGGTAAGCCAGCTACGGGTGTTTGTGCAGGAAATTCGCTTTCGCAATGCGGACATTCCCATTTTTCTGTATGGTGAAACCCGTACCTCGCGCCACATTCCCAATGATGTGTTGAAAGAGTTGCATGGCTTTATTCACATGTTTGAGGACACACCAGAGTTTGTGGCCCGACATATCTTGCGAGAAATAAAAACTTACCTCGATTCTTTGGCACCGCCTTTTTTTCGTGCACTCACCCATTATGCGTCGGACGGTTCGTATTCCTGGCATTGTCCCGGACATTCCGGTGGCGTAGCCTTTCTAAAAAGTCCGGTGGGTCAGATGTTTCACCAGTTTTTCGGTGAAAATATGCTGCGTGCCGACGTGTGCAATGCGGTGGAAGAATTGGGCCAACTGCTGGACCATACCGGGCCTGTTGCGGCTTCTGAACGCAATGCGGCGCGCATTTTCAATGCGGATCATCTGTTTTTTGTCACCAACGGCACCTCCACGTCCAATAAAATTGTGTGGCATTCCACCGTGGCACCTGGAGATGTGGTGGTGGTGGATCGCAATTGTCACAAATCGATTTTACATGCCATTATCATGACGGGTGCCATCCCGGTGTTTTTAATGCCGACCCGCAATCATTACGGGATTATCGGTCCAATTCCCCTGTCCGAATTCAGTCCCGAGAATATCCGTAAAAAAATTGAGGCCAATCCTTTTGCGCGTGGCAACACCAGCCAACCTCGCGTGCTGACGGTCACCCAAAGCACTTATGACGGCGTGTTGTACAACGTCGAAACCATCAAAGCCATGCTGGACGGGGAACTGGATACCCTGCATTTTGATGAAGCATGGTTGCCTCACGCACCTTTTCATGAGTTTTATAAAGACATGCATGCCATTGGCCGGGATCGGCCACGCTGTCGCGATTCCATTATTTTTTCTACTCAGTCCACACACAAAATGTTGGCGGGCTTGTCACAGGCTTCGCAGATTTTGGTGCAAGATTGCGAAAACCGGAAACTTGACCGGGATGTGTTCAATGAAGCCTTCCTCATGCACACGTCTACCAGTCCACAGTACGCCATTATCGCTTCATGCGATGTGGCGGCAGCGATGATGGAGCCTCCGGGCGGTACTGCCCTGGTAGAGGAGTCCATTCTGGAATCGCTCGATTTCCGCCGGGCGATGCGCAAGGTCGATGCCGAGTTTGGCGATTCATGGTGGTTTAAAGTGTGGGGGCCAGACGAACTGGCGGAAGAGGGCGTCGGAGAACGCGAAGACTGGATATTGCGGGCCAATGAACGCTGGCATGGTTTCGGTGACCTTGCTCCCGGCTTCAATATGCTGGACCCGATTAAATCCACAGTCATTACGCCTGGACTGGATGTCGATGGCGATTTTGCTGACACGGGCATCCCTGCTGCCATTGTCACCAAATACCTGGCTGAACACGGCGTCATTGTAGAAAAAACGGGCTTGTATTCATTTTTCATCATGTTCACCATTGGCATCACCAAAGGTCGCTGGAACACCATGTTGACCAATTTGCAACAATTCAAGGATGAGTACGACCGCAACCAGCCGCTCTGGCGCGTGCTGCCGGAGTTTGTGGTGAAATACCCGCGCTATGAACGCATGGGTTTGAAAGACCTGTGCGAAGCCATACACGACATTTACAAGACCAACGACATTGCCAGGTTAACCACGGAAATGTATTTGTCGAATATGGAACCGGCCATGAAGCCGACGGATGCTTACGCACGCATGGCGCACCGCAATATCGACCGGGTGGAAATTGACAAGCTGGAGGGCAGAATTACCAGTGTATTGCTCACGCCCTACCCACCCGGTATTCCTTTGTTGATCCCCGGTGAACGATTCAATGCCACCATTGTGCGTTACCTCAAGTTTGCGCGGGACTTCAATGAACGTTTCCCTGGCTTCGAAACTGATATTCACGGGCTGGTGAAAGGGGAGGTCGAAGGCAAGCCAGTGTATTATGTGGATTGCGTGAGATGAAATGTGCAAGATCAGGAACTGATGATCTAATCCGGACAGTGTATGCATCAACATGTATCATGGTTTGTTGTTCAGGTCGGAATATAGGCTTCTTGAGAGGCACCTCCCTGAGCCATTCTTCTCTGTAAAACAAAATGTTGTACGCGTGCTGCGTGTTGATTTAAGTGATATTTAGCCTTCCTGGATAACCCTGATCATCATGGATGCTGATGTGTTTAAACATGCTTCCGCTTCTCCCTGGACGCCTTTGCATCACAAGGTGTTTCGGATGCTGTGGATTGCTTCGGTGGTGTCAAACATTGGCTCATGGATGCACGAGGTCGGTGCAGGTTGGTTAATGACCTCTCTTGCACCCAGCCCTTTGATGGTGGCGCTGGTACAAGCCGCCACGACTACCCCTGTATTTCTGCTCGCTTTACCTGCGGGAGCACTCGCCGATATTGTTGATCGGCGACGCTACCTGATGACATCACAGGTCTGGATGATGATCACCGCCGCCACGCTGGGCGTGCTTACTCTCGCAGGCTTGACGACAGCACTGGTCTTGTTGATCTTTACGTTTGCACTGGGTATCGGTACGGCGATGATGATGCCGGCATGGGGTGCCATTACACCAGAGCTGGTGGGTAGATCGGAACTCCAGGCTGCTATTGGTCTGAATTCAGTGGGGATGAACCTGGCTCGTGCCATTGGCCCGGCACTGGCGGGATTGATCGTTGCTGTGGCTGGGTCGGGCGCTGTGTTTATGCTCAATGCTGTCTCATTTCTTGCCGTCATTGCAGCCCTTAAAGCTTGGCAGCGCCCTCCACAGGTGAGCGAATTACCCGCTGAACGTGTTATGGGGGCGATTCGTGCGGGCATGCGTTTTGCACGTTATTCACCGGAACTGCGTGCAGTCTTGACGCGGGGTGCTGCTTTTTTTGTTTTTGCCAGTGCTTCCTGGGCATTGCTGCCCTTGATCGTTCGGCATCAACTTCATAGTGGTCCTGGTATTTATGGGTTGTTCCTGGCTTGTATGGGTGTGGGGGCAATTGTCGGTGCGTTGCTGCTGCCCCTTGTCCGCACCCTGATGTCGCGGGATGGTATTGTTGCAGGGGCTACCGTGCTTTATGCGTTTGCTATGCTGGCACTGGCGCATAGCGGGAATGTGTACGCAGCTGGCGTTGCCATGCTGGTGACAGGCGTGGCCTGGATAAGTGTCGTGTCTTCATTGATGACGGCAGTTCAAACTGCACTGCCGGGATGGGTGCGTGCACGCGGATTAGCGCTTTTCTGGATGGTTTTTATGGGTGGAATGGCCGCAGGCAGCACGCTTTGGGGGCAGGTCGCCTCATGGACAGGCATCCCTGATACCCTGAGCATCGCTGCCGTCGGCGCATGTTTAGGTATTGCTGCAACCTGGACATATCGAATCGGACGGCATGATGTTGATGACCTTTCACCATCAATATATTGGCCGACCCCGGCCATGTCTGGCGACGTTGAAGTCGATCAGGGGCCGGTCATGGTAACGGTGGAATATCATGTTCATTCAGCAAAGCAGCATGAGTTCGCAAAAGAGATGCAGCATATGCGCAGGATTAGACGTCGTGATGGCGCATTCATGTGGGAGTTATTCAATGATATTGACGAGACTGATCGTATGGTGGAGTGTTTCATGGTCGAATCCTGGCTTGAACATTTACGTCAGCATCATCGCGTGACCATCGCGGATCAGCGTATCATCGATAATGTGAGGGCGTTTCATCTTGGTAGTGAGCGCCCCAGGGTGACTCACCTGATTGTCAGAAAAGGTCATCTGTGAAGTGATGTGCTCAGGGCTCGTAAATGAATAACAAGTCCATGTTATTCATTACGAGCCCTGAGCAGTGTACAATTTGCGAAGAGAACCGGGGTGTGTGAAGAGCTTTGCACGTTTTGTTTAGCCACGGGCAGCGTCTGTCACTCACAATGTGCCAGAATTTTTTCTGGTAGCCAAAGATTAAGGTGGCTTTGTGGTGAAAGATGTGATGTGAATGTCTTTAAATCATGTGGAAATTTAATGATTGGAGTGATTGACGATGAGCAAATTATTTTCCCCTGTAGTGATCGGTAGCCTGACATTAAACAACCGCATTGTCATCTCGCCCATGTGTCAATATTCGGCTGAGCATGGAGAGGCCGCTGATTGGCATCTCATTCATCTCGGCCACCTTGCTTTATCTGGCGCTGGTTTGTTATTTATCGAAGCGACAGCGGTTGCAGCGGAAGGCCGTATTTCTGCGGGCGATCTTGGTTTGTGGTCCGACCAGACCGAAGCGGCGCTTGCCCGTGTCATCAAATCGGTACACCAATATTCATCCATACCTTTTGCTATCCAGTTGGCCCACGCCGGGCGCAAGGCTTCCACGCAAGCGCCGTGGGAGGGGGGAAAGTCCGTTTCTCCGCAGCAAGGTGGCTGGCAAACTGTCGCACCGTCCGCTTTGCCCTTTAATGCGGAAGATCCCCTGCCGCTCGCGCTGGATGCTGCCGCATTGCAGCGTGTTAAAAATGATTTTGTGTCGGCTGCGCAACGCGCGCATCGGTTGGGCATAGCGGCCATCGAGCTGCATGCGGCCCACGGTTACCTGTTGCATGAGTTTCTGTCGCCTTTATCGAACGACCGGCATGACGATTATGGCGGCACGCTGGAAAACCGGATGCGCTTCCCGCTTGAAGTATTTGAAGCCATTCGTGCCGCCGTACCGAAAGAAATGCCCGTTGGCGTTCGAATATCCGCGACAGATTGGGTGCCAGATGGGTGGGACGTCGAACAGAGTATTGTTTTTACCAAGGAACTCCAGCGTCGGGGCTGCGCGTTTATCGATGTTTCGAGCGGCGGACTGTCTCCCTTGCAACAAATTCCGGTTGAGCCGGGCTATCAGGTTCCTTTTGCCGAAAGAATTCGACGCGAAACCGGTTTGACCACCATCGCTGTGGGGCTGATTACTGAGCCGGAGCAGGCTGAAACGATTATTTCCACAGGACAGGCCGATATGGTGGCACTGGCACGAGGCATGCTGTACGACCCGCGCTGGCCCTGGCATGCAGCGGCGAAACTGGGTGCCCAGGTCGATGCACCAAGGCAATACTGGCGTTCGCAACCGCACGGGTTAAAAACCTTGTTCAAACCAGATTGAAGGTGGCGGTTTTTTGTTCCGAAAATATGGTTTTTACTCACGCAATACACCCATATTCATTTTTTTCAACCAAAACAGGATGAAACACAGGTTGCGCAAAATCACCCAAAACAGGGATTTGTTCCCCGGAGAGATCAATAAGCATCCCATTTTTACTGTGAAATAGCGCGTATTCTCCCATTGCCGCATCCAATACTGAGGATAAAATCATGATCCGTCATCCCATAGATGTTGCCAGCCGTGTCAGTCCAGCATTGTCTGCACTTCTCGAAAGCAGAGTCAACGACCCGGATTGCGAGCAGCCCGTCACACTCGTAGCGGTACGCCATTTTTTGGCCAATTTGTTGCCTGCCGAACTCAGGGAGGCGGAGCAGATGCACCACTTCGATGTCAGCGAATCACTCCTCGACGAACTGGATTCCCTCATCGAAGAATTTGGAAGCTCCGCGTTGGCTGTCGATTTTGTACAGATCAATGTCAGCGAACAGATGTCTCGCGTGATTGAGGCAGTGGTGAATGATGAGAACCGGAAAAACCCACCCACACTTGCTGCTGTCAAGGATGCAATCGATACAGGTCTGGGTGCCCGGCTGGTGGGTGAAGGCGGTCTGGATGAGGACGAGGACGATACGCTGGTGTCGGAGATAGAAACGCTGATCGAACATTTTGGTGCAGATACACTTGCCGAGGAGCTTATGCGCTACGAGTAGTAAATGGGTTCCCTGGGGCCGCTTCGATGTCTCCCGTAGCCGTTTTGTTTTTCTGGCTCGTGCGGAATGGCGTATTAATCCTCAATGGCTGCGGTTGGGTTTTTGTGCAGGTGGTCGCGCAAAAATTGAATAAATGCTTTCAGCGGTGCCGAGAGATGTTGACGACTGGCATAATACAAATACCAACTGTCATAGGTCGGTGACCAATCGGTTAACATGGGAATCAGTCGGCCTTGCGCGATGTCCTGATTCATATAAGCTTCTGCCATATAACCGATCCCAATGCCATCGCGCGTTGCCTTGATCATTAAATCGACATTATTAACGATGAGTGGCCCATTGACACCAATCTCGATTTTTTTCCTGTTTTTCTCGAACGCCCATGTCAACAATTGCTGGCCACCGATCCTGAATCGAATACAAGCGTGGCTTTGCAGGTCTTGCGGGGTTTTGGGCGCAGAATATTTTGAAAGGTATTCGGGGGAAGCCACAGCGATCAGGCGGGAGGGAGCACTGGCCTTGACGATCACCATGTCTTGAGCGATGAGCCTGCCGTACCGGATTCCGGCGTCAAACCGTCCTTTAACGATATCGATATTGGTGTTGTCCACATCAATGTCCAGGTTAATGGCAGGATATGCTGCCAGAAATCCCTTTAACATGGGTGCAAGAATCATTTGTGCGGGAATCGGCGAAACGCTCAGGCGCAATGTTCCCATCGGGGCATCGCGAAAATCATTGATCGATTCCACAGCAGCATGCATCTCCGCAAAGGCAGGACGAATTCGCGTCAGCAGGTGTTCTCCTGCCTCGGTGAGCGACACACTGCGCGTGGTGCGCTGGAGTAAACGTATGCCAAGCCGCTCTTCCAGCGTGCGTATGGTCTGGCTGAGGGTTGAGGGGGCCAGTCCAAGACAGGTCGCTGCACGAGAAAAGTTACCCTGTTCGGCCACTTCGATAAATGCTCGCAATTCAGAAAATTCGGATCCGCGCATTGTTCAGGTCCTTTCAATCATGATGTGATCAATTCGGCTTTATTCTTTTTCCTTGCTGGTTTAAAACCCCGGCCTTCAGGCTGGCAGGAGCGCCGAACCTCGCCCTGACTACATATCCACCGGGGCCTGAAGGCCGGTGACCTCATTGCTGGGCAAATGCCACTTTAGCGAATTGCAGGTCATGCTTCAGCATGACGCAGTTGAATTAAATGCGCTGGTGTCGGGGTGAAACCCGACCTGCAAATTCCCGTGCGATGCTGGGAGCCTGTCGGACTTGCAGCCGATTTACTTTAAGTCCGACAGGTTCCTGGCGCTTATTGTTCGTTTTAACTGAATAATGTATACATATTATTGGGTATTATCATCGCAATTCATGTCCACTACAATCCGGTTATCGAAATGATCTGTGTTGTAGCGCGCCATCAATGAATAATACTGTCCAAAATAAAGATAACCTTCGCCATTTTTTGTTTATCGGTGGGGCGATTCTGTTTGTCATGATTGCAGCCATTTTTTATTTTACCGGTGGTCGGGTAGTCTCCACTGACGATGCCTATGTCCAGGCGGCTCGTGTTGACATCAGTGCCAATATCGCAGGGCGCGTCACGAAAATTTTTGTGAAGGACAACCAGCCAGTGCATCAGGGCGATGCGCTTTTTCAACTGGATGACCGCGATTACCTCATTGCGCTGGCCGATGCAAGCGCCAGGCTGGCAAATGCCCGGTTGCAGGTCGCCGCGATGAAAGCAACCTGGCTGCAACGCCAGGCCGATGTGCTGGCCGCAGCCGCGACGGTGCATTATCAAAGTCGCGACTTTGAGCGCCAGAAAATTTTGGCCGCCAGGGGCATTGCATCGCAAGCACAACTGGATCTGGCGCAACACGCGCTGGCTGATGCCACGCAGAAATTAAGTGCGGCAAGACAGGAACAAAAAAATGTAGGCGCCTTGCTGGATAATCATCTGACGGCCAATACAGGCGCCCATCCCACCGTTCAGCAAGCGCAGGCAATGCTGGCGCGGGCTCAATTAAATTTGTCCTTTACAGTGATTAAAGCGCCTATGGACGGCATTGTTTCCAGGGTGGATTTGTTGCAGGTTGGTGAATACATCCATGCGGCGGCACCTGCTTTTGCCCTGATCTCCAGCAACAATGTCTGGGTTGAGGCCAATTTCAAGGAAACTGCGCTGGGCCACATGCACCCCGGCCAACAAGCCACCATCGATATTGATGCCTACCCGGACCGGTCATTTCATGGCCACGTGGAGAGTTTGAGTCCCGGCACCGGTTCAAGCTTTTCCCTGTTGCCGCCCGAGAACGCCACAGGTAACTGGGTCAAGGTGGTGCAACGTTTGCCCGTGCGGATTCATCTGGACGACCTTGACCCCAAGCGTCCATTGCAGTCCGGGTTGAGTGCTGTGGTGGACGTCGATACGCAGCACAGCCGCTTGAAAGCATTCTGATCATGGAAGAAAACCTTTCTTCGCACACGGCGCTTGAGGAGGTCATTGAAGAGGCCGGTGAAGGGGCTGCGGCCACGCGCTTGCCCCATTCGGACAGCGCCGGGGCAGCCTTAAACCGCCCGCTGATCACGCTGTTCATCATGGCGGCGACCATCATGCAGGCGCTGGATTCAACCATTGCCAACGTAGCGCTCCCCCAAATGCAAGGCACGCTGTCGGCCACGCAAGACCAGATGGGTTGGGTGCTGACTTCCTACATCATTGCCGCTGCCATCATGATTCCGTTGACCGGGTGGCTGGCCGGGCGTTTCGGACGCAAGAAGGTTTTTTTGATCTCCATCGTCGGATTTACCTTGACCTCAGCCTTGTGCGGTGTGTCCACCAGTTTGCCGGAAATCGTGTTGTTCCGTTTTTTGCAAGGCATCTCCGGGGCAGCGCTCGTGCCACTGTCGCAGGCGGTGCTGTTCGATATTAATCCGCCGGAAAATCACGGCAGGGCGATGGCGGTCTGGGGCATTGGCGTTACACTGGGTCCCGTTCTCGGCCCGATGCTTGGTGGATGGCTGACTCAGGATTACAGTTGGCGCTGGGTTTTTTTTATCAATGTGCCCATTGGCATCGTCGCTTTTCTGGGGCTTTCGGCATTCATGCCGGAAACAAAAAAAATGCTGGGCCGATTCGATTTTTTCGGCTTCGCCACTTTAAGCTTGTGCATTGGCGCCTTGCAATTGTTTCTTGACCGTGGCGAAATGAATGACTGGTTCCATTCCAGTGAGATCATCATTGAGGCCTTTGTGGCGTGTGTCGCCCTGTATTATTTTCTGGTGCATTCGTTTACCAGTTCACGCCCTTTTTTAAGCCCCGCCCTGTTCACGGACCGAAATTTTGTGATGGCGAATATCTTTATTTTTCTGATTGGCGTGGTCTTGTTTGCGACCCTGGCACTGATCCCGCCCATGCTGCAGAATCAAATGAATTACCCGGTTATTTTCAGCGGGCTGGTGACCGCGCCGCGCGGTTTGGGCACTATGTTCGGCATGATCGTGGTGGGCAGGTTGATTGGTAAGATGGATGCGCGGGTCATTATGGCCACAGGCTTGGCGCTCACCGGGTTTTCTTTGTGGCAAATGACGAATTTTGATTTGTTGATGGGCGCGAGCCCTATTGTGTTGTCTGGTCTGATTCAGGGGTTTGGCGTTGGTTTGGTCTATGTGCCACTGTCCACGGTTGCTTTCGGCACCTTGCCTGCGGTGTTGCGCAATGAGGGCACCGCTTTTTTCAACCTGCAGCGTAATCTGGGCAGCGCCATCGGCATTTCTGTGGTGGAAACGTTGCTGACGCGAAACACCCAAATGATGCATGCCTCGCTGGCAGAACATATTACGCCTTACAACTTGAACAGCCCGGCCGTTCTGTCCAGCCATGCGGATCTTGGCACGCCTTCGGGCATCGCGGCTTTGAACCATATCCTGACTAATCAGGCGACGATGATTGCGTACCTGGATGACTACAAGTTGATGATGGTGCTGACTCTGGCCGTGATTCCGCTGCTGATCGTGTTGCGGCCTCCCGTTCAGGTGCAAAAAGAAATGGCGGTGATGGAATGAGCATGCAAAAATTGACCGGCGCTTTGGGTGTGCTTGTGCTGCTCTCTGCCTGCAGCGCAGGGCCCAATTTTAAGACGCCAGCACCGCCCAGGGTAGATGCCTATACGTCAAAAAATGAAGCGGTGCCTTTAGCAAAGCGTATTGAGTTGGGTAAACGGATTGAGACGGACTGGTGGGCGCTTTTTGCGTCCAAAGCGTTGAATGGCGTCGTTCGTCAGGTGGTGGACAACAACAACGATCTGACCTCCGCCAAAGAGACGCTTGCCCAGGCGGAAGAAGCCGTGAATGCGGAAAGCGGCAGTCTTTTGCCGCAAGCGTCACTGGGTGCCATGGCTGGGCGTCAAAAATATGGCGCAGCCCTGTTTGGTCCCGCCAATTTTAGCATTCCGCCATTTACCTGGTACGAGCTTGGCCCCTCCGTTAGCTGGACGCCTGATTTTTTTGGCGGCGAACACCGTGCGGTGGAACGGCAGCAGGCCTTGGCTAATTATCAGGCCCATGAGGTGGATGCCATGTACGTCACGCTGACTGGCGATACGGTGGCAGCGGCTTTGGACATGGCTGCGGCCAATGCGGAAATGACCGCTTTGGGGAAGATTATTGCGGAAGATGAAACAATACGCCAGCTCGTGCAGTCTGCCTACGAGGCAGGTTCGGCCACAAAAATGGATATGCTCAGCGCGCAAAGCCAGCTCAACAGCGATCAGGCCATGTTGCCATCCCTGAAACAGCGTTTAAGCATCAGTCGCCATGCATTGTCCATTTTCGTTGGCAAAGCGCCTGCCAATTGGGTGCCCCCCGATTTTCAGTTGAGCGATTTTACTTTGCCGCAAGCCTTGCCGGTCAGTCTGCCCGCTGAACTGGTGAAAAAACGGCCGGATATTCTGGCTGCGGAGGCCAACCTGCATGCGGCCAGTGCCGGGGTCGGCGTGGCCACGGCAAATTTGTATCCGCAATTGACGCTGTCGGCAAACATGATGCAGGAAGCCTTGACGCCAGCAGGGATATTCAGTCTGACGAACAATGCCTGGTCACTGGCTGCCGGATTGTCAGCGCCGATTTTTAATGGCGGCGCGCTCTCGGCACAAAAGCGGGGGGCAGAACATGCCTATCAGGCGTCGCTGGCGCAATACCGTCAAACCATTCTGGTCGCATTCCGCCAGGTGGCCGATGCGTTGACGTCATTGGCGCACGATGATGAAGAAATCGTGACCATGACTAACGCGGTCAACACAGCCAGCGCCTCGCTGGATCTGTCGCGCGCGAGCTATCAGGCGGGTGCTATTGGGCTGCTGCAGACACAAGACGCACAACGTACCGAGGCAAAAGCACAGATGGACATGATTCGGGCGCAGCATGAACGTGATCTGGATTGCGTGCGCCTGTTTGTGGCTTTGGGCGGTTCACCCATAAATCCAGCTATTTAATACCTCCCGTGCCGCATCCATTACTTCTGATGCGGTCAGTCCTATTGGGCCTGTCCCTCGTTGCACCAGCTGATCGGCGGCTGCGCCATGCAGATAAACGCCCAGCAAGGTGGCCTGTTGTGGGCTGAGTTGTTGCGCGATCAACGCGGCGATCATGCCTGACAGCACATCCCCCATCCCGGCGCTGCTTAAACCGGGATTTCCGGTGGGATTGATGAACCAGTCCAGTTCCGTCAGCGCACAAATGCTGCCGGCACCTTTGAGTACCACGATGCTGCGAAAGCGTTGCGCCAGTGTTAGCGCTGTACCAACCCTGTCCCGTTGTACGGTATCGGTGTCGCAACCCAGTAATCTGGCGGCCTCGGCTGGGTGGGGGGTCAGAATGCTGGCTGCAGTTCTGTGTTGCAAGGAATCCGTCAGTGCGCTGTGGACAGCGATTAAATTCAGTGCGTCGGCATCCAGCACCAGCGGTATATCGCTGGCCAGCGCCTGTTGCAGGCACTGTATGGCTGCGCTGGATTGTCCGAGCCCGGGGCCGACGACCAGTGCGGAGAGCTGCCCGAGTTCAAGTAACTGTGCTGGCAAGCGCAACATGAGTTCGGGTTGTTGCAGATCCACGCTGGGTGCGTCGTCAGCCAGCAGAGCGACATATACGCGCCCCGCCCCGCATTTCAAGGCGGCGCGCCCAGCCAGTAAGGCCGCACCGACCATAGAAGCAGCGCCGCCGAGGACGCCAGCGCTGCCCAACATGCCTTTGTGGCAATCAGCTGGACGCGGCTTGAGCGGGGTGGTCACAAATGGCTGATTTAACAGATGTGTGGAGGCTTCCATGCGGGGCACCTGTGGGGGTGAGTGCTGATGGGAAGACGGTTGGGCTGAGTTTTTTTACACACTTGCCGCGTTTGCCGTCATGTCGTTTATGGCCGACACTTATCCATCCAGTTCTTTGAGCGCCCAGTGACCTCCACGCAAGGAAAGCGTACGCGGGTACCCCAAGGCACGAAATAACTGCGCCGCATACAAGCTGCGTTGCCCCTTCAGGCAGACGAAAATCAGTATGTAATGCCTGTCATAATGAAGGCCATTAATCAAATTAAAAACAGATTGGATGTCTAGCTGGCCTGGCGGGTCGGCATCCAGCATTTCCTGGTCCTCGCCGGTCAGCGTGTACCCCAGGAGTTTTTTGAGGTGGAACCACGGCAATGCGATGGCTGAGGCAATCTCTCCCTGGGTTTCCAGCTCAAAGGGTTGGCGTACATCGATCAGGCGCGCCAAATTGAGCCGTACCAATTCCAGTGCGCTCGGGATGGAAATCTCAAGGTTGTCGTGAGCAGGCGGTTTGTGAGAAGTTGGCATAATTTCTTTCCTGTTTCAATCGATACGCAAGAGACTGTTAAGTTACAACCGGTTTTTCCTGAATCCTGCGCGCCGCTGGATAAGGATAGCACAAAAGTGGATTGGTCAGTTTGTTGGTTTTACGACAATTCCGCGTTGGCTTCAGCATCAGTGTGTCACACTCGTTACAAACAAATCCCTCGTTATTTTGCTTGTATCAATTTGATTAAATTAAAATATTTAATTCTGGTATGGTTTTAGCTTATAAGCCCGTGTCAGATTTTATTTCCGCAACTTTTAATCAGGGGCGATTCATGCAAGCACATACGGAACAATTGAATACGGGGAGCGAGCCACTCACAGCGTTACTTGAGAAAATCGCTGACCACAAAGGGTGTGGTACGTCGGGCGAAGGAGGTAAATCGAGTTGTGGTTCGTCGGGTGGTCCGGCTGACATGGCGCCAGAAGTCTGGGAAAAGGTGAAAAACCATCCCTGTTATAGCGAAGAGGCGCACCACCATTATGCCCGTATGCATGTGGCGGTGGCGCCAGCTTGTAATATTCAGTGTAACTATTGTAATCGCAAATACGATTGTGCGAATGAATCGCGCCCTGGGGTGGTCAGTGAGAAGTTGACGCCAGAACAGGCCGCCAAAAAAGTGCTGGCTGTGGCGTCGGCCATCCCGCAAATGACTGTGCTGGGTATTGCCGGACCTGGTGATCCTTTGGCGAATCCTGCCAAAACGTTTAAAACGTTTGAGCTGATTTCAAAAACCGCACCCGACATCAAACTCTGCCTGTCTACCAACGGTTTGTCCTTGCCTGAGCATGTCGAGACGATCAAGGCCTTTAACGTGGATCATGTGACCATCACCATTAATATGGTGGACCCTGAAGTGGGGCAGCACATTTATCCATGGATTTTTTGGAAAAACAAACGCGTCACCGGCATTGAAGCGGCACGCATATTGAGTGAACAGCAATTGTTGGGGTTGGAAATGCTGACCGCAGCCGGTGTGTTGGCGAAAATAAATTCGGTCATGATCCCAGGCATTAATGACAAACATTTGGTCGAAGTCAACAAGGCTGTCAAGTCACGCGGCGCGTTTTTGCACAATATCATGCCGCTGATTTCTGCACCCGAGCATGGCACGGTATTCGGTTTAAATGGCCAGCGTGGTCCCAGCGCACAGGAGTTGAAGGCCTTGCAGGACGCCTGTGAGGGCGACATGAACATGATGCGCCATTGTCGTCAGTGTCGTGCTGATGCAGTGGGTCTGCTGGGTGAAGACCGCAGTGCCGAGTTTACCACCGAGAAAATTGATGAAATGAGCGAGGTGGTTTACGACGCGGCAACGCGTAAAGCTTATCAAGCGTTGGTCGAAGCAGAACGCATGGAAAAAGTGGCTGCCAAAGAAGCTGCGATGGCTGACATGGCCGATGCGGATGTGTCGGACATCAAGATTCTGATTGCCATAGCCACCAAAGGGCAAGGGCGTGTAAATGAGCACTTTGGCCATGTGAGCGAGTTCCAGATTTATGAGGTGGGTTCCGCGGGGTCGAAATTCGTCGGACACCGTCGTGTGGACCTTTACTGCCAGGGCGGCTTCGGTGAGGAAGAAACCCTGCCTTCCGTGGTGCGCGCCATCAACGATTGCCACGCGGTGTTTGTGGCGAAAATTGGTGGTTGCCCCAGAGATGAACTCAAACAGGCTGGGATTGATCCAGTTGATCGATTCGCTCATGAGTTCATTGAAGAATCGGCCATTACCTACTTTAAGGAATACCTTGCCAAAGTCAGGTCACATGAAATTGAGCATGTGACACGTGGCGATGCAGACATCCGTCAGGGGGCTTACGTTTCAGCAGCATAAAAGTTGGGTTCAACATTAAATTTAACGATGAAGGAAAAATCATGGCATACAAAATTATCGCATCACAATGTACGGGCTGTTCTGCGTGTGAACCTGAATGTCCCAATGTCGCCATCCGTGAAAAAAATGGTGTATTTATTATTGATCCAAAAAAATGCAGCGAATGCATCGGGTATTTCGATGATCCGCAATGCGTCGCGGTATGCCCTGTCGATGTGACCTGTGTGATCGACAACGCTTACCCGCGTTATGCGGCAACAGCTTGAAGTTAAACGCTATCACACCGGACTCGTGTCGAGGCGCGCAGGGAAAAGCAGTTTGTTTACCCATATAACGGAAATGTCATCTGCATCAAGCAGGCATTCAGGAGAAGAGAGAACATGAATATCACGATTACACCCAAAGCTGAAAAATTTATGCGTCGCATCGTTCGTTTTGGCGGTGGTCCGGCCGATTCAGGGTTTCGGCTGACGGTAACGACCGGCGGCTGTTCTGGTTTGGCCTCAGAATTCTCATCTGAAGCTGTACCGAAGGCGGGAGATGCCATTCTGGATTGCAATGGCCTGAAAGTGTTTTTGCCTGCAGAAAGTCGTTTGTTATTGGAAGGTGTCACGATCGATTTTGTGGACACCACGCTGGCATCCGGTTTGAGTTTTATCAATCCCAATGCGACATCCTGCGGTTGCAGTTCGTCGGAGGGTGCCAGTAAACCGGTTACAACAGCGATCGATATTTCTGCCATCAAGCGCACCTGAACGAAACCATCATGACCCCTGCCGCATTCAGTCAGCAACCAGACCTTCCACCGCAGCCCCCGAGTGGTAATGAGATTGCACAAACGGATTTCGGTGAATGGTTGGATGTGGCCTGCCTGGGCGGGATGTTGCCACCTTCTGTGGCAGCGGATTTGCAGCGCGCTGCGGCAGCCTATCATTTGGATGAGGTGGCTGAAAGTTATTTGATGCAGGCTTATGCCCGTGCACCAGACCATCCAGCGGTCCATATTGCGCTTTACCGGTTTTATTT
This sequence comes from Pseudomonadota bacterium, assembly GCA_021786845.1. Taxonomy (GTDB): domain Bacteria; phylum Pseudomonadota; class Gammaproteobacteria; order Burkholderiales; family Sulfuriferulaceae; genus Sulfuriferula. The sequence goes on along the minus strand of JAJYMO010000012.1, from coordinate 1,711 downwards.
CTACAAAAACCGTTTGAGTGAAGCGCTTGTGGTGGCGCAGCGATGCTTGACCAAGACAGCGAATGATTTGGGTTTGCCGATGGACTGGCGTGATATGCCATCGGATCATACTGTGTTCGCCAGCCATGGCGACAACTTTGCCGCAGCGCCCCGTTTTTACCTGTTCACGCTGAAAGCCTGCGCATATCTGAACATGCGGTTGGGTGAGATGGAGCAGGGTGCAGAGATGGTCACGAAGCTGATGGCAATGGATCCCGGGGACAAGCTGGGTGGGTCAGTGCTGCGAGGTATTCTTGATCGGGTGGGGCGACATGATGATGACGAATGACGATATCGAAACATTTGAAGCGCTGGACTGGCAGGGGAAGCCCATAGATTGTGTTCAATGTCTGCATCAAGATAACCATGCTGAAACTCAGTGTCAATTGCAACATGCTTGCGTGCTGGATCGCTATGCTTTGCGCATTGACCGGTTTTTTCGCTGGAATCCGGTTACTGCGAAAATTTATTTGAAGCACCCCTACTTTGAAGTGCGTGCGATCGCTGCAAAATATGTCGAAGTGTTTTATTTGCCGCAACTGGTATCGGACGATGATGAAACGGTGCGCTGGAGTGCCGCGCAACGCTTGACGCTCAGCCAGTTGCGGTTGTTGCGCACGGACCCGGATCGCGAAGTCCGTATCAGGGTCGCTACACGGTTGCCCGAAAACGAATTGAAAGTCATGGTCAATGACCCGGATTATTACGTGCGGACCATCGTGGCGCGTCGATTGCCGGTTGGTTTGCTGACGCCAATGATTGATGATGTGGATCGCGAGGTCCGCGCTGAAGTGGCAAAGCGCATAGGACCTGAAGGACTGCGCCAGATGGTGAATGATGTTGAGGTGCAAGTTCGTCTGGTGGTGGTCCAGCGTTTGCCTGCTGCGCAGCTCAGCCTGTTTCTTCACGATGACGATTGGCGCATACGTTATGAAGTTGCGCAACGTATCGACGAAAAACTGTTGGCCGGTTTGTCTGCGGACAGTGATCTCGCAGTGCGTGAAATGGTTCAGATGCGTCAGTTGCGAGTTCCCTTCAACACAAGCAACTCGTTCATTCCCTGTGGAGTTCAGTCATGAAAATTAGTCGCGACGACAATATCGTGGAATTAAGCGGTCCGCCTGATTTCGATTATGGACAAAAGGTGAAGAGCCTGAAAACCGTGCGCAATGATGGCACATTTCAGGGCAAGGAAATAGGCGATATTCTCGTTAAAAAGGGGGATATCGGTTATGTCACCAGCATCGGTTCATTTCTGCAGCAGTTCTATATCTATGCGGTCGAGTTTGTGGAGCACGGTTATCGGGTGGGAATGCGTGGCAAAGAGCTGGAATCAGCAGAAGAAGTGAACAAACCCTGCGATGAAGAAGTTCAAAGCAATGAGGTCACCGGCCTTCAGGCCGGTGGATATTCAGTCAGGGAGGGGTGTGCATCCCCTCCCTGACCGCGCCTTTAAAACCCCGTCCTTCAGGGCGGGGTTCGGCGCTCCTGCCGGCCTGAAGGCCGGGGTTTTAAACCAGCAAGGAATAGAGGATAAAGGGGAAGTTGATGTTAGAGCCCAGAATGGCTAAATTTCAGTGGGGGCAGCGCGTTGTTGCCGGGGTTGATCTCGTTAACGATGGTTCCTATCCGGATCGCGAAGCCGATGCCTTGCTGGTCGCACAGGGAAGCA
>JAJYMO010000003.1 GCA_021786845.1 Pseudomonadota bacterium | reverse complement strand
CCAAATTATGAAACATGCCACATTACATCAACTTAAAATTTTTCAAGTGGTTGCGCGCCATTTGAGTTTTACCCGTGCAGCAGAAGAACTGTACCTGACTCAGCCCACCATTTCCATACAGATCAAACAACTGACCCAAATTGTCGGCTTGCCTTTGCTGGAACAGGTGGGTAAGCGCATTTTTTTAACTGAGGTCGGGCGTGAGTTGCTGTCGGTCTGCCACAACATGTTCGAGGGATTATCGCGTTTCGAAATGGTGGTTGCCGACATGAAAGGGGTGAAAGCCGGAAAACTGCAATTGGGTGTGATCACTACCGCGCAGTATTTTGTACCGCGCCTATTGGGCCCGTTCTGTGAAAAATTTCCGGGAATAGAGGTGTCGATCAAAGTGGTTAACCGGGAACGCATGTTGCAACGCATCACGGACAACGAGGATGATTTGTACATTCTGGGCCAACCTTCCGAGCAGATGGACGTGTGGGTAAAACCTTTTTTGAATAACCCGCTGGTGGTGATTGCGCCCGCCTCGCATCCACTGGCCGCATCAAAATCCATTTCCCCGCAACGCATTGCCGAAGAACCCTTTTTAATGCGCGAGTGGGGGTCCGGCACACGCCTGGCCACAGAATGGTTTTTCAACGAACGCGGCTTGCCCCTCAAAATCAGAATGGAATTGGGTAGCAATGAAGCCATTAAACAAGCCGTGGCAGGCGGATTGGGGATTGCAGTGCTCTCGGCGCACACGTTAGCACTGGAAAAAATCGGTGATGAACTCACGGTACTGGATGTGCAGGGCTTCCCGATCATGCGCCAGTGGCACGTCGCCCATTCAAAAGGAAAACAACTGTCTGTCGTGGCCAACACCTTCCTGGAATTTCTGCTCCAGGAAAGCAAAGCCATCGCTCAACACCACTTACCCCAGACGGTGCATGATTTTGCGTGACCGATGCACAAATTTACTGCAAATGCAAAGAAATTTCCTTGGCAAATTCAGAAAAATCAATAAGATGCAATGAAATAATCGTGAATACCATTTCCCAATTGATGCGTTCATAACTATGAATGGCGATATTCCGAAATCCAACTGCTTTTTTGAGTCGGGTTGCCAAATCAGTGTTCAAAATACCTGCCTGAGCCAGCAGATCAAAAGTCTGCCCCATACTGTCCGGTGGAGGCAGATTCATTTTGGAAATGAGGTGAGCACCAATGTCCACAGAAATTTGCACCGCACGGCTAAGATTAAGCGAAACGATGTCCTGCAAATCGAAATCGGCGATTAAGGTCGCAGCATCTTTTGGGCTTTTGCTGGCAATGCGCTGCACACACCGGCGCAAGGATTCTAACTTTTGATCGATGATTTCTCTGTCCATGCCAAACGTCTCTCCGTCAAAATTCTGGTGCGATAGGGCATAAAATCCGCCTGCTCAAACACATGCCGGGTGATTAAGTCGCCATAGGCAATATCACTGCCCAATACCCGTTTGCCATGCCGAACAATTTGCCCCAGCAGCGGCTCAGTCACACCATGCAGATCAATTAAATCAATCGGCCGTCCAGTACTTTCGGCCAAAGCGCTTATCAAAGCGATTCGCTGTTCCAGTGTGAATGCCTGCTGCGCCGCAACAGCAATATCCAAATCACTGTCCACGCGCTGCTTGCCTGAAGCAGCAGAACCAAACACCATCACCAGAACAATTTCCGGGAAATGGCTAAACACCAATCTGAGTTGTGCAGCCAATTCAGTCATCAGAAAGTTAGTGTGCATAAGGCGTTTTTGTGAGCCTGGTCAACAGGAATGTGTGCAAATTATAGCGCATAGGCTGACAAGTGTTTATCCTTTTACCTTGATCGCTTATCGTGGATTTTAAATGACTGAAGGGCATCAGCATTTTTGCCGATTTGCAGCGCGCCTGCTCACCGTGTTAAGGTTATGCTTCTCTCAAAAAGGAAGCTGATTATGGCCGTGCTGGAATTAACCAAAGACAATTTTGAAGACACCATCCTCAATAACGATTTCCTCGTGCTGGATTTCTGGGCACCCTGGTGTGGCCCTTGCCGCGCCTTCGCACCCACTTTCCTGGCCGCTTCAGAAAAACATCCCGACGTTGTTTTTGCCAAAGTCAACACCGAAGTGGAACAAGAATTAGCGGCGAATTTCCAGATTCGTTCTATCCCTACCCTGATGATTTTCCGTGAGAAGGTAATTATTTTCTCACAACCCGGTTCCATGCCGGCAAACGCGCTGGACGAGGTGCTTGCCAGTGCACGCGAATTGGACATGGCCGAAGTGCACAAAGAAATTGCGGAAGAACAGGCGGGGAAGGCTTGAAACAGCACTCGCCATGCCCGTTTCCCCTCACTCCTTGCCCTCTCCCCTCAGGGGAGAGGGGGAAGAAGTCTCGCTATGCGAGTTTCGCACTAATGTCAAGCGTGGGGACGATCTCGCAGCAGGTCATTTTCAGTTACCACTAACTGCGCCAATGGCTTGGTGTAATTAAGTTACGCCTGAGAATGTGTTTTGAGCCAGTCGCGCAATATATCATTCGCACGAGTCTGCCAACCACGACCAGTTGCTTTTAGCTCAGCAAGCACATCTGAATCAAAACGGATGGTGGTTGACACCTTTGGCGTGGTCTTTATGCTACCGACAGGGCGTCCGCGACGCACCAATTTGTCACCATCATACACACTTGCTTCTGTAATCCATTGCGCAGTGACCTCTGGCGCATCGTCAGGATCAGCCCAACGCTGGACGGATTTTTTTAATTTCACGTTCATTTACTTTCCTCATGGAAATAATACGACGAGCTTCACCGCGCGGTGTCCAAACCAACATCACAATTCGCTCATCAAGCCAACCTACCGTTTGAAAACGTAGCTCGGTATAACTTTCCCGCAGATCTTCGTGCGTCAAGTGCTTGCCCGCAAAAACTTCCCCAGCACGAGCGAAATCAAGACCACGTTCAGTCATGGTTTTGTCGCGTCTGTCTGTGTCGAACTCAATCATTGTTTTTTATTGTAGTAACAAATAAAATACCTGTCAAGACCTGCGCCCGGCCATGCATCAAAAATTTGCTTTACCGTGGTATGCGATAAGTTACAGGGACCCCTGCAAGATTACTGCGCTTGCTCATATTCCGTACAGAGGTCTCTCTATAACGCAATTTATGTCTTTTTTATCACAAAAACGCCACGCATGATAAATCGCATTGGCGTATGGCCTGCTCCACCGCTTGCACTGCAGCAAGGCGGGGATAACTGTTGCGCCAGGCCAAGGCGACCTGCCGTTGTGGCGCTGGCGCAGCAAACGGGCGCGACACCAAATGCTCAGCGGGTAGTTGCAAAGTGGCGGTGCAAGGCATTACCGTAATCCCTGCCCCCGATGCCACCATATAACGGATAGTTTCCAGGCTGCCCGATTCCAGGGTTCGCTGCATCCCCGAAACGGACGCGCTGTGCGCCAAAGCCGGGCAGGCCTCCAGCACCTGGTCGCGGAAACAATGTCCGGTACCCAGCAGCAACATATTCTCGCCAACCAGTTCCGCCGCCGCAATGTCCTTGCGCACGCACCACGCATGACCTTGCGGCATCAACACGCGGAAGGGTTCCTGATATACGGGTAAAACCTGTATCCCCGGTTCATCAAAAGGCAGCGCAACGAGAATCGCATCCAAATCACCTCGCCGCAAGCGTTCAGCCAGCTTGTGAGTAAAATTTTCTTCCAGCAACAGCGGCATATTGGGGGCCAGACGATGCAGGGCAGGGATGAGGCTGGGCAACAGGTAAGGCGCAACAGTGTAAATCGCCCCCAACTTCAAAGGGCCGCGCAAAGGGTCATCGCCCTGACGGGCAATGTGTTGCAACGCGTCGGCCTGATCCAGCACGCGGGAGGCCTGCTCCACAATGCGTGCGCCAATCGGAGTAAGGCTGACCTCATTGTTGGCGCGTTCAAACAGGGTCACGCCCAACTCTTCTTCCAGTTTGCGTACTGCCACGCTCAACGTGGGCTGAGAAACGAAACAGGCCTCGGCCGCATGACGAAAATGCCGCTCACGCGCCACAGCCACAATATAACGCAACTCTGTGAGTGTCATGCCTTGCTCTGGCGGCGGTACGCCCAACGCATCATGAACAGTCCGGCGATAATCATGGGCAGCGACAACCATTGTCCCATGCTCAGGCCCAAAGACAGCAATCCAAGAAAATTGTCCGGCTCACGGGTAAATTCCACCAGGAATCTGAAGCTGCCATAACCGATCAGAAACAAAGCTGATACCGCACCCACAGGTCGGGGGCGTGATGAAAACAACCACAAAATCGTGAACAGCCCTAACCCTTCCAAACCAAATTCATACAACTCGGAAGGATGGCGCGGCAGCATATCCACATTGGGGAACACCATTGCCCAGGGCACATTCGTCGGTCTGCCCCATAACTCGCCGTTGATAAAATTACCGATACGCCCAGCACCCAAGCCCAAAGGCACCAGGGGCGCGATAAAATCCGTGACTGCCAGCCACGCTTTGCCTTCGCGTCGGGCAAACCACCACATCGCCAGCAATACCCCCAGAAAACCACCATGAAAAGACATGCCGCCTTGCCAAACATAGGTAATCTCTAACGGATGTGCAAGGTAATACATGGGCTTATAAAACAATACATAACCCAGACGCCCGCCCAGCACCACCCCCATTGCCCCCCATGACAACAAATCATCCAGCTGCCTGACTTGCCAGCCCGATTGCGGTTGTTGCCGAATGCGCCACCGTCCCAATACCAATACCAGAACAAATGCCAGCAAATACATAAGACCGTACCAACGGATCGCGAGGGGGCCCACAGCGATGACCACCGGATTGAATTGCGGATGAACAAGCATAACAGTCCAAAATTGAGCTAGAATAGGCAGTATTATCGCACTAGATTGTGAAAATTGTATGCCTGAATACCGTTCCCGCACCACCACCCACGGACGCAACATGGCCGGAGCACGCGCATTGTGGCGCGCCACAGGCATGACGGACAATGATTTTAATAAACCTATTATCGCCATTGCCAATTCATTTACCCAATTTGTGCCGGGGCATGTTCACCTCAAAGACCTGGGACAACTCATCGCTGGCGAAATTGCTGCTGCGGGTGGTATTGGTCGTGAATTCAACACCATCGCCATTGATGACGGGATTGCCATGGGGCACGACGGCATGCTGTACTCATTGCCCTCACGCGACCTGATTGCCGACAGCGTGGAATACATGGTCAACGCCCATTGTGCCGACGCGCTGGTGTGTTTGTCCAACTGTGACAAAATCACCCCGGGCATGTTGATGGCGGCGTTACGTTTAAACATTCCGACGATTTTTATCTCGGGCGGCCCCATGGAATCGGGGAAAACCGTACTGCAAGGAAAAGCGGTCAAGCTTGATTTGGTCGATGCGATGGTGATCGCGGCGGACAGCCGTGAATCAGATGAATCTGTGGCCCAGGTTGAGCGTTCGGCTTGCCCCACCTGCGGTTCGTGCTCAGGGATGTTCACGGCCAATTCAATGAATTGTTTGACGGAAGCATTAGGATTAAGTCTGCCGGGCAATGGCTCCGTATTGGCCACCCATGCTGACCGAAAACAATTGTTTCTTGAGGCGGGCCGCACCATCGTCAGCCTTGCCAAACGTTATTACGAGCACGATGATATTCGTGCCCTGCCGCGCAGCATTGCCAGCTTTGCCGCCTTTGAAAATGCCGTCACACTTGACATTGCCATGGGTGGTTCAACCAATACCGTATTGCACCTGCTGGCGGCAGCCCATGAGGCAGGCCTGGATTTCAGCATGAGCGACATTGACCGCATCAGCCGGTTCGTGCCCAATTTGTGCAAAGTCGCTCCAGCCACCCCGAAATACCACATGGAAGATGTACACCGTGCCGGCGGTGTCATGGCGATTTTGGGCGAACTTGATCGCGCCGGACTCATCCACCGCGATTTGCCCACCGTGCACAGTCCCACCATGGGTGATGCGCTGGCGCGTTTCGACATTCGACAAACCCGGGACGAAGCCGTGCGCCAATTTTACCGCGCCGCGCCCGGCGGCATCCCCACTCAAGTGGCTTTCAGCCAAAACAAGCGCTGGCCAACGCTGGATGAAGACCGTGCAGAAGGATGTGTCCGCGATCTGGCGCATGCTTACAGCACTGAAGGCGGCCTGGCCGTGTTATATGGCAATTTGGCAGCAGATGGTTGTATTGTGAAAACCGCTGGCGTGGATGAAAGCATTTTCCGTTTCGGTGGTCCGGCACGGTTATTTGAATCGCAAGACAGTGCCGTAGAAGCCATCCTGCAAGACCGTATTCAACCCGGCGATGTGGTCGTCATCCGTTACGAAGGGCCTAAAGGCGGCCCGGGTATGCAAGAAATGCTTTATCCCACCGCTTACCTCAAATCCAAAGATTTGGGCAAGGCTTGTGCGCTGATCACCGATGGCCGCTTTTCCGGGGGCACTTCCGGTTTAAGTATCGGCCATGTCTCGCCCGAAGCGGCTGAAGGCGGCACCATCGGTTTGGTCGAAGAAGGCGATCGCATTGAAATTGATATTCCCGCACGCAGCATCCACCTCGCAGTCAGCGATGAAGTGTTGGCGCACCGCCGCACCACCATGCAGGCACAGGGTGCGCACGCATGGAAACCGGCCGAAATACGCCCCCGCCATATTTCGCCTGCATTGCGCGCTTACGCCGCCATGACCACCTCAGCAGCCACCGGTGCGGTGCGCGACGTCAGCCAAGTGGAAAGGCTTGCGTGAACACCCTGCTGGTCGCCAACCCAAAAGGCGGCAGTGGGAAAACCACTCTCGCCATCAACCTCGCGGTAATGCTGGCCGCGCAGGGCAGCAATGTGCGGTTGCTGGACCTGGATCGCCAACGCTCGGCGACGAACTGGCTGACACAGCGGCCTGCCGGTTTGCCTGTTGTGTGGCCTTATGAACCGGATAAAAAACCCGCAACAAAAGCCGGCTGGCTCATTATTGACAGCCCGGCGGGACTGCACGGGAAAACCCTGTCGCGGGCCATCAAACTGGCGCAACACATCATGGTACCCATCGGGTCATCAGCATTCGACATCGGCGCCAGCACGGAATTTTTACATGTGTTAAAAGAAGAAAAAGCCATCCGTAAACAACGGGTCAATATCGGTATGGTAGGCATGCGTATTTCCCCGCGCACTCGTGCAGCACAACAATTGGAAGCCTTCCTGACCGGGCATGACTTCCCCCTGATCGGTGTATTGCAAGACACCCAAGCTTACGTCAACGCCGGTTTTGAGGGCAAAGGCGTCTTCGACCTGCCCACACGAACCACGCAACGGGAACGCGAACAATGGCGCGCACTGAGCGAGTGGTTAAACCCAAAAATTCATGCCTAAATCACCCCAAGGACACCCCCAATGAAGTTTTACCTGCTGATCGCTTTAACTATGCTGACTACACCCATGTTCGCCCATGCTGACGATGATCCCATGCTCAAAGTAGCGCAAGAAAACGCCTGCATGACCTGTCACGCCGTCGATCAGAAAATCATCGGCCCGTCCTTCCGCACCATTGCGGCACGCTTCCGCAATAACCCTGATGCCGCAAATTATCTGTTCACCCGCTTGCAAGACGGCAGCGTCGGCGATTGGGGACAAATCCCCATGCCACC
>JAJYMO010000022.1 GCA_021786845.1 Pseudomonadota bacterium | reverse complement strand
ATCTGTGTTTCAGGAGATCAAGATCATGAAACCATCTGCAACTGAACCCCTCCCTTACCCCCCTCTGTTCGAGGCCATTCTTGCGCGGCGCTCGGTACGTGCTTATGCGCCAGATGAACTTGATCGCAATGCTGTTCAAACTTTACTCAATGCCGCCGTGCGTGCCCCCACAGCCATGCATGAAGAGCCCTGGGCCTTCGTCGTGGTACAGAACAAACCATTGCTGAAGCAATTGTCTGATTTGGCCAAACCATTTTTTGTTGAACGTTTACACCGTACTCCGCAAGCCAGTAGTCATGTCATTGACCGGTTTGCCGATCCGGCATTTAATCTGTTCTATGATGCAGGTACACTCATCCTGATTTGTACCAAACTTTCCGGTCCTTTTGTTGAAGCGGACTGCTGGATGGCCGCTGAAAATCTCATGTTGTCGGCGGTTGCAGCCGGGCTGGGCACCTGCGTGATTGGGTCTTCAATCGAAGCCTTGAATACCCGTGTCGCAAAAGAAAAACTCGATATTCCGGCGGAATTTAAAGTGGTGGCAGCGATGATTGTGGGTGTGCCGCGTGGGGAAACTGCTGTGACTGACCGAAAGCCCCCCTTTGTCCTGGCATGGAAATAGGACGTATGCATTTTTGCAGAGGGCGTGTTTCGGTGCGTGATGGATCGATCTTCTGCGGAAAAAAGGAAACCGGAAAAATCACGCCCAGGCTGAGTTGCTGGCGCCATTGGCTGCGCAACCCCGGTTTATTGATTGTATGTCAGGAGGTGTGTCATGAATGAGCCATACAAAGAGACATTTTGCGATAATGAGCAGCCGGTGGAGGGTAAACAGCTTCAGCACCATCTGATGATTGCCGAAGCTGCGTATTACCGTGCCGAACATCGGGGATTCTGGTGCGGCGATCCCGTGACGGACTGGTTGGAGGCCGAGGATGAAATTGATGCCATGTTGCGTGAAGTGGTCCATCCTGGTAAAGCAATCACGGCGAAAGAAGCTTTTCAGGTAAAAATTGAGTCTCAACTTAAAAAATGGGACAAAAAAATTGATGGGCTGAAGAATAAAGCGAACAAAATGAAGGACCAGCTTCGTCACGATCTTGAGGCGCAGTTAGAAATCCTTCATGCACGGCGTATGGTGGCTTATGAGAAGCTGCAGGGCTTGCGTCGGCGCAGTGAGGACGCTTGGGAAGATATGAAAGAGGGTGCGGAAAAAGCGCTCGATGAAATGCAGAAAGCCATTGACAGCACTGTGAACCGGTTTAAGTGATGCAGGTTCGACAAGTTCGGCGAATCGAACCGGTCAAACTGGTTGTGTCCATTGCGCCATGGTCGATTAAGATAATCATGGGTAATGAAAGTATTGTTTACTGTGTTTCAGCGGTCAGTTGACGGATGGGAATGTTGCGGATTGGATGATTGTTTTTAGAATAAAAGCGTCCAGAAGGTGAAAAATTTTTTTAGGGTTGTTGCAACTGCTGATCGACAAACGCTTGCAAATCGGGACTCAGGCTGTTGGTCGCTTTGGCGCGGGCAAATGCTGTATGTGCTGCGTTCGGGTGTTTGGCCGCTTTTTCTGAAATACCCAGCCCCATCCACCAGAGGCCGGATTGAGGGGTTTGTTTCAGTGCGATCGTATAATGCTCTATGGCTTGGTCGTTCTGTCCCGTCCGTTGTAAAAGCGCAGCCAAAAAAGCCTGATAGTCGGCCTGATTCGCAGCAAATGGCAAGCTGCGCATCAATGTCGCAATGCTGGCGCTGACACCCTCATGTTCTACCTGCAGGCGAGCTAACAGCATGGCGAAATCAATTTGCTTCGGGTTGTCGGTCAAACTTTCCTGCAAACGACGCTCTGCTTCAGCGATACGTTTACTTTCTATCAACAATCCCACCATCATTAAGCGCGCTTGATGAAGCTGGGGGTCAAGCGATAATGCCTGGTCAAAGCCGGTGATCGCTGCGGCCCTGTCGCCCTGCTGGGCCAAACTGAGTGCTCTGAGGTATTCGTTCTGGGCCAGTTGTGCCGGGGTAAGCTGTTTGGCTTGCTTCTTGATCGCGATGGTGCCGGTAGGCGGTATGGATGGCTCGGCCTGACTGTTGACCGGGGGGGACGGCATATCCGTTGAGGGAGTGGGCTGATCCGCTGGTCTGGTAGAGGTTGGCAGGGCTGATGGTGCCGTGTTACTCAACGGTGTTGCGTTCGGTATGGGTTTTGGTTCTGGCGTGGGCATTGAAGCCGCCGTGCCGGGCGTCATGAGCGGTGTTGCCGGCGGCGTGGCGGCCGGAGGCGGTGCCGGTCTGGTTTGCGCCAAAGGGACAGGCGTTACCGGTTTATCTGGTTGGGCAGGCCTGGGCTGCTGTACAGGACGGTGCGCACTGGAAACGGATTGCCGGTTTGTGTGCCACGAGAACCATGTCACGGTAGCGATATTCATCAGCACCATCAATGCAATCCACACCCATGTGGGTGCGGTTTTGCGCTGGTGGGGCGGGTTAAGCGGGCTGATCTGGCTGGGCGCGTTGCTTGATGGTGGCGCTTGGCGTTGGGCCAAATCCTGCAGCATTTTATTGATTAAACTCATTTCGGCATCACCCATCCTGTTCCAGCCATCACGACAACCGCCACAATCAACAAGATTGCGATAGTCAACAAGATTGCGATATAGGGCCGATAAGGTACGCGCTGATGTGCGGATTCCGTATCGCTTGCGGCCTTGAAGATTTGTTGCTTGCGGACAATCATTTCACCCTTGCCGAAGCTGGCCATCAGGGCTTTGTGGGCAAGGATATTAATTAAACGGGGTGTACCTTTGCTTGCACGATAGAGCGCTTTGATGGCGGATCGGGTAAAAATCGGCCGTCCATGATAGCCGGCAATGTGCAGGCGGTGCATGACATAATCATCGACTTCTCCCTGTTTCAGGGCGCCAAGCCGGTAGTGAAAGGTAATGCGCTGATTCAGCTGGCGAATCTGGTTTTGTTGTAACTTCAGATCGAGTTCTGGCTGGCCGAATAAAATGATTTGCACCAATTTTTGTTTTTCGGTTTCCATGTTGGTGAGCAATCGCAGTGCTTCCAGTGTCTCCAGCGGCATCGCCTGGGCTTCATCGAAGCAGAGTATCACCTGCTGATTCTGCTGGGCAAGCGTTAGCAAGGTTTGAGTGATGGTTTTGAGTACGTGGTGTTGTTCAGCATTCGGCGCCAATGCAATGCCCAGTTCATCCGCCAGCGACAGCATCAAGCCCTGGGGCGTTAAATAGGGATTGGGGATATAAGCCGTGACATATTGTGCAAGCGGTTGTGTTGCATTGATTTGCTCAACGCAGGCCAGAAATTGTCGGCACAATAAAGTTTTTCCAGTGCCGACCTCGCCGGTGATTTTAATGAACCCTTCGCCGGTATGAATGGCGACGAGCAACGTGTTGAGCGCTGCCTGATAATGGTTGCTGGCCAGAAAATAGCTGGTATCAGGGGTCAGGGTAAACGGAAACTCGCGCAAACCGAAATGTTCAAGGTACATAGGGGCTTATTGATCCTCATCGTCAGGTTGTATGCGTCGCATTTGCTGACGGCTGCGCAACACGTCCTGGGTCCAGTCGCTGTTGTCTTGTACGACGGTGGTTTTCAGCAGAATGACCAGTTCGCTTTTTTGGGTGATGCGGTTGGTGTGGCGGAACAATGTGCCCAACACGGGAACACCGCCCACACCGGGTATTTCGACTTTATCATCGTTGCTGGACTCCGTCATCAAGCCGCCTATGGCAACAATGCTGCCGTCCTGAACACGAACGACACTGTCGGTTTCCGAAATGGTGCTGGAGGCAAGGGGAAGTGTCAGGGTGCCCAGTGATTGCCCCAGATTGATGACAGTGTCTTTTTCCACCACATTGCTGACGGAAGGATGAATATGCAGGGTAATTTCACCATCTTCGGAAATTTCCGGCATCACATCCAGCGCAATGCCGGAAAAGAAGGGCTGAAGTGTCACGTTGGGCGTTGCCGTGGTGGTGGTGGTACTCACCCCGGTCACCGTTGAGGTCACGTTGGTGACGAAAAAATCATCCGTACCGACTTTCAATATCGCCATCTGGTTATTCATGGTGGCAATGCGCGGGCTTGACAAGACCCTGGTTCGACCCTGGGTGGACAGGAAGTTCAGCAGTGCGGCAAAGTTATTGGATTGCGCAGCGACATTGAGCAAACCTGCGGTCGTGGTGAAGCCCGGGTGGGTAGCCATACCGGCTGTAAACAGACTGCCCAGCGTGCTGCCTGCGACAGGCGCGCCGCCAGGCACCCCGAGGCTGGCCGGGTCGCCGCCGACGGAAAAGGTGCTTTGACCCGCATGGTTGAACGCTGCCCAGTTTATGCCGGTCTGGTAACTGTCGTTGAGTTGAACCTGAATAATTTTGGCTTCCAGCATGACCTGCCGGTCAACCGACAATTGCATGGCCTTGAGATAGTTTTCCACCTGGCGGATTTCGTTGGGCATGGCATGGATCAGTACCACGCCGGATTGCGGGTTGACAATGGCTTTGCGACCCTCTTTGTTACCGATAATTTCTTTCAGCGAATCGCTTAAAGCCACCCAGAAATCATTGTCGGTGGTGGTGTTGATTTTGCTGGTTTGCACCGACTTTCCGCCGGTGGGCGTTGTGGTCGGCATGGGCACGGCATTGGGGACGCCATTGTTTTGCGATGGCTGCGAATCGCTGACCGAGCTGGAGGTGACGCGAATGTCGGACGAGCCTTTGCGTTCCGCAGAGATGTAATTCAGCTTGAAAACATGGGTCTGCATGGTCATGGGCTGAATGAAAATGCGGTTGCCTTCGATTTTGTAGTCGTAGCCGTAGAGCTCGCGAATCGCATCCAGCGTTTCCGGGACGCTGACATTTTTCAGACTCACCGAAATGTTGCCTGACAAATCGGGAGGGATTAACATGCTGTAACGCGTTCCGGAAACGATACCCATAAATACTTGGGCCACCGGCGCATTGTTGATGACCAGATCAAATCTGGGTTCGACGGCATGGGTGAGTTCCGGCAGGGTAATCTGCAGCGGTGGCAATAAGGCTTTGTTGATCTCGCCGGGCTGAGCAACCGGCACCTGGTTTTTAATGGCATTGTCCAGTTCCTTGTTGATTTGGGCCTGGGTGTTGTCGTGCGGTGGTTGCACTGTGGAGCAGCCATTCAAACCCAGTACTGCGAGGCCAGCCAGAACAGACAAAACATGCTTGATAACAGAATGAGGGGGTGTATGCATAAAGCTACCTTTGAATGCGGTGTTTCGGCGTCTGCCTGTTCACATCAGGAAATAATTTTAATTCGCTTAACCTGTTACCGGATTTCACCCAGATGCCGGTATCGGTAATGCCAGTGATGCGTCCTTCAGTGATGCGGTCTCCGACCTTCACCGTTGTGCCGCGAACAACTGCGCTGCGGTCCGGGCCATTGATTGTGATGATCTGTATCGGCGTTGCCATATCGATGTTCTTGTCTGCCGGGGCGTTCAGGCTGGCGGGCGGCAAAGTGGGGTCGCGCAGGGCGTCGTCGGCCAGTGCCGCATGGGCGAAACCTGCCAGTAGCGCGCACATGACGCAAAGGGCTACGTGCTGAGCCATGCCTGATCCTGACTTAAGGTGTAGAGCCGCAAGGTAAGTTGAATCGTGTGGGTGTCGTCATCGACGCTTAAGTCGGCTTTACCCCAGAACATGCGCCATGGCAGCATTTCAATCGCTTTTAAATAATGCAGCAGGTCAAAGTAATCGCCGCTCAGGGTGATTTCTACACCATGTTTATAAATCAAAGGGGTTCCAGCCACATCCGGTTTGGATGGCGCGGTCGTTTTGGCTGCGGATTTGTCGCCCATATTGGCATCCAGCGTTTCGACAGGCAGCGTTTTTAACGCAAGCAAACGCACGTTTTTATTCTGCCTTAGCAGATCTTCCAGCAGGGCGGGCATCTGCTGCGGAGAAACCAGCCTGCTTTGAATGTCGCCCAGGGTTTTACCGCTGTGCTCAGATTGTGCGCGGAGCGCATCCAGCTTGAGTTTGAGTGCCACATTGGGATCGGTGTTGCTCATTTTCAGCAGTGTCAGGATTTGTGACCGCAGCATGGATGTGGTGAGCTGCATGTGTACAATTTGTTCCGACAAGGCTTGTTGTTTTGCCAGCAGGGGGCCAATCAGCAGGCTGTTGGTGACACCAAGCAAAACGACTGCCGCAGCGATAAAAATCATGCCGCGTTCTCGCAGGCTCATCGCATCAATGCGATCGGCCATGCGCTGCCAGTGTATTTTCAGCGCAGTCATTTCGATGGCCCCGTAGCGGTTTTGGTGAGGTTGAATTCGATGTAAGGAACCGTGCTGCCTGCAACACTGTTGGCGGTTTTGTTTGTAGTGGTATGCTTGTCCTCAATGGCCGGGCGGTAAATCGTGAGCGTCGTAAACTGGATACCGGAAAAAACCGTCTCGCTCTTGAGTTGCCTGATCAGCGTCGCGATGAGTTCGGGTTGCAGTGCCCGTCCCGTCAGGCTGAGCTGGTCGGCCTGACCCGTTATGCTGACCCCGGTCAGCCACAAGCCAGCCACTGTTTGACGGGACAAGGCGATAAAATAAGGCGAAAATCCGGTCTGGTTGCCCAGTTCCCCGTGTTGGAGCAGGCCCAGAATCATTTGCTGTGCGCGCAAGGCCTGTTCCATTTGCGCGATGCGATGAATGAGAAGTTGGCTGGGTTTGAGTCTGTTTGCCTGGCGGGCTAAAGTATCCAGCTGGTTTTTTGCATTGTCCTCGAGTTGAGACATTTGCCGGGTCTGAGCAGTCAGGGCATGCGTCTGATAAGCCAGCCAGGCATAAAACAACACAATGCCGAGCAGGATCAACCCCATGGATTGCATCATGGTCATGGCAGAGAAATATTTTTTTTGCTTTTTAAACTGCGTGTTGCATAAATTTATCTGCTGGCTCACAGCGTTTTCCCCTCGTCGCGTAACGCTGCGCCCAGGCACATCTGGAACCGGATTTGCTGGGCCGGTTCCAGCAGTTCAGGGGTAAGGCTAAAATCAAACAATGTGGCCAAATCCAAATTTTCTGACGGAATATACAGGTTGGTGGACAGATAGGTCATGAGTTCTGATCCCCCGGTCACCAGTGGGGTGACCACTAATTTTGCGAGACTGATAAAGTTATATTGCCGGTCAATGTGGTCAAAGGTGCGCTGTAATTCCAGACTAAGTTTGTCGAAAATCAAAAGTTTTTGCTCACCTGGCAGGGTCTCGAGCTGGGTGAGCTGAATGTCCAGCCATCTGGACAAGTACAATTCGTCATTGTAGCTGATCGTCAGTAAACAGCCTGACGGTTGAAGTGAAAGCAGCGCAATGCCTCGTCCGGCGGGCGCGATCAGATTGGCGATGTTGCGCTGTGCAAGTTCGGGGATATCAATGACCGTCACGGGAATTTTTGCGTTGTCGAACCAGTCTTGCCGTTGCGCAATCAGCTGGTCGCGGGCACTGATGACATACATCATGGCCTTGCGTGTATTTGTGTTTTTGTCGATCGGGATGTCCAGTACATCAATGGTTGCATCGTCAACGTGATAATCGAGCATGTCCTTAAGGAGCCAGCGGACCGCAGTTTTGAGTTCTTCCCGTGGAACATTGGGTGTTTCTACCAATGAAATCTGGTAATCATTCTGGCTGAGCAGATGGCTGCAGTCATAACGATCAAGCTGTAATGCCTTGTTGATGCGTGTCAATACGGTCGGGATGTCATCTTGAGTCAGGGGATAAAACGTCGCAAACTGAACGTGTGGCGGGTTGCCTGCTGTCAGATGAAGAATGCAAATCCCGTCAGTTTGCAGTTCCAGCACCAGCCATCCCAGGCTTTTTTTTATTTTCGAGAAAATGCTTATCATCATCACAATTATGTTCAATTTACTCTTTGTAAATTAAAGCAATTATCTGTTTTTGTCAAATAGATTCAGGATGTTTTTGATTATGATCATCCCCAAAGACTTATTCATGAATAAATGGATTACCCGAATTTAATTCCAGCACCAGTAAAGCCAGGGGAATCGCTTCGATGTCTGCTGTGATGCGATAACGTTCCGTCCCGGGGTAAATGACAAACTTGCGGGTTGGGTTGAGGTCAGTGCAGGCAGTATAAAAGCCCCTCTCCAGCTTGGGCGTGAGGCTGCGCTTGATTTCGATGGCCCATAGTTCACCGCTTGTCCAGGCCAGTAGCAGATCAATTTCGGCACCGGCGTTGCTGCGATAAAAATAAGCTTGCACGCCGTCTGGTGCGGAGGTGATCAGGTTTTCGATCACGAAGCATTCCCAACTTTGTCCTACCACTGGGTGAGCAAGCAGGCTTTCCTTGTCAGG
>JAJYMO010000069.1 GCA_021786845.1 Pseudomonadota bacterium | reverse complement strand
TTTCCTTTGGCCATTTGTTGGTGGTGTCTATGCCCATTTTCCGCCCAAACTCCCCACCGGGCTGGCGAAGTCCAGATAATCAATCGGGGTATTTTCGACCAACGAGGTGTCGCGCACGTTGAGGTCGTTATCCAACACCATGAAGAATTTGGTGTGCATAACTGCGACCGTCGATCTATCGCGCCATCCTCCCCCGCCTGAAAGGTGTTGGAGAGCACCGCAAGGATCGCGCTTTCAGCAATATAAGCGGTTTCTGAATAGCACTTAACAGATAGCAATTGGAAGCGCTACCGGATAGTTATTCGTACATTATAAAATAATTTTGCCGAGCAGTTTGCCCAAGCTGGCGCCCGATTAGAATCTGGAGCGCGCATCGCCTTACGTATTTTTACGGCTCGTGTCTATTTCTCAAGTTTCATTCATGCGCAATCTTCTTGTCGGTGAAGAGATAGTCGCGCAACTCTTTGTTAAAGCGGGGATCGCTGCGCCGGATCCATTCCAGCAGCATTGCCGCATGCTCTTTTTCCTCGTCGCGGTTATGGGCGAGAATTGCTCTCAGTTCAGGGTCGCTGCACACATCTGCCCGCTGGTTGTACCAGTCCACGGCTTCCAGTTCTTCCATCAGGGAAATGATGGCTCGGTGCATGTCGCGGGTTTCCACGCTAAGTTGTTCAATCGGTTCATGATAGCCTTCGTGTGACATTTCATTCTCCTGTTTGACTCTGTTCATACCGGCCCTGTGTAGC
Source organism: Pseudomonadota bacterium (assembly GCA_021786845.1). GTDB lineage: Bacteria > Pseudomonadota > Gammaproteobacteria > Burkholderiales > Sulfuriferulaceae > Sulfuriferula. The sequence goes on along the minus strand of JAJYMO010000069.1, from coordinate 7,947 downwards.
AGGGAAATCGACTGTGAGAACTTATTTTATCCCACTAAAATGGTTATTGGCTGGTGGGTATGGCATGTTTCGGCTTCATGCGCTGAATAGTGTCAAATGTGGTGCGTTGTTCAGGGGTAAGTTTGTCATACAAAGTTTTGGTGGAAACGGCCATATTTGACATGTCTTGCGCGCGGGCTTTCATGTTGGCGGCCATTTTTTCCATGCGTTCGGGCGTGGTCATAGACTTGTTAAACTCTTCGTGATAGATGTGTTCGTGATCATTCGCCATGCTTTTGATTTGTGCGGCGACCCTGTCCGCGTAGGCCTGCCAAACAGGTTCCTGTTCGGGCGTAATCTTGAGCGCGGATTTTAACTGTCTCAGATGGGTCTGTGTCGTGGTGGCGGGATCACTTGACATGTGTTTCCCTGTATGCGCATCATCTGGTGCTGAAGTGGTGTTTAATGGGCCAGCTTGCACAAGGCTGATGGCAAATAAAGAAGCAATGAAGACAGCTACGGTGGGTTTCAAAAATTTCATGACAAATCCTTTCGACGGGTGATGTATTCATGCAAATAATTAATTAACCGGTGCAGTGCGCTAGCGCTGACGGTCTATGTCGTAGCCATTTTTCGTCTAATTCGTTGCCTATTTTTTACCATGGGTTTCGCGCAATCTAAAAAAATGTCTTGCAGGGCTTCGTTATCTAATTCCGCCTCAATGGATGGTTTGAGATGAAAATATGAGCAGTTAAGCCTTCGTTCGGGTGATCTGTTTTCATTTGGTTCCCGCTTGCGCGACAATCAAATTTGCAGCGTACTATTTTAAGCCGATTACGACGGCAAGTCCAAATCCTGCCACATGGCATCGACTTTTTGTTTGATGTCATCGCGCATGGTGATCGGTGTGCCCCATTCGCGCTGCGTTTCCCCCGGCCACTTGTTGGTGGCATCCATGCCCATTTTCCCACCCAAACCCGACAGTGGGCTGGCGAAGTCCAGGTAATCAATCGGGGTATTTTCGACCAGTAACGTATCGCGTACAGGGTCCATGCGCGTGGTCATGGCCCAAATGACTTCTTTCCAGTCGCGCACGTTAATGTCGTCATCGACCACCATGATGAATTTGGTGTACATGAACTGGCGCAAGAAACTCCATATCCCAAACATCACCCGTTTGGCATGACCGGGGTAAGCTTTTTTGATGGAGACCACCGCCAGGCGATATGAGCAACCTTCTGGCGGCAAATAAAAGTCTTGAATTTCAGGAAACTGTTTTCGCAGCAATGGCACGAAAACTTCGTTTAAGGCCACGCCAAGGATGGCAGGTTCATCGGGTGGTTTGCCGGTGTACGTGCTGTGATAAATGGGGTTGTGGCGCATGGTGATGCGTTCGATGGTGAATACCGGAAATTCGCCCACTTCGTTGTAATAGCCAGTGTGGTCGCCAAAAGGACCTTCAGGCGCAGTCTCATCGGGATAAATCGCCCCTTCCAGCACGATTTCTGCGCTGGCGGGGACATGCAAATCATTTCCCAGGCATTTTACCAGTTCGCTGCGTGAGCCGCGCAAGAGACCAGCAAATTGATATTCGGACAGCGCATCCGGTACTGGCGTGACGGCAGCCAGGATTGTGGCTGGGTCAGCGCCCAATGCGACAGCAACCGGAAAAGGCGCATCGGGATGTTGTTTGCGAAACTCGAGATAATCCAGTGCGCCACCACGATGCGCCAGCCAGCGCATGATGACTTTGTTGGGCGCGATGACCTGCTGGCGGTAAATACCCAAGTTCTGTCGTTTCTGGTGAGGGCCACGGGTGATGACCAGGCCCCATGTGATCAATGGCCCTGCATCGCCCGGCCAGCAGGTTTGGATTGGCAGGCGCGATAAATCAACGTCTTTCCCTTCCCACACCACATCCTGACAAGGCGCGTGATTAAGTACGCGTTCAGGCATATTGAGAATTTGTTTGAAGGCAGGCCATTTTTCCCAGATGTCCTTGAGTCCGCGCGGCGGTTCGGGCGCGCGCAGAAAAGCCAGCAGTTCACCTACCGCTCGCAAAGCGCTGACATCGGTTTCGCCCATGCCCATGGCAACACGTTTTGGTGTGCCAAACAGATTGGCTAAAACGGGTATTGTGTGTCCGACGGGTTGCTCAAACAGAATGGCGGGACCCGCCGCACGCAATACCCGGTCACAGATTTCCGTCATTTCCAATATGGGGCTGACTGGTGCGCGCACCCGCACCAGTTCACCCTGACGCTCCAATTCGGCAATAAACTCGCGTAAATCTTTGAACTTCAATGGCTTTCCCTGATCTTTTTGAGTAAGGCAGTGGTGGAGCGTTGAAATGAGAAAGGGATGGATTCTACGCGCCCGCCGCTGGCAAGTACTTCTTTGGCGCCGACGATATTCGGCACCGCCCAATCCCCTCCTTTGACCAGAATATCGGGCTGTAGTCTTAAAATCAATGCCAGCGGCGTGTCATCATCGAAGGAGATGACCGCATCGACATCGCCCAGCGCCGCCAAAACAGCCATCCGGTCGGCTAAGGGGTTCACCGGACGGTCTGCGCCTTTATTTTGTCGCCGCACTGACGCATCCGAATTTACACCGACTATCAGTGCCGCGCCCAGCGCCCGCGCTTGCGCCAAATAGGTCACATGACCACGGTGCAGCACATCAAAACAGCCATTGGTAAACACCAGGGGCCGAGCAAGCAGCGGAAACTCTGCGTCCGGGCTTAAAATTTTGTGCTCAAAACTGGGCGGGGGCAAGTGGACCATTATTCAGCTTGGTGTTGTTCGAATAACGTCACCACGCTCCTTACCCCCTGAGTATTGCGGGCAATGGTAGTGGCGGTATCCGCCTGTTCAGGGGTTAACGAGCCCATTAAATAGACAACACCATTTTCCGTCACGACCTTGACCCCGGATATGGGTACTGTTCCGGCTCTGATCAAGCGGCTTTGGACTGCGGCATCCAAATACACATCATTACTGCGAGTAGATAAATCTGTGGGTTTTCCCAGTTGTAACTGGTTATAAACCTTGGCCACATCGGGTACGGCACGCACGATTTCTTCAACCCGCTGGCGCGCTTTTTCATCAGGGACTTGACCGGTGAGCAATACCGCACGATTGAAGCTGTTGGTGTTTACATGCACCAGACCGGCTGGGTACAGGATGCTGATTCGATTGGCGGCGCGCAGTTCAATTTCTTTGTCATCCAGATAGATGGCCGAAGTGCGTGAGTCGGAGCCGACCACTGCTATTCCCGCGCCAACGCCGACCACGGCCAGCGGCACACAACCAGACACTTGACTAATTAAGCCCATGCCCAATAGTAACAAGACAAATTTTTGCATTTATTCCACTCCCAAGATGATTCGATCAATCCCATCGCATAAGCAATGCACAATTAAACCATGCACTTCCTGAATTCGTGCCGTGCGTTCGGAGGGTACCCGCAAGCACGCATCGTTTTGGTCTAGCAGTTCTCCCACTAATCCACTGTTTTGTCCAGTCAAAGCCACCACCTGCATACCGCGCTCATGCGCTGCCAGCACGGATTCAGCAACATTGCGCGAATTGCCGCTGGTGGAAATCGCCACCAGCACATCGCCCGGTTGCCCCAATGCGGACACCTGTTTGGCGAAGATCATATTAAAGTCATAATCGTTGGCGATGGAGGTCAGAATGGAGCTGTCCGTGGTTAAAGCAATGGCCGCTAACCCGGGACGTTCAACTTCAAAACGATTCACCAATTCAGCAGCAAAATGTTGCGCATCGGCGGCGGAGCCCCCATTACCGCATAACAGCAGCTTGCCACCAGCCAGCAGGCATTGGCTCAGCAATTCGGTTGCCATAGCAATATGGGGTGCTAAATCCTCAGCGGCGGCAAGTTTTAATTGCGCACTGGCGTGGAAGGTGTCAATAAAGTGTTCAATCAAATCCATGTGTCAAAGCGATACACAATATATAGACCTGCATTATGCCACAGCAAGGATGTAAAGCGAGGTTTCGGCCAGAAAAGTGTCAGCCTGAAAAGGCATTGCGCAACCATTGCAAGGCAGCGGTTTTGCCTTCGATTAACACCACGTCAAACCGGCAAGGGGGTAAGTGAGTGTAACGCGCAAGATAAAGCTGCGCGGTAGTCATTAATTTGCGCTGTTTGCGGGCATCAATGCTTTCCAGCGCACCGCCAAACCTGCTGTGGGTGCGTTGACGGACTTCGACAAAGACCAAATAAGCACCATCACGCATAATCAAGTCGATTTCACCGCCCCGGCAGCGAAAGTTGCGCTCGATCAATGTTAATCCCTGTTCAATCAAGTAGTCCGCTGCCCGGGATTCTGCTGGTGCGCCATCTGCCATAGGAGGTATTAAAGTTTGTTTGAGTGAGATTTGCCAGAATCCATTTATCAGGCGACAATGTTGTGATGCAAAATTTTGGGACATTATACGTCGTCGCCACCCCTATCGGGAACCTGGCCGACATCAGCCAGCGTGCTTTGGACACCTTGCGCCAAGTGGATTTGATTGCAGCGGAAGATACCCGTCACAGTGGGCAAATGCTGGTGCGTATGGGAATTTCTACCCGCATGACGGCCTTGCATGAGCACAATGAACAACGCGCTACCCCGGCGTTAGTTGCGGCCCTGCAATACGGGCAAAATATTGCGCTGATCACCGATGCGGGTACACCAGCGATCAGCGACCCTGGTGCATGGCTGGTGGCAGCTGCGCACGAAGCCGGTGTGCGCGTGGTGCCGATTCCAGGTGCCAGTGCTGCGGTGGCGGCACTGTCGGCGGCGGGGTTCACCGCACCGGGCTGGTTGTTTTATGGGTTTCTGCCCGCCCGCGCCAGTTCTCGCCGCAACGCCTTGCAAGATTTGGCGCAACTGCCCTGGACACTGGTGTTTTATGAGGCGCCGCACCGTATTACGGAGTGTATCGCCGATCTGTATGCCGTGTTGGGTGAGCGTCGTTTGGTGATTGCGCGGGAATTGACCAAATTGTACGAGTCTGTTCACGCGCTGCCCTTGTCTGAGGCAACAGCCTGGTTGGCGGCTGACAGTCAACGGCAACGCGGGGAATTCGTCTTGACGCTGTCCGGGGCGCAACCCATAAAGATGGATGAATCCGAGAGCCAGTTACGCGATACGATGAAAGTACTCTTGGAAGAGTTGCCCCTTAAACAGGCGGCACATTTGGCGGCTCGCCTGACGGGCGTGAAAAAAAACATTTGTTATCAATTGGCTTTATCTATGCGGGATGAACCGGCATGAACATCAATACGCTCACCTTAACCCGACCTGACGACTGGCATGTGCACCTGCGAGATGGCGAGATGCTCGCTGCCGTGCTACCCGATACTGCACGACAATTTGCCCGTGCGATTGTCATGCCGAATCTTAAACCGCCGGTGCGTACCACTGGTGATGCACGGGCATACCGAACGCGCATACTCGCCGCCCTGCCCGCCGGTTCGGTCTTTGAGCCCTTGATGACTTTGTACCTGACGGATCAAACCACGCCGACGGAAATTCGTGCCGCGCATGCCAGCGGTGTGGTGTATGCCGTGAAGTATTATCCTGCTGGTGCCACCACCCACTCCGAATTGGGTTTGACCGACCTTGCGCACGCTTATCCGGTGTTTGCTGTGATGCAGGAATTGGGTATGCCTTTGTTGATTCACGGCGAAGTCACGGACCCCACCGTAGATATTTTTGACCGTGAAGCGGTGTTTATCGAACGCCACCTTATTCCGTTGATGCGCGATTTTCCGGCATTAAAGATTGTGTTAGAGCACATCACTACTCAGCAAGCTGTGGATTGTGTCCGTCATGCGCCGAAGAATCTGGCCGCGACGATCACGCCACATCATCTGCTTTATAATCGTAACGCCCTGTTTCAGGGCGGCATACGCCCGCATTATTATTGCTTGCCCGTCCTCAAACGTGAGCGGCACCGACTGGCCCTGTTAGCGGCCGCAACCAGCGGGAATCCCAAGTTTTTTCTTGGGACGGATAGTGCGCCGCATCGGCAACATGACAAACAGTCCGCGTGTGGGTGTGCAGGGATGTACAGTGCGCATGCTGCCATGGAATTGTATGCAGAAGCCTTCGATTCTGTGGATGCTTTACCTTCCCTGGAAGGTTTTGCCAGTCATTTCGGTGCGGATTTTTATGGCTTGCCGCGTAATACCGCGAGCATGACGCTGATACGTGAGCCGCACACCCTTCCCCCAGACATCGCTGTGGGCACCGATAAAATTATTCCTATGTGTGCCGGCGAGACGATCGCCTGGAAAATTCAGGATTAATCAGTTTGTCCGCCTGGAAACGGACGCTGACTGGCGTAAATCGGGATGTCAAGCCTGATGGATGGCCAGCACTTCGCGCAACAACGGGAGGGTAATCGGACGTTGCTCCATGCGGGAATACTCATCAAGCCGGTCAATCAGGGTAAATAAGGCAGATAAGTCCCGTTGCCAGTGGCGCATTAGAAATTCGATGTGTTCGGGGTTAAGAATAAACCCCAGGGTTTGACTGCGCTGTGCCAATGCCTCCCGTTTGTGGACATCACTGAGTGGAATAAGCTGATAAACCAAATGCCAGCCGAGCCGCGAGCTGAGATCGGCTCGTAGCGGCAGGTACATGGGCGCAGCATTACCCGCACACACGATTCTCCCCTGCCCCTCACGCGCGCGATTGATGTGTGAAAACAATTGAATTTGCTGATTGGGCGATAAATGTTCAACGTTATCAACCGCCAGCAGATCGAAACCGGGCTCAATCACGCCTTCATTTTCTTGTGCATTGAAATACAAGGTTTGTTCGTGCTGGTTTTGCGCGGACAGCAGTGCGGCACGCAACAAATGGGTTTTGCCGCTGGCGGCGGCCCCCCAAATATAAATCAGCGGATCAGATTTGTTATGCTGCGCCAAATCCCTGACCGCTGTCAGGGACTCACAGTTTTCACCGGGGATAAAGTTGTTAAACGTTGCCGGGCAGTCTGGAACGATGTTAAGCAGCAGTTGTTGCATGGGCGACCAATCAGGGGTTGTTGATGGTTTCCCGTGAAATACCGGCTTCTTGCAGGCGTTGTAAATAGGTCGCCCACATGCTGTCTTGATCTAACCCAATTTGATACAGATAATCCCACGAGTAGATGCCCGTGTTGTGTCCGTCAGAAAAGGTCGGTTGCACGGCGTAACTGCCTACAGGTTCAATGCTGTCTATATTGACATTTTCCTTGCCTTTTTGCAGCACTTCTTGCCCGGGACCGTGGCCTCGCACCTCCGCCGACGGCGAATGCACGCGTAAAAACTCATAGGGCAAACTAAAACTTGCACCATTGTTAAAGCTGATTTCCAGGCGGCGTGATTGTTGATGCAAAGTGATTTCGGTAGGAAGCGGAGTGTCTTTGTTTAGGCCAGCCATATCAAGTTCCTGTTTGTGAGGCAAAGGACAATAATACTATCATACCCCGGCAAATTTGGTGGAGAACTGTTCACCCCGGGTGCATAGCCCTATTTCAGGCCGACCCTTCTTTTAAAGATGCGGCTGCGATGAGCAAAGCCGCGCCAACAATCAGAAAAGCCCAGCCCCATTGAAGTTGAACGGATTGTACGACCATATCGGCTAAACCACGAAATGGATTCCCCGCAAGCTGTCCCCCCATCTCGGCGTTGATTTGCGATATTTTGGATTGGAAGTTGATAAAGGTGAACAGCATGACGCCAAGGCTGGCAACGCCGGTCAACCATAAGCCTTTGTAGTGTTTTGTCAGCGTCAGGACAAAGGAGGTTGCAGCGAGAGCCAGCACGATGATTCCTTCACTCCTTCCATTCTGGATATAGTTCATATTACCCATGATTGGAGCGCTTACGATTGGGGAAAACACCCCAATAACCAGAATGATTGATCCAATGAGTCCGAGCATTTGCTTCATATTTATGCTT
>JAJYMO010000025.1 GCA_021786845.1 Pseudomonadota bacterium | reverse complement strand
TACAGCTTGTCGACCTGCACACGCAGTCCACCCGAATAATCATCCTTGCTTAATTTCCCTTCCACCAGCAACAGACGGTCTTCCTTCAGCCAGTCGCGGTGTCGTTCAAATTGCTCATTAAATATGGGGACTTCCACGCTGCCTTTGCCGTCATCAAGCAATATGAATGCCATTTTTCCGCGCCGTGTCATTTGCGTGCGCGAACTGGTAATCACACCCGCCAGTAGCACCGGCTGGGTATTCGCCTGCAACGCATCCAGCCTGGTTTTCACGAACACGGCCAATTCTGCCGCATAAGAATCAAATGGATGCCCACTGAAATAAAATCCTAATGCCGCTTTTTCTTGCAGCAAACGTTCCTGCTCAGACCATGGCTGTACCGTAGACAAAACGAGTCCGGCCACCATCGTGGATTCTGTCGAATCAAACAGACTGGCTTGATGAACGGATTGCGCACGCTGCTCGGCCAACTCGATGGCGGCACCGATTGAACCGAGCACACGGGCACGGTGATTGTCTAACGCATCGAAAGCCCCTGCCCGCGCCAAGGCTTCTAATGCCCGACGATTCACACTGCGCCGATCCACACGCGTAATCAGATCAAACAAATCCACAAATGCACCGCCCTGCGCCCGTGCAGCGATGAGGGTGTTAATTGCCGCTTCACCGGTGCCTTTGACCGCGCCAAGCCCGTAACGAATCTGCGTGGTGCTTTCCGGAATAAATCGGTAGCCAGCCAGATTAACGTCTGGCGGCAACAGTTCCAGCCCCATGCTTTGCGCTTCCTCGCAAAACAGTTTCACTTTATCTGTGTCGTCCATATCGGCTGAAAGCGTCGCTGCCATGAATGCAGCAGGATGGTGTGTTTTGAGCCAAATTGTTTGATAGGCAATCAACGCATAGGCCGCCGAATGGGATTTATTAAACCCATAACCGGCAAATTTTTCCATCAGGTCAAAAATACTGGTCGCCAGCGCGCTGTCCACGCCTTTGGTGACGGCACCATTGACAAAAATAGTGCGGTGCTCAGCCATTTCATCCGCATTTTTCTTGCCCATGGCGCGCCGCAGCAAATCTGCGCTACCCAAAGTATAGCCGCCCATAATCTGGGCGATTTGCATGACCTGCTCCTGGTAAACAATCACACCATAGGTCGGTTTGAGCGTACCTTCCAACATGGGATGCATATAATCCACACGCGCACGACCATGTTTGCGATTGATAAAATCATCCACCATGCCGGATTCAAGCGGCCCCGGACGAAACAGGGCCACCAGCGCGACCATGTCCTCAAAGCAATCCGGTTGCAGGCGGCGAATCAAATCCTTCATCCCCCGCGATTCAAGCTGAAAAACGGCTGTCGTACGCCCGGACTTGAGCAGACTGAAGCTTGGCCGGTCATTCAGTGGCAAGCTTTCCAAAATGAACGGCGCCTGCTTGTCTGGTGACAACATCGCCACATAGCGCAATGACCAATCCAATATCGTTAAAGTGCGCAAACCGAGAAAGTCAAATTTCACCAACCCGGCTTTTTCCACATCATCTTTATCGAATTGCGACACCACGGATTCGCCGCCTTCTGCCACATACACCGGACAGAAATCGCTGATTTTCCCCGGCGCAATGAGTACGCCACCCGCATGCATCCCGACATTTCGCGTGAGATCTTCCAATTTGCGCGCTAAATCGAACAGTTCATGCACATCTTCTTCGTTATCGTAGCGTTCCCGTAACTGGGGTTCTTTTTCCAGAGCCTGCGTCAAGGCCACCGGCTTAACACCTTCAACCGGAATCAGTTTTGATAATTGATCGCACAGGTTATACGGCAAATCCAGTACGCGTCCCACATCACGAATCACCGAGCGTGATCCCAGCGTACCGAAGGTAACAATCTGCGACACCGCATCGCTGCCGTACTTCTTGCGCACGTAATCAATCACCCGTTCACGCCCATCTTGACAAAAGTCCACGTCAAAGTCGGGCATAGACACCCGTTCCGGATTCAAAAAACGTTCAAACAGCAAGTCATAAGGCAAGGGATCCAAATCGGTAATCCCTAAAGCGTAAGCCACCAGTGAGCCTGCACCAGAACCGCGACCGGGACCGACAGGCACATCGTTATGTTTCGCCCAGTTAATGAAATCGGCCACAATCAGAAAGTAGCCCGGAAAACCCATCTGGATAATCGTCGCCAGCTCAAATTCAAGCCGTGCCTGATAAGTCGGCAATTGTTGCGCCCGCACCGTTTCATCGGGGTAGCACTGCGCCATTCGCCCCAGCAAACCCACCTGTGCGCGGTCATGCAGGTAATCCTCCAAAGCCATGCCTTCAGGCACAGGGAACTGCGGCAAATGGCTTTTGCCCAATTGCAGGGTCAGCGAGCAACGTTTGGCGATTTCTATGCTATTGAGCAGGGCATGAGGCAGGTCGGCAAACAATTCGGCCATTTCTGCCTGGGTTTTGAAATACTGGGCTTCGGTAAAATGTCGTGGGCGGCGTTTGTCGGCCAACAAAGCACCCTCGGCGATACATACCCGCGCTTCGTGTGCTTTAAAATCGGTCGTATCAAGAAACTGCACCGGATGCGTCGCCACCACAGGCAAGTTCAACTGCCCAGCCAGTGCCACGCTGCGGCGCAGACAGTCTTCTGCATCAGGATGACCTGTACGCTGGACTTCAAGATAATAACGTTGCGGGAATAATTGGGCCCAACGCCGCGCCAGGGCATGGGCCCCGACTTCATTGCCCGTTAACAATAACTGGCCGACATCGCCCCACTGTGCACCAGACAGTGCAATCAGTCCATCCGTTCCAGATTCCTCCAGCCATTCAAGCTGTAACTGAGCGCGGCCATGCACATAATTTTCACGATAAGCCCGCGACAACCATTCACACAGGCGACGGTAACCCGCCTCATTTTGCACCAGGAGCAGCACCCTTGCTGCACGCTCACCCTGCCCCGCATGACCTGTCCACACGTCACAGCCTGCGATCGGTTTAATGCCTTTGGATCGTGCGGCCTGATAAAATTTCACCAAACCAAACACGTTGGCCAAATCAGTCAACGCCAGCGCAGGCATACCATCTTCCACTGCACGCGCCACCGCATCGCCAATCCGCACAATGCCATCGGTAATGGAATACTCAGAATGCAAGCGCAGGTGAATAAAGCTTGGGTTAGTCATCAATCTCGGAAGGTCGGTCTGGGAAAAGCACTTCGTTGTATCCAAAGTTGCGTAAATCACGGATACGCATGGGATACAGTACACCGTACAGATGGTCCACTTCGTGCTGCACCACGCGAGCATGGAAACCGCTCACGCTGCGATCAATACCTTGCCCACCGGCGTCATAACCCTGATAATGCAAGTGGAGATAACGGGGAACCAGTCCGCGCATGCCCGGTACGGACAGGCAACCTTCCCACGCTTCATCTTGTGCATCGCTCAAAGCGTTTAAAACCGGATTAATGAGCACGGTCTCCGGCACGGTTTCCGCATCTGGATAACGTGGATTATTCTGTATGCCAAAAATCACCACCTGGAGGTTCACCCCGATTTGCGGCGCTGCCAGACCCGCGCCATTTAATACCGCCATGGTGTCGCGCATATCCGTCAGCAAATCATACAAAGCGGGCGTATCAAACTCGGTGACTGGCTGCGCTTCCTGCCACAGCAAAGGATCGCCCATTTTCAATATTTGACGAACCGCCATTATGAGCCCTTTGCACAATGACTGCACTTACTCATATTTGGCTCAAAACCCTCATGCATTCTGTGTACACGCCAGTTTTGCGCCATTTTTCGCCTCGTCTGCGTTACGCTCGCCACATCGCGCAAAGGTCTCATTACAACTCTACCTGCGCACCCAGTTCAATGACCCTGTTCGTGGGAATGTGGAAAAATGCCGTTGCGCTGCTGCCATTGCGCGCCATGCTGACAAACAAATGCTCGCGCCAGATCGCCATCCCCGGCATCTTGGTCGCAATCAAGGTTTCACGGCTTAAGAAAAATGAGGTTTCCATCAGGTTAAGGGCCTGGCCGTAAATTTTAAGTGCTTTTAACGCCTGCGGCACATCAGGCTCTTCTTTGAATCCAAATGACAAAGTAATACAGTAAAATCCTGCTGCCACTTTTTCCACACAAATTCGCTCAGAAAGCTTTGCCCAAGGTTTGTTGCTCGTCTGAACCGTCAACACCAGAACCGTTTCATGCAGCACTTTATTGTGCAACAAGTTGTGCAATAAAGCATGGGGCACTTTTGCAAGGTTGGTGGTCAAAAACACAGCTGTACCCGGAACCCGCACAGGAGGATGCGCCAGCAAGCTTTCCACAAAAGGTTTCAATTCAATCGATTGTTCCTGCAAACGCTCACCCATCAACTCACGCCCCCGCTTCCAGGTGCTCATCACAGTGAACATGGCTGCGCCGATGGCCAGAGGGAACCAGCCACCTTCAAAAATTTTCACCAGATTTGCACCAAAGAATGCCAGGTCGATCGTCAGAAAAAATGCCAGCCCGGCCAACACCGAAACTTTGTTCCAGTGCCACAATCGTCTTGCCACCACAAACACCAGTAAGGTGTCAATGGTAATGGTGCCTGTCACAGCCAACCCATACGCCCAACTCAAATTGGCCGAGGATTTAAATCCAATAATCAGCGCAATGACACCAATCATCATCGTCCAATTCATAAACGGCACATAAATTTGACCGATTTCACGTGCCGAGGTATGTACCACATTCGTACGTGGTAAAAAACCCAACTGTACGGCCTGTTGCGTCATCGAAAATACGCCCGAAATCACAGCTTGCGACGCAATCACTGTGGCCACTGTCGACAGGGCAATCATTGGATAAAGCGACCATTGCGGGGTCATGGCATAAAAAGGATTGGCTGCTGAGCTGGGGGTGAGCATCATCAAAGCACCCTGCCCAAAATAGTTGAGCAGCAAGGCTGGCAATACCAAACTGAACCACGCAAGGCGTATCGGTGATTTACCAAAGTGCCCCATATCGGCATACAAAGCTTCCGCGCCAGTAATCGTCAACACCACGGCCCCCAAAGCCAGAAAACCGACGACGCCGTGCCGCGTTAAAAATGCCAGTGCATAACTTGGGTTCATGGCCAGCAAAACTTGTGGCACACGTATAATTTGCGACACACCAAGCACTGCCAGCACGACAAACCACACCACCATGATCGGGCCAAACAAAATACCCACGGTCGCTGTCCCTTTGCGCTGGATAAAAAACAGCGCAGACAACACCACCAATGCCAAAGGAATCACATAGGGGGTTAGCCCGGGCGTAGCCACTTCCAGCCCTTCAATGGCAGACAACACCGATATCGCCGGGGTGATAATACCATCGCCAAAAAACAGTGCTGCGCCAAACAAACCCAGCATAATGAGTATGTTACGCACTTTGTGCTCGTCGGGCAACAACCGGCGGATTAAGGCCATCAAGGCCATGATACCGCCCTCGCCATAGTTGTCCGCCCGCATGATAAACACCACGAATTTCAGTGACACGACCAACAGCAAAGACCAGAATACCAGGGAAAGTACGCCCAGAATATTGGGCGCATTCGGCACAATGCCATGCTCGGGACTGAACACCGTTTGCAGCGCATACAATGGACTGGTGCCAATATCACCATACACCACGCCGATTGCCGAGAGTGCAAGTGTCGTGACGCCAAGTTTTTTGAAAGACTGATTGGGATTGGGTGCTTCTGCAATGATACTAGGATTGTCCACGTCGAATTGCCTCGGTAAGCGCGCAGCGCAGATAATACACCATAGACCACAAAGTGAATATGGCTGCAATCCAGATTAGCCAAACACCCCACTGATGGATGTCTATACCCCACAGCGGGGTATTCCATAACAACAAAACAATCGCCAGCATCTGTGCGGCAGTTTTAATTTTTCCCAGCTTGGAAACAGCAATACTGCCCCGAGCGCCAATGCTGGCCATCCATTCGCGCAAAGCTGAAATCGTAATTTCTCGCCCAATAATAATCAGGGCAATCAAAGCGTCCACCCTGTGCAACTGCACCAGCACGATGAGTGCTGCGGCCACCATCAACTTGTCGGCAACGGGGTCAAGAAAAGCACCGAAAGCCGAAGTTTGCTTTAACACCCGCGCCAGATAGCCATCCAGCCAATCTGTCATTGCCGCCACACTAAACATCAAAGCCGCAACGATATTGCGCTCCTGCGACAACCACCACGAGTCCGGGAAATAATAGACCGCCACCACCAGTGGAATCAATAAGATACGCAACCAGGTCAAAATATTGGGTAAGTTCAGCGGCATGGTTAACAAAAATTTGTTGAAAATGGTTTATTGAACAGTTTACCAGCTAACCCGAATTTTGCACCAATTCGTACACCGCTCGCACAGAATTTATACAGATAATAATAGAGCGTATTCACTGGCTCACCTTTCGCCCAGCAGGCAAGTATGCGACGCGATGAATTGCCATTCCCATGATGACCGCAACCCATCAATGCAAACCACGATAAATTTCTTCCGCCAGTGCCCGACTAATCCCGGCTACTTTAGCGATGTCTTCTACCCCCGCATTTTTAAGCTCACGCAGACCGCCGAAGCGTTCCAGCAGTTTTTGCCGCCGCTTCGGCCCAATCCCCGGCATACTTTCCAAAACCGACACATTGCGTGCTTTGGCGCGGCGTGCGCGATGGCCGGTAATTGCAAAGCGATGAGCTTCATCGCGAATCTGTTGAATCAGGTGCAAGGCCGGGTCGTCAGGCGACATGCGTCGTGACGAGCCGTCCATGGCCACTAGTTGTTCCATGCCCGCTTTACGCTCCACGCCTTTGGCCACACCGATGAGCGGTACGTCGCCCATCCCTGACTCAATCATCACTTCAGCTGCAGCGTGCAATTGCCCCAGGCCACCATCAATCAGTACCAGATCCGCACGCACGCCCTCGCCTTCCCGAATCCGGGTATAACGCCGTGTCAGTGCTTCGCGCATGGCACCATAATCATCGCCCGCCTTATTGGTGCGCAAGTTGAACAGGCGATATTGAGCAGGTTGCATGGCTTCATGGTCATACACCACACATGAGGCCACAGTCGCTTCACCCATGGTGTGGCTGATATCGAAGCACTCAATACGCTGCAAATCAGGCATAGCCAACGCCAACCGCAAAGCCGCCAAACGCTGGGTTTGGGTGTTTTTTTGATTGGCCTCGCGCAAAATCGCCAGCCGTGCATTACTGAGCGCCATGTCCAGCCAGCGTCGTCGTTGCCCGCTGACCTGATGATGAATAGTGAGCGGATGCCCCACCTGTTCTGACAGAACTTCGGCAATGGCGCGCCAATCACCTTCTTCCGACACAATAATCTGTGCAGGGGCGATCGCATCCAGATAATGTTGCGTCAAAAATGCTGACAAGGTTTCCTGCAAATCGGCATCTTGTGCATTGCGGGGAAACAGGCTGCGGTCACCCAGATATTGCCCGCCGCGTATCATGCCCAGATTGACGCACACCATGCCCTGTCCGCTTGCCACAGCCACCACATCCACATCCACACTGCCTAAATCAGTGACGGATTGCCGTTCACGCACGGCGGTCAGACTGCGCACCTGGTCGCGCAAAGCCGCTGCCTGTTCATAGTGCTGCGCCATCGCAGCCTGCTGCATGCGGGTGGTGATGTCATCCAGCAACTGATCGGTTTTCCCCAATAAAAACTGCTCGGCATGTGCCACATCTGCCGCATAAGCCGCCGCACCAACTCCCTCCACACAGGGCGCGCTGCAACGTTTGATTTGATGCAGCAAACACGGGCGGGAACGGTGCGCAAACACCGTGTCTTCACATGTGCGCAACTGAAATATTTTTTGCAGGATGTCCAGGCTGTCCCGCACGGCGCCCGCATTGGGAAAGGGACCGAAGCAACGGTCACCGCGTTTGGGCGTGCCGCGAAAAACCATCAAACGCGGAAACGCATGCCCTGTCAGCAACAGATAGGGATAAGATTTGTCATCACGAAACAGGATGTTATAGCGCGGAGACAACGCTTTAATCAGGTTGTTTTCCAGCAACAGCGCTTCCGCTTCGGAACGGGTAACGGTAATTTCCACCGCAGCAATGCGACTGACCATCAAGCGGATGCGCGGTGACAAATCGTTTTTTTGAAAATACGAGGACACCCGTTGTTTGAGATTGCCCGCTTTGCCCACGTACAAAACTTGCCCGGCTTCGTCCAGCATGCGGTAGACACCCGGCAATTTTGGCAGGCTGCTTAAGAAACTTGCGCTGTCGAAAGGTGTGGATTCGCCCTTGTCATCCAACGGATGAGCCCTCTTGATCTGCCTTGATGCGCGCAAATACCGCCTCAAACATGGCTGCGGTCAAGCGTTTGGTCTGGGTGTTATAGCGGCTGCAGTGGTAACTGTCGTACAGACGCAAACCATGCGGAAAAGCGGGTACTTCTTTCAAGTGAGTGAGCACGCGCTCTGTACCCGACGTGCGCCCATTCGGGGTTAAATCAGAAGGCGTCAATTCATGCACCGCGCCGTGTGCAAATTTGTGCGATTTGGCGGACAAGTCAAGCGCCATCAACACCGCCTCGTGCGCCACCGTTCCCAGCGCCAGAATCCCGGCTGATGCAGGCAAGCTGGCAATCTCTTGCGCCAGATAGGGATTGCAAGCCCGCACCTCCATCCGCTCCGGCTTGTTTTGCGGCGGCAAGCACTTTACCGCGTTGGTGATGCGGCAGCCAATGAGCCGTAACCCGTCACCCAGCCTGGTCGATTCAGATTGATTCGCCCAGCCGAAACGGTGCAAGGTGTGGTACAACAAAATGC
>JAJYMO010000030.1 GCA_021786845.1 Pseudomonadota bacterium | reverse complement strand
ACTTGCACCCCATGCAAGTACGCTACCAGGCTGCGCTACGCCCCGAATTTGCGATTATAGCAAACTACTCATCGAAAATGAAGTGCTTACAGCCGAGAACTTGTTCGTGGAACGAAAAAAGGGTTCAAGCGGCGGATGAGGGCGCAAGAAGAGACAAAATAGCCAGAATCTCTTGCCGGACAAGCTGATAATCGACCTCAGAACAGGTACTGATATGGGTGCCGGATTTAGTCAGTGGCGCAGACTCTGCGACGGATTCAGCGGCAGACAATTCCACACCATCAAGTCGCAACCGCGCCCCATTAATTGTAAAACCATGTCCATAGAGCAATTCACGAATGCGCCGGATCAACAACACCTCATGGTGTTGATAATAACGGCGATTTCCGCGCCGCTTAACCGGTTTTAATTGTGAGAACTCTTGCTCCCAATAGCGAAGCACATGCGGCTTAACCTCACACAACTCAGCAACTTCGCCGATAGTGAAATAGCGTTTCGCGGAGATGGGAGGCAGCTCACTGCTGGGTCGGTATTCCGCCATAATTGGATTCAACCAATGCTTTCAGTTTATTGCTCGGGTGAAAAGTTACCACGCGCCGGGCGGTGATCGGCATATCTTCCCCGGTTTTCGGGTTGCGTCCGGGTCGTTGTGGTTTATCGCGCAGCTGAAAATTACCGAAACCTGATAACTTCACGGTATCCGAGGCTTCCAGTGCATTACGAATTTCCTCAAACATACCTTCAACCATATCTTTGGCCTCGCGCTTGTTCAGGCCCACTTCTTCATACAATAAGTCAGCCAATTCGGCTTTAGTCAATGTCATAGTTACCTCAAGAACGTAATTGTGCGCCAAATTGGCGTTGCATTAAATCAGTCAACTGGACGACAGCCGCGTCCACCTCACCATCCGTTAACGTTTTGTGATTGTCTTGCATGTGCACACTAAATGCAAGACTTTTTTTATCGTAATCAATGTGTTTTCCCCGATAACTGTCAAATAACGCTATTTCTGTCACATAAGGCACATTTGCCGCGCGCAAATGATCAAGGATGGTTTGCGCTGACACAGCCTGACCGACAATGACCGCCAAATCTCGCCGTACGGCCTGAAATCGTGACATCGCGCAATATCGGGGAAGCTGACGCAACAAAAGCGGCTCAACATTCATCTCAAAGACGATGGGCGCGCTGCCCCACTGCCTGCGGCGTACCAATTCCGGATGCAAAGCGCCTAACCAACCTATCACTTGATTATTCAGCACAAGCTGACCACTTTGTCCGGGATGCAACGCTGGATGCTGCGCCGCAAGCACCTGCAAAGGTTCAGGCCAACACAATGCTTCAAGATCAGCTTTCACATCGAAAAAATCCACATTGCGCGCCGTCAGACCCCATTGTTCTGGCGCGACAGACCCATAACACAAACCGCCAACACGCAGATTCTCAACAACACCATCTCCAGTCGCCTGATAACAGCGCCCGACCTCCATCACCCGAACACGTGACTGCCCTCGATTGAGGTTGCTGTCCAACACATCCAGCACACCACCAAACAAGGTTGATCGCATCACACTCATCTGACTGGCAATCGGATTTTTGAGCGCAATGGCCTGGTTCTGTGGTGCCAGTTCAGTTTCCCATGTCTGATCAACAAAACTATAGGTAATGACCTCCTGGTAATCGCGGGCGACCAGGATTTCACGCAAGCCTTCGACAGAACGCAATTGCTCGGAATCAGCCGTCATACTCAAATCCGCATGGGGCACCTTCGGGATGATACGATCATACCCGTACAAGCGAGCCAACTCCTCGATCAAGTCAACTTCAATCGCCAAATCAAATCGATAGCTTGGCACGCTCACTTGAAACCCGGTTTCCGTTTCTTTCAGCGCACAACCCAGGCGCTGCAAATAGTCCTGAATATCCGCGCCATCCAGTGCAACACCCAAAATCCGGGCCACGCGCGCAACACGCAAATGAATCGGCGTACGCGCAGGTAATTCATGCAACACCTCTATAGCGGGATGCGCCACACCGCCACAAATCGATAACAGCAATTCAGCCGCACGATCAGCCGCCTGTTGTGTCGCACCGAAATCAACGCCGCGCTCGAAACGGAAAGCCGCATCCGTCGCCAACCCCAATCGGCGTGCCCGCCCTGCCACAGCGTCTGGATCAAAATAGGCCGACTCCAACAAAACAGATGTTGTGCTTTCACTCACTGCGCTGGCCGCTCCGCCCATGATACCGGCAATCGCTTGTGCGCCTGTTTCATCGGCAATCACCAGCATGTCCGCATCCAAACGAACTTCCTGTCCATTCAGCAACACAATCGATTCCTGCGTTTGTGCCCAACGCACCCTGATCGCACCGTGGATTTTATCCGCATCGAACGCATGCAAAGGTTGCCCCATTTCCAGCAGCACATAATTGGTCACATCCACAATGGCGCCCAAAGAGCGGATACCACTGCGCGCAAGCCGTTCGCGCATCCATTCAGGCGTTGTGGCGAACGGGTTCAAACCGTCCAGCCGTTGCACCCGATAACGGGGACACGCAACAGCTTCCACATCACCCATGTCAAATCCGGGTGCACCGCTGACCGAAACCGGCGCGGTGGGAATAGTATGCAATTGCGCACCGGTAATCGCGGCCACTTCCCGGGCAATGCCTTGTACGCTCAGACAATCGCTGCGATTAGGTGTTAATTTAAGCGTCAGCGACTGATCATTCAGCCGCAGGTATTCGCGCACACTCAAACCCACTGGCGCATCGGCAGGTAAAATCAACAAGCCATCGGAAACCCCGGCAATCCCGAGTTCCGTACCTGAACACAACATACCCAATGACGCCACACCGCGCAGCTTGGCTGATTTAATTTCCATACCGGGTAAACGTGCGCCCACTACGGCACAAGGAACACGCGCATCCACGCACACATTGGCTGCGCCACAGACGATTTGCAACCATGTTTCAGCGCCCACATCGACTTGACAAACCCGCAACCGGTCCGCATCGGGATGCGGCATCACAGTGCGAACATGGCCGACCACCACACCTGAAAAATCGCCTGCCACCGGTTCAATGGCCTCAACTTCCAGCCCGGCCATTGTCAACGCATGCGCTAAAGACGCTGTATCAAGCAACGGATTCACATACTGACGCAACCATAATTCTGAAAATTTCATACCAGATCGCCTCAGTTAAACTGCCGAAGAAATCGCAGATCATTTGTAAAAAACGCGCGCAAATCATCCACCCCATAACGCAGCATAGCTAAACGTTCAACGCCCATACCAAATGCAAAGGCCAAATACCGTTCACTGTCGACATGCACACTGGACAATACGTTAGGATGTACCATGCCGCAACCCAACACCTCTAACCAACCCGTATGACTGCAAACCCGACATCCCTTGCCTTCACACATCACGCAAGCAATATCCATTTCCGCAGAGGGTTCGGTAAAGGGGAAAAATGAAGGCCTGAAACGCACTTTCAAATCATCACGCTCAAAAAACCGTTGCATGAAGTCCGCTAATACACCTTTCAGGCTCGCAAAATTCACAGTTTCATCAACCCACAAACCTTCTACCTGATGAAACATGGGCGTATGCGTTACATCTGAATCACACCGATACACCCGACCGGGCGCAATGATACGCAAAGGGGGTTCATGCGATTGTAAATAATGGATCTGTACGGGTGAGGTGTGTGTGCGCAGCACGTGCTTTTCGTCCAGATAAAAAGTATCGTGCATCGCACGTGCGGGATGATTGGCTGGAATATTCAGCGCAGTAAAATTATAGAAATCCGTTTCGATTTCAGGACCTTCTGCAACCTCAAAACCCAATGACCGAAACAACGCCTCGATGCGCGCCAGCGTTTGGGTCACGGGATGCAAACCGCCCTTCCCCATGCCTCGCCCCGGCAAACTCACATCAAACGCTTCTGCAGCCAATTGCTGCGTTAATTCGGCATGATGTATTGCTGTTCTGCGCGCCTCCAGTGCAGCGGTGATACGCTCTTTGGCCTGGTTGATTAAACTGCCGGCAGCCGGGCGTTGTTCAGCAGGCAAACGGCCCAATAACTTCATCTGCTCGGTCAGTAATCCTGCTTTACCCAAATAACGGGCTTTGACCTGTTCTAAATCAGCAACTTGATTAGCAGCCAAAAAATCCGTTTCCGCACTGACAATAATACTGTCTAAAGTATGCATGAATTTCCTCGCGGTTCAGTGATGCGCCCCGACCCACACAACTCGGGGGAAGTTCGATAAAAAAAGGAGGCCAGCGGCCTCCTTTTTTGATCTAAAATAGCCGTGTTATACAGCCAGTTTGGATTTAGCCTGCTCAACCAATTGTGCGAACGCTGGTTTGTCAAAGACCGCCAAATCAGCCAGTACTTTACGATCCAGCATAATCTCGGCTTTTTTCAAACCATTCATGAATACGCTGTAACGCAAACCGCACTGCCGCGCTGCCGCATTGATCCGCGCAATCCACAACGCACGGAACTGACGTTTACGTTGACGACGATCCCGATAAGCGTATTGTCCGGCTTTCATTACCGCCTGTTTGGCAATCCGGTAAACATTTTTACGACGACCACGGTAACCCTTGGCCATATCGATGATTTTTTTGTGCCGCGCATGAGCGACCACACCACGTTTAACTCTTGGCATAATCTATCCCCTTACGCGTAAGGCATCATTGCACGTACAGAACGCATATTGGTGGCATCCACCAACAGCATCCCGCGCAATTGCCGTTTATTTTTCGTTGTTTTTTTGGTTAAAATATGGCGTTTGAAAGCTTGACTACGCTTGATCCCGCCACTGGCCAGCGCTTTAAACCGCTTGGCCGCACCTGATTTAGTCTTCATTTTAGGCATTACACTTACTCCTGTTTTGACAACGCTGGGCAGTTTCACTCCGAAACATTTAGGAACCCAGACATTGCCTGCACTGCGGCAGGCCTCACGGCCTACGTTTTGCGACACTGTCACAAATTTTTACCACCCCATACCTAAAGGTACACAGGCTGCATTTCAATCATTTATTTTCGCTTCGGCGCAAGCACCATCACCATCTGACGGCCTTCCATTTTGGGGAATTGTTCCACAACCGCCAGTTCTTGCAAGTCAGCCTCCACACGCTTAAGTTGCGCCAGACCAAATTCTTGATGCGCCATCTCTCGCCCACGGAAGCGTAACGTCACTTTGGCCTTGTCACCCTCTTCCAAAAACCGGATCAGGTTACGTAATTTGATTTGGTAATCGCCCTCATCCGTACTGGGTCGAAACTTGACTTCTTTGACCTGAATCTGTTTCTGCTTCAGTTTGGCTTCATGCTGACGCTTGCTTTGCTGGTATTTATATTTACCATAGTCCATCAGTCGTGACACAGGCGGTTTGGCCAGGGGCGCAATTTCCACCAGATCAACTTCAGCTTCTTCAGCCATTTTTAATGCTTGTGCTGCGGAAAGTATCCCCAGCGGCTCGCCATCTATCCCGATGACACGAATTTCTGCACCGGTAATTTCACCGTTGACACGTGGTTCTTTATCCTGAGCGATCGCTACAACTCCTGAAAATTAAAATTAAAAAGGAGTGAGGTCACTCACTCCTCGCGTTTATTGATGCAAGGCGGTTTCTGTCTTAATGCGTGTTACCAGAGCGTCGACGGGCATTTGGCCCAAGTCTTCGCCATGACGGGCTCGCACAGCCACGACATCCGCAGTCACTTCTTTATCACCCAAAATAACTTGGTAAGGTAATTTTTGCAGACTATGTTCGCGTATTTTATAGCTTATCTTCTCATTTCTCAAGTCTAAAGATGAAAAAATCCCTGCAGCGACCAAAATAGCATGAATTTTTTTCGCATAATCGGCTTGCTGATCAGTAATACTCATCACCACCACTTGATCCGGCGACAACCATGTCGGCAAGGCACCCGCATGATGTTCAATCAGAATACCGATAAACCGCTCCAATGAACCAAACATCGCACGGTGCAACATCACAGGGCGATGACGGGCATTGTCTTCACCCACATAGTTCAAATCAAACCGTTCAGGCAAATTCATATCTACTTGCAGCGTACCGCATTGCCAATCACGACCAATGGCATCGCGCAATACGAATTCCAGCTTCGGGCCGTAAAATGCGCCTTCCCCGGGAAATAACTCATACACCATTCCCATATGGTTCAGCGCACCGGATAAAGCGCCTTCCAGCTGGTCCCATACCTCGTCGCTACCGATACGATTTTCAGGCCGCGTGGACAATTTAATCCGTACCGCATCGAAACCGAAATCAGTATAAATATCAAGAATCAAAGCCACCACATCACGGCACTCCTGCTCCATCTGATCCAGCGCGCAAAAGATATGCGCATCATCTTGCGTAAAATGACGCACCCGCATCAACCCATGCAACGCACCGGAAGGCTCATAACGATGCACCTTGCCGAATTCCGCCATACGCAAAGGCAAGTCACGGTAACTTTTTACCCCTTGCGCAAACATTGACATCGCACCGGGGCAATTCATGGGTTTCAGTGCAAAAACACGTTTGTCTTCTGTTTGGGTGATGAACATGTTTTGGCGATAGTTTTCCCAGTGCCCTGAAGTTTCCCATAATGAGCGATCCATCACATCCGGTGTATTGACTTCCACATATCCCGCACGGGTTTGACGTTCCCGCATGTATTGAATCAGCGTCTGGAACAAACGCCAACCTTTTGGGTGCCAAAAGACGGATCCTGGCGCGTTCTCTTGCAGATGAAACAAATCCAGCTGCTGGCCCAGCTTGCGGTGGTCGCGCTTTTCGGCCTCTTCCAGCCGGTGCAGGTAAGCATCCAGATCCTCTTTTTTCGCCCAGGCCGTGCCATAAATGCGTTGCAACATTGGATTGCGATGATCGCCTCGCCAGAAAGCACCGGCCAGCTTCATCAATTTAAAATGTTTTAACCGACCCGTAGAAGGCACATGCGGACCACGACACAAATCAGTAAAAGCACCTTCGGTGTACAGGGAAACGTCCTCACCAACCGGAATCGCCTCAATCAGTTCGGCTTTATAATGTTCGCCCAACCCCTTAAAAAATCCGATTGCCTCATCACGCGACAACACCTGACGCGTCACCGGAATATCCTGTCGCGCCAATTCAAGCATCTTGCGCTCGATGACTTGCAAATCTTCCGGCGTAAATGGGCGCGGCGAAGCAAAGTCATAATAGAAGCCATCTTCAATCACGGGTCCGATGGTCACTTGTACATCCGGATACAGCGATTTCACCGCAAAGGCCAACAAATGCGCAGTTGAATGACGAATGACATCCAACCCGTCCGTATCCTTATCCGTCACAATGGCCAATCGCGCATCATGTTCAATCGAATAACTGGTGTCCACCAAACGGCCATCGACACGACCGGCCAGGGCCGCTTTCGCCAATCCGGCACCAATTGACGCGGCCACATCGGCCACGCTAACGGCATGATCAAAGACTCGAACAGAGCCATCAGGTAAAGTAATTTGCGGCATGATCACCTTCTCCGAAACGCAAAAAAGCGCGGATATTTGCCGCGCTTTTTCAACCAACATTGTGCAACAATTAAAATCCTGGTAGGACCGACTGGAATCGAACCAGCGACCTTTGCCATGTCAAGGCAACGCTCTAACCAGCTGAGCTACGGTCCTGCATACCGGCTTGCAGTGGGTCTTCAGAAAAAACCAACTGGCGGAGCCTGTAAAGAGGCGAAAGGATACTACACCGCCCAAAAATCAGCAAGGGGAAATATTTGCCCGTGTCAGCGCTGAAGCACAACACGCCTTGCATACGGCACCTGGTCGGGATACCATGCAGATCAAGCATGGTTTGATTGCGTCAGTGCGACTGGCACACGCGCCGAACCGTTTAAACAGAACCAGAAGAAATGATGCCATATATTGAAGCGTTCAACCGCAGCCTGTTTTTACACATCAACGCTGGCGACGGCACACCGGCCTGGTTGATCCAGATAGCCACCATCATGGCTAAAGACCTCATCGATCTGGTCCCGTTGCTCTTGCTGGGTATGTGGCTGTGGGGCGACAATGCACGTCGCAACATGGCAATCAAGGCTTGTCTGGTCGCCCTGTTGGCGCTCGGCATCAATCAGGTAATCGGTTTGGTCTGGCAGCACCCGCGGCCATTTATGATCGGACTCGGCCATACCTGGATACCGCACGCAGCCGATTCCTCTTTCCCCAGCGACCACATGACTGTATTTGCCGGTATCGGTCTGACCCTGCTGTTTGGCGGCGCATTTCGACTGGCCACCACCATCTGGACAGCGGGCATTGCCGTTGCCTGGGCACGGGTGTTTCTGGGCGTACATTTCCCGCTGGATATGGTGGGTGCCGTCGTGGTGGCCGGTGCGGCCCATGTGGTCATCTCGCCGCTGTGGCGAAGGGTTGGCGATGCGGTCACCCATGCGGCCGAACAGATGTACCGTACAGTCTTGGCGCATCCAATGGCTGCCGGATGGATTCGGCGCTAATTCACGCAATGTGAAGCACCCCAAAAAAATTGGCCACCATGAAAAAACTGTTCGATGAAAAAAACATACACATCGCCTTTGAGATCAGTCTTGCGTTCAAAGGGGTGTTTGCACTGGCGGAAATCTCCGCCAGCATTTTCACCTACTTCGTGACCAAGCCATTTCTGCTCGATCTGGTGCGCGCCGTCACACAAGCGGAATTAACGGAAGACCCACGCGACTTCGTTGCCAATTACCTGTTCCATACGGCGCAAGGCCTGTCCATCAGCAACCAGCACTTCACCGCCTTCTATTTGCTCGGCCACGGCGTAATCAAACTCTGGCTCATTATCGGCCTTTGGCAAAAGCGGCCGGGATACTACCCGGCCGCCCTTGCGGTTTTCAGCCTGTTCATTCTTTATCAAATGTATCAATA
>JAJYMO010000061.1 GCA_021786845.1 Pseudomonadota bacterium | reverse complement strand
TACCCGATGCGGCGAATGTAAGCATCGTGTAAAGGTCTTAATTGGTTTAATATGTAACAACGGGTTCTCCGAAAATGTTTTTTTGTCGTTGTTGCGTGGGCGAAGTGCCTTTTGAATCAGGCGGCAGCATGACCGCTTTCGCTAGAATGACGTATTATTTGGACAGACTGTATGGTGATTGATAAAGGTACTCACGAATAATGACTAAATTATTGATACACAAGCCAGCGCTATTTTTTCATGCCCTGATCCTGTCGCTGAGTGTGGCATGGTCTGGGTATGCAGTGGCAGAAACCCTGAGTTTCGTTCAGTGTGTGAATATGGCCTTGCAACAAAACCCCGATTTGATTGGTAGCCAGGCACTCGTCAGTCAGGCCGCAGCCGGTCTGCGCCAAGCTAAGGGAAACCGCGTTCCCACGCTTACTGCGTCGGAAGATGTGGTGGGCACCAATGATGCGCTCACGGCGTTTGGTTTAAAACTATCCGAACGCCAGGCCACGTTCAATAATTTTGGCGCAGGCCAATTTACCGGCCCGTCAGCTTTGGGTATCGCGCCTGCCAACCTCAATAATCCGGGATTTGTGCACAATTTTGATACCCGTTTGGAAATTCTGGCGCCTGTTTACACTGGGGGGATGATAGAAGGGGGTATCAAACAGGCGCGCGCAAATGTGGAAGCCGCACAACAAGGAAATATATCCGCCCGTCAACACGTTATTTTTCAGGTCTTGCAGGCATATGAAGGTGTGCATGCAGCCCGTGCGTTTGTCGGTGTGACCCAACAGGCAGAAACCGCAGCACGTTCATTGCTCGCCATGATGAACAATATGCTCAAAAATGGTACCGTTGTAAAAAGCGATCTGTTGTTGGCGCAAGTCCGCCTGCAAGACGTGCGGGTGCAGCGTCTGCAAGCGCAGGATGCGTTGGATGGCGCACTGGAACAGCTGCATATTTTGCTGGGCGTACCCTTTGATCATCCCCTGGATGTGGGTGAATGGGCTGAAATTAAACCGGTTTCTGCGCCAATACAAACCTTGCGTCAAACAGCGCTTGAAAACAACCCGGGTATTCTTGCTCTGCGCAAACAGACCCAGGCAGAAGCCGCTAAAGTAGACATGGCGCGCGCCGCATGGCAACCCCAGGTAGGTTTGATGCTGCGCCAGGACTGGAATGATGCCCAGATGGGCTTGGGTGCCAGTTCTTATACCATAGGCGGTTCGGTGTCATGGGTGGCTTTTGATGGGGGTGTTACGCACGCCAAGGTGGATCAGGCGCAAGCCAGCAAAAATGAAACGCAGGCGCGTTTGACTCAAGCAGAAGCCGGACTTGCTTATCAAGTGGATGAGGCTGTGCGCAAGGCCAATGAAGCTGAGAAACAATTGGCTGAACGCGAAGCGGCGTTGTCGCAAATTGAAGAAGCAGTCAGTCTGGTTAACAAACGTTATGCCAATGGGTTGACCACCATTACTGAACAACTGGACGCACAAGCCCAATTGGATAAAGCACGTGCCGATGTGGTCAGCGCGAGGTATGCGCTGGTGGTGCAGCGCGCCAATTTGAAACTTGCCTTGGGACAACTTGACCCCAATGCGCTTTAATTTAAATCAAGGTTATTTATTAACCGGCCCCAGGAGTTTGCCTTGAACAATTTTTCCTTTCGTCTCATTTTGTTATCCCTCGCTTTCTTGTTAGGCGGTTGCGGTGGTCATCAGCCGGATGATGCTGCTTCTGCAATATCCCCAGTCAATTCAGTGAAAGCCATCCTGTTCACCGTGCAGACCAGTGAGTTGCCTGTTGTTGCAAGCTATCCAGCCAGTGTGGTGTCAGAGCAGCAGATTCAAATTGCTTCACGCATCATGGGTTATGTGCGTCATATCAACGTGGAGGTGGGTCAACAGGTGAAACAGGGAGATTTGCTCATCACCGTGGACCCAAGCGACATCCAGGGGCAAGTCAGCATGTCTGGCGCCAGCCTGGCGCAGGCTGAAGCAGCACTGGCCGATGCCAAATCCGATTATGAGCGTTTTGGCGACCTTTATCGTGAAGAAGCCATTCCCAAAGCCCAATGGGATAAAATCCGTCTTCAATATTCCATCGCTCAGCAGCAGGCCAATGCAGCCCGTGCAGGACACGCCAGCGCCAATGCGCAAATGCGCTATGCTGAAATTCGCGCACCATTCTCCGGCATCATTACCCAGCGTGCCGCCAGTGTAGGCGCCCTGGCCGCACCCGGACAGACTTTGCTCAGCCTCGTCAACCCTGCTCAACTGAATGTTGAGACTCAGGTATCGGAAACGACATTCAGTCAATTAAGCTTGAACGAGCCTGTCACCTTACACGTTAATCAAATGACTTTGACTGGAACGATTACGCATTTGGTTTCAGCTGCAGACCCTGTGACGCACACCCATCTGGTCAAGATTGGTCTGCCTCACGATGTGGCATTGCAAAGTGGTATGTTTGCGCAAGTGGATTTTCCGATGGGGAAACGCCATGGTTTGCGTATTCCGAGCAGCGCAGTTATCGCGCGTGCAGGCATCAGTGGTGTCTTTGTGGTGGATCAAAATCATATTGCCCATTACCGCATGGTGCGTGTCGGTGGCACAGCGTTGGATCAGACGGAAATTCAGGCAGGCTTAACAGCGGGCGAGCAGGTGGTGGATAATCCTGATGCGTCGCTGCAATCGGGCGACAAGATTGTGGCAGGGGATGGAAATGTCTGAACACGTTCCGCCTCACCTGAATATTGCCGGTAAGCTGGCGAAAACTTTTCTTGAGTCCAAGATTACTGCCATGATGATGCTGGCGGTGACGCTGGCTGGCGTGATGGCGCTGTTGGTGACGCCGCGTGAATACAACCCCCAGATCGTGGTGCCCGCTGCGAATATTATCGTGGCCAAACCGGGCGCATCAGCGGATGAAATTGAGCATCTGGTGGTCCAGCCGCTGGAAGCGATTATGAATGCCCAGTCTGGCGTGAAGCATACCTTTGGCTATGCCGTGCCAGATTATGGTGTGGTCACTGTTCAGTTTGATGTGGGGCAGGATCAGGAGCGCAGCCTGGTTAAACTCTATAACCAGTTGATGCAAAATATGGACCGCATGCCTGCTGGTGTGATGCAACCCATCGTCAAGCCGATTAATGTGGATGATGTGCCCATCATGACGCTCACGCTGAGTTCCATACAACTTCCGGACGATACTTTGCGTTTGGTGGCCTCACATGTGCTTGAACAGTTGCGCAATATTCCAGGGGTGTCCTTCACGCAATTGAGCGGTGGCGCAGAACGTGCCGTCAATGTTTGGATCAATCCGGCCAAACTCAGTGCCAGCGGCATTTCTCTGGATCAGCTGAGTCAGCAATTGCAGGGTGCCAATGTGTCTTTGCCCCTGGGTACACTGGTCAGCAATGATCGATCACACCCTGTGCGTTTATCGGGGTTTTTGGGTGATGCGCGTGAAGTCGGTCACATCATCATCGGTGCGCCCAATGGCAAGCCGGTTTATCTCAAAGACGTGGCAGATATCCATGACGGTGCAGCCGAAACCGACGAACTGAGCCGGTTTGCTTTTGGTCCGGCTGCCGAACACCCTGCCTACCGCGGTGAAGCACC
The DNA here is from genome assembly GCA_021786845.1 of Pseudomonadota bacterium. Taxonomy (GTDB): domain Bacteria; phylum Pseudomonadota; class Gammaproteobacteria; order Burkholderiales; family Sulfuriferulaceae; genus Sulfuriferula. The sequence continues at coordinate 5,507 of JAJYMO010000061.1, read as the reverse complement.
TGCGGTCACCATCGCGATTGCCAAAAAGGCGGGCACCAATGCAGTCGTCGTGGCCAATGCGGTGTTGAGCAAACTGAATGCACTCAAGCGCGATGCAATCCCGCAGGGGGTGACCGTCACCGTCACCCGTGATGACGGTGCAAAGGCCAATGATGCCGTCAATACCCTGATGGAACATTTGGGTATCGCCATTGGCTCGGTGGTGGTTATTTTGGTGGTGTTTCTCGGCTGGCGCGAAGCGGCTATTGTCACGCTGACTGTCCCGCTTATTTTGTTTGTCGTGCTGACGGTCGGACTGTTTGCTGGGCAAACCATCAACCGCATCACGCTGTTTGCGCTTATTTTGTCCTTGGGTTTGCTGGTCGATGCGGCCATTGTGGTAATAGAAAACATACACCGCCACTTGCACCACGGCGACACAAATTTCAAGGATGTGCTGGTGATTGCGACCAATGAAATCGGCAACCCCACCAATGTGGCCACCATCGCAGTGATACTGGCTTTTATTCCGATGGCATTTGTGACGGGCATGATGGGGCCCTTTATGCGTCCCATTCCATTTAATGTGCCTATCGCCATGGTTGCTTCTCTGGTGATTGCCTACATGGTGGTGCCTTGGGCAGCAAATCGCTGGTTGGCGGGTAAGGCAGCCAAACAAATGGCCGATACCCCCGCACTGGAAGACAGGGCAACCCGTCCAAAAGACCCCTTGTATCGGGCTTATGTCGCCGTGATTACCCCTTTTATTCGCAGTGCGAGACGTCGTCATATTCTGTTTATGGTGGTGATTGGCCTGTTGATTGCCGCGATGTTGCAACCTGCATGGCAATTTATTCGGCCTTCAGGATTGAATGGCCCGTTGTCAGCCATGGGCGTCGAGTTAAAAATGTTGCCCAACGACAACACCAATACCCTTTTGCTGCAAGTCGATACCCCGGCTGGCAGCACGCTGGCGGAAACCGACAGGGTTGCCCGCGCAGTCGGTGATGTATTGGGCACAACCCGTTATGTCACCGACTACCAAACTTTTCTTGGCACGACGGCGCCGATTGATTTCTCTGCCCTGGTGCGTGGCGACATGCTCAAACGGGGCGATAATCTGGCGCAGTTGCGTGTCAACTTAACCAGCAAACATGAGCGTTCAGTCCCGTCGCATGAGATTGCCCAGCGTCTTAATCTTGCGCTGAATGCGGTGCGCAAAGATTTTCCTGGTGCAAAAATAAAATTGTACGAGACCCCGCCAGGGCCGCCTGTTCAGTCACAGATTTTGGCTGAATTGTACGGCCCGGATTATGACAAGTTGCGTTCGGCGGCAACCACGGTGGATCGCGATTTCAATGCTATTTATGGCATTGTTAACACCGACGATTCAGTCACTGGTTCTGTGGCATCCTATACTATTCACATTGATCGTCAAAAGGCGGCACTTTCCGGTGTCGCAGTAGGGCAGGTGGCTAAAATACTGCACGACTATCTGTCTGGTTTTACCGCCGGTACCTTGCACGTTACAGGGAGTCTTGAACCCATTCGCATCACGGTTCGATTGCCGCGTGATCAACGGCAGACGCCCGAACAGATCCTGGCGCTACAAATCACCAACCAAATGGGGCAATCCATACCGCTTTCCGCGATTGCAACCATTGACCATACCATGCAAGACAAACCTGTTTACGACAGGGATCAACATCCCGTGGTGATGGTGGGTGGTGAGTTGTTGACGTCAAGCCCTGTTTACGCAGTGCTGGCACTGGATAAAATGCTGGATGGAAAATTGCTGAGTAATGGCGTGCGTTTCAAAACAGGTAATTTGGGGTTTGTCGAAGCGCAGCCCGATGACATCCTTCATAATCATCTGCTATGGGGCGGAGAAATGCGACTGACTTTAGACGTGTTCCGTGATTTGGGCTCAGCCTTTATTGTGGCACTGGTGTTTATTTATCTGATGCTGGTGGGATATTACAAATCGTTCATGATGCCTTTGATTGTGATGGGCGCCATTCCACTGACATTGGTGGGCGTGTTTCCGGGACATTGGTTGACCCACCAGGCTTTTACCGCAACTTCCATGATTGGTGTCATTGCACTGGCCGGTGTGGTGGTGCGTAATTCGCTGTTACTCATTGACTTTATTGTCGACTATCGGGCACAGGGCTACACTTTGGAACAGGCGGTCATCGAAGCCGGCGCGGTTCGTTTTCGCCCTATCATGCTGACCGCCTTGGCAATCATACTCGGCTCTGCGATAATGATTACCGATCCAGTGTTTGGCGGCTTGGCCGTGTCGCTGATTTTTGGTACTTTTGCTTCAACCGTGCTAACCCTGGTGGTCATCCCGCTGTTGTATTTCCTGTGGGAAGGTAAATTGGAACGCCATGTACGCCTTAATTAAACAATTCAACAGGACTGAATAATTATGAGTGTAGAACGCATCGTTCGTATTATCGCAGGGACATTTATTTTGCTGTCCCTGGCTTTGGCCCAGTTCACCGGCCAAGCGGATATTACCCATCCTGGCTGGCTATGGTTGACCGCCTTTGTAGGCTTCAATCTGTTTCAAAGTGGCTTTACCCGTTTCTGTCCGCTGGACAGCATTCTTGTGAAGTGTGGTGTTAAATCAAGTTGTGGTCTGTAGGAGTAACCATTGAATTTCGTACATCAAAATTTTTGGCTCGTTATGATGGCGGTAACTTCCGGCATTATGTTGGCTTTTCCCAAACTAATGGGCTCGCTTGGCGGCGTGCCTGAAGTCGATGTGACTCAAGCGGTACAAATGATTAATCATGAAAATGCGATGGTGCTCGATGTGCGAGAGCCCAGTGAATTCGCCGCAGGACACATTGCGAATGCACACCTTGTACCGCTGGGTCAGGTGAAAGACAGCATTAAAACTCTGGAGAAGTTTCGCAACCAGGCGATTGTGGTCAGTTGTCGCTCAGGTAACCGGTCCGGCACTGCATGTGGTATTTTGCGCAAAGCCGGATTTTCGCGGGTGTATAACCTTTCGGGTGGCATGATTGCCTGGCAAAAGGCACAGATGCCTACGGTTAAATGAGGTGAATATGGCTGAAGTGACCATGTACTGTACAGCGGTTTGTCCTTATTGCAACATGGCGGAACGCTTGCTTTTAAATAAAAATGTCACCGTCAACAAGATACGTGTTGATTTGGATCCTTCATTGCGTGAGGAAATGATGGCGCGTACTGGGCGTCGTACTGTGCCGCAAGTTTATGTGGGGCAGACCCACGTGGGTGGATTCGATGACCTGTCGGCACTGGATAAGCGTGGTGGTTTGGATGTGCTGTTGGCAGACTAATCCATTCAATGCGCTTAATGCGCACCGCCCCCACCTTCTGGCGGCGCGCCAAACGGTGGTTTTGCCAGCCAGATCAAGCTGATTAAGCCAAAGAAAATCAGCGAAGAAACGAAAAATACATCATTCAGGGCCAGGATATAGGCCTGTCCGCCCAATTGTCTTTGTATCAGTGCGTGAGCGGTTGCAGTGGGTATCCCTTGTTGTTGAAAAATAGCCATGGCTGCATGGGTGTTGGCATTGTAAGCGGTCACGCTTTCGGCGAGACGACTGTGATGAAAAGATTCACGTCTGTCCCAGAGGGCGATGCTGAGTGACGTGCCAAAACTGCCTCCCAATATGCGCAGAAAGTTAGACAAACCTGATGCACTGGCTATTCGGTTGTGTGGTAGCCCGGACAATAAAATGGACATAAGCGGAATAAAAAAGAAAGCCATGCCCAGTCCCTGTACGAAGCGCGGCAAGGTTAACGCTGCAAAGCTGGCGCTGGTGTTGAAATTGGAAGCCCACCATGCCACACTGCCGAACACCAGAAAACTAAAGGTGACCAGTATGCGCAGGTCGAATTTGTGCATATTTTTGCCCACAAAAGGCGACAGGAATACGGGCAAAATGCCCAGCGGTGCCGCAGACAGCCCAGCCCAGGTGGCGGTATAGCCCATTTGGGTCTGTAACCACAAAGGATAGATCACCACCCCGGAAAAGAATGTCATGTAACCGATACTGATGGCCGTCGTGCCAACGGTAAAATTCCGTTCCTTGAATAAACTTAAATCCACAACGGGATGCTGATCGGTCAGTTCCCAAATAATGAATGCGGCCAGTGTGATCACAGAGATCACAGTCAGCGTCACAATGAAGTTTGAATGGAACCAATCCAGCTCATTGCCTTTATCCAGTAACAATTGCAAACTGCCTACACCGATAATTAATAAGGCTAAACCCACGCCATCAATTGGTTTGCGCTCGGTGGCCGTCTCACGCGCATGCAGAAGTCGCCAGGTCAGGTAGGTGGCAATGATCCCTACAGGCACATTAATATAAAAAATCCACGGCCAACTCAAGTTGTCGGTGATATATCCGCCCAAAATAGGGCCGAAGATAGGCGCCAGCACCACCGTCATTCCCCACAATGCCAAGGCCAAGCCCTTTTTTTCTTGCGGATAATTGGATAACAGCAAACTTTGCGATAAAGGGATCATGGGGCCGGCAACGGCACCCTGTATCACGCGAAACACGACCAGCATCGGCAGACTGCTTGAAAGGGCACAAAGCGTAGACGCCAGCGTGAACAAAAGGGTTGCGGTGATAAAAAGGCGTACTTCGCCAAACCGGCGGGCCAGCCAACCTGACAGCGGTAAAGCAATGGCATTGCTGACAGCGAAAGAGGTGATGACCCATGTACCCTGATTGGGGCTGACAGCCAGATCCCCCGCAATACTGGGTATGGACACATTGGCAATGGAGGTGTCTAGCACCTGCATAAACGTGGCCAGCGACAGGCCCAGCGTCAACAGCGCCAGGGATGCGCCCTGTATGGGAGGAAGTTGGCTCATGTACCGCTGTTTTGCCGCACGATATGGTTGATGAGTTGTTCGACTGGCACATCATTCTGCTGATATTCCAGCGTTTGACAGGCGGTCACCGGGGCAGTGGCGAGCGTTTTGCCATGTTGATCATGTACATCCACTACCGCAGTGGCTGACAGCCCCAGTCGCAAAGGATGTCGTGTGATTTCGGCCAGGTTCAGATTGACGCGTACCGGCAGTCGTTGCACCACCTTAATCCAGTTGCCGGTTGCATTTTGAGCCGGTAACAGGGAAAACACGTTGCCGGTGCCCGCACTCAATCCCGCAACGGTACCGTGAAAGGTCACGTCTTTGCCATACAGGTCGGTGGTGAAGGAGACAGGTTGGCCAATACGCACTTGATCCAGCTGGTTTTCTTTAAAATTGGCATTCAGCCAAATTTGTGTGGGGGGTACAATGACCATGAGCGGCGTTTCGGGCGTCACCCGTTCGCCGACTTGCACGACGCGTTTTGCGACAAAGCCGGATACCGGCGCACGGATGATCAGACGTTGCACACCCAGCCAAGCCTGTTTTAATGTCACTTCAGCGTGGATGATGGCAGGATGCCGCGTCAGTGTGGTGTGGTCGACCATGGCTTTGGCTGCATCACGCTCGCGTTGTGCAG
>JAJYMO010000013.1:6870-9237 GCA_021786845.1 Pseudomonadota bacterium | reverse complement strand
AATAAGCCTTCGTGCCGCATTGACGGATGCCTTACGCGCCCCTTCGCACAGGTGGCTTCGGTATTTAGGCGCCTGTCGCAGCACGCAATTTACGTAGCAAGGCATGCTCAATCCATGTCGGCCCCGTCCGCCAACACTTTGCCCGTCGCAGCATCAATACCCACCTCATGCGCCTCCCGCCCTTTTTTCTGCATATCAAAGGTATAACGCAAACCACTCCCGCCCGCTTCACGTTCCAGCTCTACCTTGACGATTTTCCCCGGATAGGTTTTGAGTGCGATAGCCCGGGCGGTTTGTAGGGTAATTTTTGCGTTTTTAGCAAGGTTTTCACCGGTGTACGCGTGCGCAGACATGGCAACACTCGAAACCAGCGCAATCAACGCCGATAGCACTATTTTTTTGTTTAACATGGACATTTCCTTAAAAGGGATAAAAGATGGGCATGGTGCGACGGTATCGCGGCAGCCAGTGCTCCAGACACAGTATAAAACTGTAAAATTAGCTTGGACTTACGTGGCAAAAGTTTATATCCGCTTCGGATTAGGTCGAAGATTTCTGTTGATAACGAAATACCAGTCCTTTACCGCTTTGTCCAGTGTGTAAACTGACTGTGCCGCCCAGTCGGATTGCGGCTTCTCGTGCGATAGACAAGCCCAAACCGCTGCCGCCTGGAATGGATTCAAGGATGCGGTAAAATGGTGCGAAGACGTGTTCGCGTTCATCTTCTGGAATGCCGGGACCGTTATCGATCACTTCTATCGTAACATTGTCCTGCAGAGGTACCAGGCGCAGCGTGATTTGTCCACCCTCAGGCGTATAACGCAAGGCATTGTCCAGCGCATTACGCAACACCAAACCCAAAGCATCCAGATCGGTATAAAGCAGGATGTGACCGGGATCATCCAGACCCAAGTCCTGCGTTTTAGCTTCGGCAACAGGCAGATACTCTGCAATCAGTTTGCGCACCCAGGGTGACATGTTCAGCGTGAGGAAGTTTGGGGTGCCAATTTGATGTTTAACCAAACTCAATAATTGCACAGCCAATTGTTGAGCACGGGCGATGCCAGCCTGCAAAGGGACAAGGCGTACACGCATTTCTGCACAATTTTCTACCTGCGCCAGGTTTTGAGCTTGCAGCGATAGCGCCGTTAAGGGAGAGCGTAATTCGTGAGAGGCATCGGCAATAAAACGTTGTTGTTGCGCCATATTGCGTTGTGTGCGCAGGGTTTGCTGGTTAATGGCGCGTACGAAAGGTTCGATTTCTTTGTCTAACCCCGTTTCAGGCAGTAAGTCAGGTTGTTCACGCTGATGGGTTTCTAATGTTTGCGCGAAAGCATGTAAAGGGGCGAAGCTGCGGCGCACAATCCGTACGGACAGCCAGATTAATACAGGCAATAACAACAACCATGGCAAAAAGGTAATCAGGATGCTGCTGAAGGCAATTTCGTCTCCTTCGCCGGTTTTTTGGGCGGCAGCGATGCGATATCCGGCTTTGCTTTGGCGGACAAACACACGCCAATTGCCGCCTTTCAGATTAAGGGTATGGAATCCCGGGGACAAGTTCACTGGCAACCATGAGGGTTTTCCATCAGGATTTAACTTGATCAACCGTAGCCGCATTTCCGGGTCCATCCCGGCAAGCCCGGACAGACGTAGTGAGTCGGTTTGGTTTGGTTGCCACGCCTTGCCGGGCAGCATGGCGATTTGCTGTAAATTCGCGTCCTGGAATTCTCTCGCCTCGGTGTAAGCTAATTGAAAAGTCCATGCGCTGGCCAGGCAACCTACCACCACAATCGCCAATACCAGTATTCGGATGAGGCGTTGCTCCAGCGAGTTATTCATTGCGCCTCACTTTTTGGCGGCCATCCAGCCCGCACCGCGCACGTTTTTAATGGCCTCGGCCCCCAGTTTTTTACGTAAGCCGTGAATCAGCACTTCTACCGCATTGCTTTCGACTTCTTCTCCCCAACCGTAGATACGCTCTTCTAATTCGCTGCGTGAAAGAATGGTGCCGGGGCGCAACAACAAGGCTCGCAGTAAGGCGAATTCACGCGCACTTAAAAGATGGCGGATTCCCCGACAACATGCTTCACGTGAGCCAGGATCCAGACTGAGTAGTTCATTGCCCAATAAGGGGCTGGCATGACCGTTTTGTCGTCGCAACACAGCGCGCAACCGGGCCAACATTTCCTGCACATCGAACGGTTTGATTAAATAATCGTCTGCGCCCCCATCCAGGGCCAAGATGCGTTGTTTGATGTCATCGCGCGCAGAGATAATTAATACAGGCACGGCATCATCGTGTTGGCGTATTCGGCGTAACACCTCCAGGCCATCACGTTTTGGCAAGCCCAAATCAAGCAGCAC
>JAJYMO010000013.1:0-6355 GCA_021786845.1 Pseudomonadota bacterium | reverse complement strand
TAAGGGGCTTTTTGTGTGCAAAGTGCTTGTGTCATGTTGTTCTCCTTGAGGTGAGTGGGTGAAATGACAGACTTGTCATATCATATCTTATTTATTTATCACTTGGTTTTTGATGGCTTCGACCGGGACAAAAATATTGATTTGATCGCCCACCATCGGTAAGTACGTCGTCATGCCATAGTCCGAGCGTTTAAATGTGGCCGTAATGTCCCCCGCACACACCGGTTTATGCGCCATCGGGTGTTCAGTGCAGATAAAGTTATGGACCGTGACATGCAAGGGATGGGTGACACCCAATAAAGTGAAATCTCCGTCGGCACCCACCACTTTATTGCCTTCAAAATCCAGTTTGTTGGAGGTAAAGGTGATTGAGGGGTATTTTGCCACATTAAAGAATGCGGGCCCAGTCAAATGCTCATTCCACTCCGGAAAACCCATGTCCAGCGAGCGGGTATTAATGCTCAGGGTTACGCTACCCGTTTTGGCTTCGGTGTCCAGGGTAACAGTGCCCTGGGTTTCATCAAAACGCCCACGCTGGGTGGATAGACCTAAATGGTTGACTTCAAACACAGGAAAGCAATGGTGCGGATCAATGGTGTATGTTTCGCTGGCAGCTTGCGCGTGACTGGAGGCTAACCCGACAAGGCCAGACACAATCAAGCTGACTACAGTGAATTTTGTTTTCATCATAACTCCTAATGGTTAATTTATTCCAAAATAAAACGGAAGTGAATACTTACTTCATCGCCTACTACGGAAGGGTCAGCCCATTCTCCGCCACCGATACCATAGGCGGCGCGTGAAATGGGCAAGTCACCTTCTAACACCATGCCACCCAAAATCGGGGTAGCATGAAACTGCACGGTGACAGGATGCGATTTTCCCTTAATGCTCAAGACACCATTGGCACGGTAGTTCCCGTTGCCGATGGCACTCAGCGCTTTGGTCGAGAAAGTCGCCTGTGGCCAATTGCGCACATCGAACCAGTCTTTGTCCTGTAGGGTGCCATTGGCGTCGGCGCTGCCCGCATCCACACTGGTCGTTGCCACGCTGACCCGCGCTGAGCTGGTTTGCGGCGCGTGAGGGTCGAAATAAATCTGCGCTGTAAAATGGTTGAATTTACCCGGGACCGTCACGCCCATCTGGTGCGAAATAAAAGTAACGCTGCTTTTCGACTGGTCCACCGTGTTAAACACTGTGGCTTGGGCTGGTGCCCAAACACTCAGCAATGCCACATACACTAAAAATTTCCTCATTTCCTCCCTCCCCACGGCCACATGCGCCACAGCAGGCCATCACGCAAAATAAATTGATGCTGGAAGACCGCCAGCAAATGCAATCCGACCAACCCCAACAAGCCATCATTGAGCAGGCTGTGTATGGTTTTTAGTTGGCCGCCCAGCGTATGGTTGATGCCGATGAGATTTGGCAGTGGCCAGACACCGAACATCACCACTCTAAATCCAAACGCAGAGCTCATTAGCCAACCCGTCATGGGAATGATGAACAACAAAACATACAGCGTGAGGTGTGTAAGATTCGCCGCCCGAATTTGCCATAAGGGTAATGTTGTGCCCAAAGACGGCGGTTGATGGGACATGCGCCATAACACCCGGATGATCCACAGGCTAAGCAGCGTCATGCCGATCCATTTGTGGTAAGCAAATAACTGAAGCTTGCGCGGTGACAACACAAGGTCACTCATGTATAAGCCCAGTGAGAAAGTGCTTATGATCAACAAGGCCATGAGCCAATGAAGCAACATAGCGGTACGGGTATAGCGTTGGCGCATTTTTTCACCCCTGCTTTATCGGAATGCCTTGCCCAATTTTTCCAGCATCAGGCGCATTGCCTCGATTTCTGCCTCGTCAAATTGTGCAAAGGCCTGTGCCATATGTGCGATATGCGCAGGAAATACCTCTGAAAATAAGGCCTCACCTGCTTCTGTTAAACTTACAATTTGGCTGCGCCCATCTTTGGGATCGGCCTGACATTGCACGATGTTTTTTTCTTTTAATCGCTCTATCACGCCGGTTAACGTGCCTTTGGTGGTCAGTGTTTTCTCACCCAGGTCACGAAAATTCATACCTGGTGTGTTGCCCAAAGTGGCCACGATGTCAAATTGACAGGGTGTTAAATCCATCGTGCGAACATGACGGCCCGAATACGATTCAAAAGACTGATAGCAGCGCGCGAGACCGCGAATTAGGGCAAGAAAAGGAGGTTTTTGCATTTTGACCGGGCTTTCGTAAATCATTTGCCATCAGTATAGTACTAATACGTACTTATTGCAAGCGCAATCATTTTTTTAGACACTTATCGTATGACCCATTGAATTTGTAGAATTTAATGTGTGCAACTACGATCCTGCAGCACTGGATGACAAAAAATTTAATTTGAAAACCTCGAAAATTAAATAAATAAGAGGCAAAACTTAAGGCTAACTTAGCATCTGGCGGTAAGAAAGACGAGTTATGGTGAAAATGACTGTTTTTGAGAGAATGTAAGGCCTTTTCATGGAAACCCGAAAATACAATTTATCACGTTGTGCTTAAATTTCCTCGGCAAGACAAGGAAAACGGTTGGTTTGTATGGAAGTCCGACAGTCTGCTAGCAGACTGTCGGACGTGTGTCGCGAACACAAGTGGAAGCTTGTGATGTTTTATAGAAGATGGGAGTAGGTCTCCCGAAGTCGGCTTGCAGGAACTGGCTTCAAACCGCCCGGTGCTGCTGCGTTCAAAAGGCGTGGTAGTGAGCGACTGTGGAAAAGGCATCGTAAAGGTGTCAGGTACGTGTTGAGAAGATGAACGAAAGTAAACCGTCCGATGACGCATCGTTAGGTTGATAAATGCTGTCGAAACTGGAGTTGGTCCGATATTCCAGGATTAGTTGGGACGAAACCTGTTTAAGGGCCCAATGGCAGTCGGTGTAAAGGCGGCATGATCTCAATACAGGCTTTGATATGAAACGTGAGAACCTTGTTCTGGATGATAAGGGAAATAACAAATGGCAGACACCATGAGGAAGAATACCGAAGCCAGAACGAGGGACGGAGCCGCCCGTAGTAGTGATGAAGTTCTTGTAATGAGGGCGGAGCGAAGGGGCGGCGTTATCCTGTTGACGAAGGTCGCCAACCTGCGATGTGGGGATGAGTGACATGACATCAACAAAACCTTATTGTATTGCGAAGCGCACCGTGTGGGATGCGTACAAGCTGGTGAAGGCCAACCGGGGTGCTGCCGGCATTGATGATGAAACGATCACGATGTTTGAGCAGAATCTGTCTGGGAATTTGTACAAATTGTGGAACAGGATGTCGTCAGGGTCATATCTGCCGCCGCCGGTTAAGCAAGTGGGGATTCCGCAGGCAAAGGGGGGATTTCGCAAGCTGGGCATACTCACTGTAGCGGATCGGATTGCACAGACTGTGGTCAAACTCTGCATTGAACCGATACTCGATCCGCTGTTTCATCCGGATTTCTATGGATATCGGCCGGGTCGGTCGGCGAAACGGGCCATTGCTATCATCCGACAACGGTGTTGGCAGTATGACTGGGTAGTTGAGTTTGATATCAAAGGCGCCTTTGATCATATTGATCATGGGTTGCTGATGAAAGCGGTTCGTACCCACATCAGGGAAGACTGGATTCTGTTGTATGTCGAGCGGTGGCTAACGGCACCGTTTGAAGCGGAGGACGGTACGCGAGTGCTGCGGCAAAGCGGCACGCCGCAAGAGGGTGTGGTCAGCCCACTTCTGATGAATCTGTTTATGCATTATGCGTTCGATTATTGGATGAAGCGCGACTACCCGCAATGTCCATTTGCCCGTTATGCTGATGATGCGGTGGTTCACTGCCGCAGCCAGAAGCCATGATGCAATTCATCGCTTCAAGGCTGGAAGAATGCGGGCTGACAATACATCCGGAGAAGTCGAAGATCTTATATTGCAAGCACAGCCGCCGTGCTGGAACCTATCCGAATGTGCAGTTTACGTTTCTGGGGTTCACGTTTCGACCGAGGAAGGCGCTGAACAAGCAAAATCAACCGTTCACCAGTTTTTTGCCGGGGGCGAGCGACGATGCTTTGAAGCGAATGCGGCAGACAGTACGCGGATGGAAGCTACATCGACAGACATCGGTGAAACTTGCCGATTTAGCGCAGCAATATAATCCGACGATACGCGGATGGTTGCAATATTATGGGACGTTCTATCGGACGGCAATGCGTGAGCTTTCTCAATACATTGACAGGAAGCTTGGGCAATGGGCCAGACGGAAGTACAAAACACTGCTAAAGCGAAAGCAGCGCAGTGAGGAATGGCTAATCAAGATGAAGAAAGCCGTTCCACTAATGTTCTATCATTGGTCTGTCGAGGGTATGGTTGGATAACGGGAGCCGTATGATGCGAGAGTACCACGTACGGTTCTGCGAGAGGCTCAAGGCGAAATTCCTTGGGCCTACTCACCTTGAAGGTAATCAGCAACAAAATTAGCTGGTTGGCGCATATTTCAACGCTTTTTTGGGTAAATTGTTCGACTATTTGCCTGCAAAATTGATACAATTTGTCCTCAACCAGCCAAATTTTGCGAGCAGCCGCTTTGCGGCTTGCTTGCTTGAACCACTTCGCTTCGATTCTTCAACTCAGACAGCCTCCTGATAAAAACCATCCCTCACAGGGGGGCGGTTAATCACCTTACTGTTGAAGCATCAGGGGGTGACAAAGTTTAGCCCATGTGTTGCTTGAAAATTAATGAAAATAGGTGTCAGGACGCCAGTTGTCATGTTGAGCGAAGTAATCATGTTGCCAGCGGCTGCAAAAACCTGACCAGGGGTGAAACCACCGTTTGCAACGATGCGATAGACGTAACCACCCGTTGTGTCGGTAACCAGCATAAAAGTGCTGCCGCTTGCGCCGGTAGGTACTGTTGGTACCCAGCGAAAATCGTCGATTGTCCATGAAGTGCCGCCATAGGTCAGTGGCAATATCGATGTGGTTTGTGTGGTGTTGGTCGGTTTTATGTTGCTGACATGAATCAATTCACCATCTTGCTGGCTGTCAATCCACAAATCGCCATTTGGGTCAATGGCTGTAGAATCAGTATCCGTGGCGTTGAGAATTGCACTGTTGTTGCTGGTCAAGGCTGCGATACCATTGGACAGCATGGTGGTTGGCGTGGTAGAACCATCGGTGGTAACCACGGGTGTGACATGGTAAGTGTTAGATGCACCGCTGTTCAGAGTAATTTGATACTGGATAGCCCCATTGGTGTTGGCGGTGCCAGCCACGGGCTGATTGATGCCATAGACCGTGCCATTACCACATGTGCCATTGCCACAGGATGCGCCATTCGCCCAACTGGTGGAATAGGGCAATAAAGGGGGGAGATTGGTTGGCGTCGTGGTTGTAGCCGGTGCTGAAGCACTGACATAGACATTATTACCAATGAGTTTCAAGTCATCTAAACCGCCACCGTGTTGTAGCGGTATGTTGTTCATGGATCCATTATTCGAATCGGGGACAGTAACGGCAGAAACAGAAGCCGCGTCAGCCGTATAGGTGGTGACGGTGGCCGGGCTGGCTGAAAAATTGACTATGCTTAATTTGGGGTTGGCGTCTTCGTCTGATGTGACCCACAGTGTGTGGTAATCATTCACTGTGTTTTGCACCATACCGTCAATGTGTCCGGGAATATTGATGGTTTGCAGGATATTGCCATTGAGATCGTATTCGACTACCTGCCCTTGTGCAACGGCGCCAATTGGCGCGCCAGTAGGTATATTGCCCATTGGATCGACATCGCTTCGATCTTGGTAAGCAATGAATACTGCGCTGTCAGGGCTGTTGGCGGCAGTTTGTACTGGCACGATATCGTCAGGTTTGGTCGACCCTGCTGGGTTGGTGGCAAAGACAGAAATGGCGTAGGATCCGGATGGATTGGTAATGCTGGTCGGAACCGGTGTGGCGGGGGGCGTAGCGGCTGGGGGGGCGGCAACAGTCGTTCCGGATGAATTGTCAAAAACACACCCAGTTAACGCCGTCATTACGGTCATCGATACAGCCAAACTTGATAAGGTTTTTTTCACAAATACTCTCCAAAAAATGGGGTGGATGAAACTTTAGGTTTTGTGCGGGACAATACAAGCGACTTGTTTACAATAAATTACTACGTAATTGCGCAATTACGTCATTACGCAATTACCCCACTGTATCAGCAACGTATGTCTGTTTTGTGACGGCGTATTTAATCTACGCTTTGTTCAAGTTGCTGTAAGCGTTGCTTGGGTTGAGTGGGCGATGATCTTGCTGAAGGTTACGAACGTTCTGAATCTGGCTGAAAAGAATGCCAAATATTGA
>JAJYMO010000090.1 GCA_021786845.1 Pseudomonadota bacterium | reverse complement strand
TTAACAATTTCCCACCCAAAAATACCTCATGGCTGGCGGGGTTGAGCGTTAACTCACCCTGCACAATCACGGGTTGAGCGCGCCCGGCATGACGGCGCAACAGCGCACGCACGCGAGCGAAAAGTTCATCGAGATCGAATGGTTTGACCAGATAATCATCCGCCCCGGTGTCCAGCCCCCCTACCCTGTCTGCCGTTGCATCGCGTGCTGTGATAATCAATACCGGCAACATGCCGCCACGTTGCCGGTATTCACTTAACACCTGCAAACCCTGCTTTTTCGGCAAGCCCAAATCCAGCAGCAGCAAATCATAGACGCCATTACCCAATGCCAATTCGGCACTGCGCCCATCGCGGACCCAGTCCACAGCATAATTTTCACCAGTGAGCGCCTCATGCATGCTCTCACCAATCATGGGATCGTCTTCTACCAACAGTAAGCGCATGAATCGCCTTTATTTTTTGTCAGCGTGGTCAGGCTTCAGCCTGACGCAGAGGTAAAAAACACAGTGGTTTGTCGGGTTAAAACCCGACCTACAGCAGGGAAAGTGATGAATTTTTGGCTATCAAATTCCCGGTTTCAACGCAATACTGCTCCCCGTCATTTCTTTCGGCTGGTCAATACCCAGCAGGTCTAATACCGTCGGCGCGACATCGGCCAGCCCGCGCCCAATACTCAGTGCGGTTGTCGCTGTGCCCAGCAGCAAAAAAGGCACGGGATAAACCGTGTGTTGAGTATGGGGCTCACCGCTCACCGGGTCCACCATTTCGTCACAGTTGCCATGATCGGCGGTGAGCAGGATACAAAACCCGTGTGCCAGTGCCGCTTGCACCACACGATGGAACTGCAGGTCCAGCGTTTCCACCGCACGAATAATCGCCGGAATCACAGCTGTATGACCCACCATGTCGCCATTGGCGAAGTTCACCAGAATAAAATCATATTGTGCACTGTGGATGGCGGCGATGATGCGATCTGCCACCTGTGCTGCACTCATCTCCGGTTTCAGGTCGTAAGTCGCCACCTGCGGAGAAGGGACAATTTCGCGGTCCTCGCCCGGGAAAGGGGTCTCACGACCACCGTTAAAAAAATACGTCACATGGGCATATTTTTCAGTTTCTGCGCAATGAAATTGCCTTAATCCGACATCGGCCAACACTTCCGCCAGCACTTTGGCCGGTATGTCGTCCTCGAACAACACCGGGAATGGAAAGCGTGCATCGTATTCGGTCATGGTGACTATGCGTCGCGTACTTTCTCCCTCACGATCAAAGTCATTAAAATCAGGCAATCCGATGGCAGCTGCAATTTGGCGCATGCGGTCAGAGCGGAAGTTAAAAAACAGCACCGGCTCATCGACTGCGATGCGACTGGTCGATGCATCGCCAATCACCGTGGGTGCGATAAACTCATCGCTTTCGCCTCGTTGCCTTGCCTTGTGGATCGCTTCAATGGCCGAACTCGCCGTCTCACCCTCCGCATGGAGCATGACACGCCAGGCACGCGCTGTGCGCGCCCAGAATCCTGCGCGATCCATGGCATAATAGCGTCCGCTGACTGTCGCAATGCGGCCGTGTCCCAAGGTTTTTAGCCATGTTTCCACCTGTGTGACAAAGCGCTCGGCGCAACCGGGTGCGGTATCGCGGCCATCCGTCACCATATGAATGATCGGCTCAACGCCCGCCTGCACAATCAATGACAGCAAACCGAGCAGATGAGCGATATGGGAATGTACGCCACCATCCGAAACCAGTCCGATCAGGTGCAAGCGACGCGTGCCCTGCAGAAGATGTTGCCAGACAGGCAGCTTTGCCAGACTGCCGTCGGCAATCGCATCGGAAATACGCACCAAGTCCTGTTTGAGTACCCGGCCGGCACCGAGCGTCAAATGCCCCACTTCCGAATTGCCGAACTGCCCGTCGGGCAAACCGACAGCAAGCCCTGAGGCTTGCAGTGCGGTATGCGGATAGCTGGCGAAATAATGATCCAGATGCGGGGTGTCAGCCTGCGCCCAGCCATTATAAGCGCGACTGGGATTCAGACCGAAACCGTCAAAAATGACCAGAAGTACGGGTTGTTTTGCCATCATGGTTGTATTTTTACAAGGCGAAAAAATTTGAGTAACTGGAACCATACCACACTGGCTAATCCCAGCGCAAAGGCGGTCACTAATTCATCCAGCGGCAAGGGTGCGAAACGGAACACGTTCGCAAGAAACGGCAGGTAAAGCGCGAGCGCGAGCAAGCCCAGGGTCAAGCCGGTAACCATCCACAAGATGCGGTTGGGTGTGCGAAGCGCGGCCAACAGCGTACGTGCACGGTTAGCATAAATCAGCGCCAGATTGGCAACCACCAGCGTGGTAAAAGTAAAGGCACGGGCTTCAGGCACATTCAAATGGTGATCCGCCCAAGCGTAGGTACCCATTACCACCGCCAGCACGCCGACGCCCTGCAGCAATGCCAGCCAGAGTGTCGTGCCGCCGAACAACTGCGCATTCGCATCGCGCGGCGGGCGCTGCATGATGTCCGCTTCCGCTGCCTCGTTCTCAAAACTCAGTGAGCAAGCGGGATCAATAATCAGTTCGAGAAAAGCGATATGCATCGGATAGAGCACGGCGGGCCAGCCAAACAACACCGGCAGCAGCGCCATGCCGGCAATGGGGATATGCACCGCCAAAATATAGGACATTGACTTCTGCATGTTGTCGAAAATACGTCGGCCGAGGCGTATGGCACGCACGATAGAGGTGAAGTTGTCATCCAGCAGCACCAGTGCCGCCGCTTCACGCGCGACATCTGTACCACGCCCGCCCATGGCAATGCCGACATGCGCAGCCTTGAGCGCAGGCGCATCGTTCACACCGTCGCCCGTCATGGCCGCAATCTCACCGTTGGCCTTGAGTGCCTGAACAATGCGCAACTTTTGTTCCGGCGCGATGCGGGCGCACACATTCACTGTTTTCATGTGAGTTTGCAATTCAGCAGCACTCATTCCGTCCAGCACGTCGCCCGACAGTACTTCATCCGCATCCAGCCCGGCCTGGCGGGCAATCGCTCGCGCAGTAGCCAGATAATCACCGGTGATCATCACCACCCTGATGCCCGCAGCATGGCACTGATGTATGGCTTCAGGGATTTCACTCCGCAAAGGATCGGAAAGCCCTAACAGGCCAACAAATTCAAAATCGAAATCATGTTCTATCGTGGGGAAGTTCATGCCATCGAACCGCGCCCGCGCCACAGCCAGAACGCGCAGACCGCCAGCAGCCATGGCCTCTACCGCTTCGGCGACATGGGCTTGTGCGACGGCATCCAGATGACACAAATCAATAATGGCCTCCGGTGCGCCTTTAGCGGCGACCACATAACTGCCACCATCCGCAGCCTTCCATACATGCGATTTCGCACGCAATTGCGAAGTCAGTGCATATTGGTGAACCAGCGTCCAGTCATGATGCAGGTGTTCGGTATGGGCGAGGAAATGTTCGCCGAGACGCTGAAAAGCCTGTTCCATGGGGTCGAATGGATTGATCTCACTGGATAAAATAGAAAACTCAACCAGCGCATGAAATATTTCTGGCAGATCAGCCGGTGTTTCATCGTTGACCAGAAAGCTTGCGCCACCGGCATATAACTGCGCCACCGTCATGCGGTTTTCGGTGAGTGTGCCGGTCTTGTCCACACACAGCACAGAAGTGGCGCCCAGCGTTTCAATAGCGGCTACCCGCCGGGTCAGCACGTTTTCTTTCGACAGCCGCCAGGCACCTATCGCAGGAAAAACCGTGAGTACCACCGGGTATTCCTCCGGCAGCATGGCCATGGCCAGCGCGATACTGGCAAGCAATGCTTGTAACCAGTCACCGCGCATCAATCCATACGTCACAAACAGAAACAGGCTCAAACCAAGGCCCAGAAATGCAAGGGTGCGAATAAGGCGTGCCGTCTGCTTTTGTAATGGCGAGCGTTCTGTGTTCAGTGTGCCCAGCGACGTGCCGATGCGTCCGATTTCGCTGTGCGCGCCGGTGGCTGTGATCCGTACTGTCCCCTGCCCTCCCACCACCAGTGTGCCGGAATAAAGGTACGGCGTGTCATCGCCGCCAGGACGTGCGGGTACTGCATTGCCTTTTGCCACACGCTTGTGCACGGGGACTGCCTCGCCGGTCAGCAACGATTCATCCACCTGCAAATTACCGCTTGCAACCAGTACACCATCGGCAGGCACTCGGTCACCTTCCGCCAACACCACCCAATCACCAGGCACCACCTCGCGCCCCGCCACGCGTACCCTCTCGCCATTCCGAATCACCAGTGCACGGGGACTGGTGAGATCGCGCAGCGCCTCAATCGCCCGCTCGGTCTTACCTTCCTGATAAAGGGTGAGACCGATCGTGACCAGCACAAAGCCAAACAGAATCAACCCTTCCTGCAATTCACCGAAAATCAGATACAGTGTGCCCGCAGCGAGCAACAGCAAAAACATCGGCTCCCGCACTGTTTCCAATATGATGGACAACCCGGTGCGACGCTGTCCACTGGGTAAAGTATTGGGGCCATACTGCTGTAGCAGTTGGGCAGCCTCCTGGCTGGACAACCCTTTATCTATGGAAACCGGATCTGTGTTCATTCAATCCAAATACCTGCTTTACTTTCCCATCGACCAAAACATGACGGCCACTGCGATCGCCATGATACCTGTACCTGTCCAACCCAAGCATTTCAGTCTGCGCGAAATAACGAATTGGCCCATGATGTCTGTGCGTGCGGCCATTAACATCATCACCACCATCATCGGCACAGAAATCACCCCATTGATCACCGCACTCCAGTACAACGCTTTGATGGGATCAATATGAGTAAAACAGATCCCAACGCCAATCAACGTCGATGCAGTGATCATGCCATAGAATCCTCTGGCCTGATTGGGTTTTAATTCCAGGCTACCGCGCCACTGAAATGCTTCGGACACGGCATAGGCTGCCGAACCGGCCAATACCGGAATAGCGAGAAAGCCGGTACCGATAATCCCCGCACTAAACAGCCAAAAGGCGAATTCACCGGCAATCGGGCGTAACGCGGAAGCCGCTTGAGTCGAGGTAAGAATCTCAGTCACACCGTTCGCGTGAAGGGTGACAGCCGTGGTTAAGATGATAAAAAACGCAATCAAATTAGAAAATGCCATGCCCAACCAGGTATCAATTTTGATGCGATGGAAATTGGCACTGGCCTGTTCTGGTGCATCCTTCAATGCCTTTTCCGGTGGATGCGCCTGCTGTTCCTCGACCTCTTGAGAGGCCTGCCAGAAGAACAGGTAAGGACTGATCGTGGTTCCGAATACGGCAACCACGGTGGTGATATATTGGGCAGTCCATGACAAATGCGGCAATAAAGTATGGGCGATCACCTGAATCCATGAAATATGCACAACAAAAACGGTGGCCACATATGCAAGCAATGTCAGGGTAATCCATTTTAAAATACGTGCATAAGGCTGATATGGGATAAATAATTGCAATAACAGCGAGGCCATACCAAACCCCAAAGCATACCATTCAGCGGGGCCACCCACCAATAATTTCAGGACATCTGCCATGGCAGCGATATCAGCGGCGATATTGATCGTATTCGCCACAATCAGCAACCCGACTAGCAGATAGAGCAACCATGCGGGATAATGTTGGCGAATATTGGTGGCCAGGCCATGACCACTCACCCGCCCAATGTTTGCACTGACCATCTGGATGCCGACCATCAAGGGATAGGTCAACAACATCGTCCACAGCATATTGAAACCGAACTGTGCGCCAGCCTGTGAATAGGTGGCGATGCCACTGGGATCATCATCGGCAGCGCCGGTTACCCAACCCGGCCCAAGCTTTTTTAACCAGGATTCCGGCGATGCATCACGATCTACAATCACTTCATCTGTCTGCGGCATAGGATTATTCCCGGTAAAGGCTGAAACAGGATGTTGCTGAAGGAACGCCGCTTAATCCGGATATTACATGAATTCGCAGGATGATCGCACAGAATATGGTTTGTTAAAAATTAAACTGTCCGATTTGCCTGGAAACGGCAACCGGATGAGTCGGGGTGTGCGTTCATCGTGGTGCAGGGCAAGGCGCGAACCCTGAATGGCCGTTCCATTCAGGGACGGATCAACGGCGCCATGCGCCGCGAGGTGCGTGCATGGCAACGCGTAAGGTACTTATCCAGAAAACGAAATATGCAAACAAATGTTCAGGTCAATTTTTTCCCATTACCGGAAATTGACTTGAACAGCCTTTTACGTGCCAACCACTTGCGGAGTTCTTCCAAAACAAGCAGTCCTGCCATAAAGGGAAGCACATAACGCCAAACCCGTTCTCCAACCGGAGCGGTGCCCAAAAGATGATTCCCCCAAGATGTGTCATTGATTAACACGAGGATAACCATTTCCAGTATCACACCGGAAAGAATCAACTTATTGCCGAGAAGCCCAGTTGAAAAAACTGATCTGGTGGAGCTTCTGCACAGGAACACGTTCACGATCTGCATCAGAATGATCGTGCTTAAACAGGCCGTCGTGGCTTGCATGTACACGGGGTTCCTGACCGCCAGACTCTGCCCATATTGCCATCCGGCACCATGGAGCACAAAGAAAAAAGCAGCCATGGCGGCGCTTGCCTCAATGAGGCCCAGGAAAAGATAAGCCCGTAACGCCAAAGGCCAGTTCATCAGTCTTTCACCTGACGGTCTGGGGGGCCGCCGCATGTGCTGTGGATCGGGTCGTTCAACACCAAGACCGAGCGCAGTCAGCGTATCAGACCCCATGTCGATGGACAGTGCCTGAATCGGCGTCAACGCCAGGGGAATATTGAACAGCAAGAAACCAAGGTAAGGGACCAGCTCGGCAACATTATGAACAAGGACGTAAGTGAGAAATTTGCGAATATTTTCAAATATCGCGCGTCCCTCTTCGATTGCGTTCACAATACTGGCAAAATTGTCATCCAGCAGTACCATGTCGGCCGCCTCCCTGGCGACATCTGTACCGTTAATCCCCATGGCAATGCCAATATGCGCGGCTTTCAGTGCAGGCGCATCATTGACGCCATCGCCAGTGACCGCCACGATCTGCCCCTTGCTTTTTAGCGCCTCCACGATGTGCATTTTTTGATCGGCGACCACCCGTGCAAAAATGATCTCCTGGGCATCCAAAACAAGCTGGAGCTGGGTGGTTGAGAAATGTCTGAGTTGTTCACCGGTAATAACGGTCGGGGTATCGGACTTCACCAGCCCGATTTCGCGTGCAATGGCTGTGGCGGTACGCGGGTGATCGCCCGTCACCATGATCACTTTGATTCCTGCTTCCTGGCATTTGCGAATGGCCTCTGGCACTTCGGGTCTGGGTGGGTCCTCCAGCCCTGCCAGCCCGGCAAAAACCATGTCCTGCTCCAGACTTTTCCAGTCATCCCCCGCATCCAGTTTCCTGTAAGCCAGGGCCAATACCCGCAGCCCTTGATTTGCCATTGTATTTTGCGCTTGTACGACACGGGTCCTGAATTCGGCGCCAAGAGACTGAATCTCGCCATCAACAAGCGTCTGCTGGCAAAGCGGCAGCACGGACTCAGGGGCGCCCTTGCAGTATATGGCAGGTCCTTCAGGTGTCTGGTGCAGGGTGGACAGTCGCATGCGCTCTGCGTCGAACGGGATCTCATCCAGCCGGGGATAAACCGGCATGCCGGGTATGAATTGCAACGCCATGTCCACCAATGCAACTTCCGTAGGATCCCCCAGAAAGCCGGGTTTCCCCCGGCCCTCACGCTCATTCAGATCGTGGCACATCCAGGCGATCAGAAAAAAAGGGTTATAATGCTTTGCGAGACCGGGTTTTTGTTTTAACCCTGCAGGCGAATCAAAACTTTCCCCGAGATAGAGCTGTCGTACCACCATGCGGTTTTGCGTCAACGTGCCTGTCTTGTCAGTGCAAACCACATTCGTAGACCCGAGCGTCTCGACGGAAGGCAAGTAACGAATGAGCACATTGCGCTTTGCCATGCGCTGGGTGGCCAGTACGAGTGCCAGGGTCAACGTGGGAAGCAGCCCTTCCGGCACCATGGCGACGATGATGCCAATTGCGAAAATAAAAGCCTTCCAGAAGGGGATGCCAATCATCCAGCCGAATGAGAGAAACAGAAGCGCCATGCCAGTCGCAATGATTGCGGTCAGACGACTTAAGTGTGCGATCTCCTTGCGCAACGGCGAAACCGCCTCCACACTCGTATCAGTGAGGTGCGCAATTTTGCCAAATTCAGTCCGCATCCCCGTGGCGAAGACAACGGCTCTGGCCTGCCCGGAGATCATCAAGGTGCCCGCAAGCACGATGTTCTTGCTGTTGTTTGGGTTATCCACTTCGGAGGGGCCGGCTTCCAGCACGACAGGTACCGATTCACCCGTGATGACCGCGTTATTGACTCGCGCGCCAAATGCCTCAATCAGCCGGCAGTCCGCAGGAACCTTGTCACCCTGCTCCAAATAAATAATGTCTCCCGGCACCAATTGCTCTACAGACACTCGAGCAATTTCGCCCCCACGCAATACCTGGGCCTGCTGGGGCAACAGCTTGCGCAACGCCACAAGCGTCCGCTCAATGCGATACTCTTGCCAGAAAGAGAACAATCCGCTGATCAGGATGACAATCACGATGGCCTCGCCCACTTTCGCCATGCTCTGTCCGGGCGACGCCCATTCGGTAAAAAAGGCCAGGCCTGCGGCAACCCATAAAATCAGCGAGAAGAAAGAGGTGAACTCTTTAATAAGGCGCAGCCACACAGGCCTGCGGGCCACTTTTTCCACGTTGTTGCGGCCGTATTCGTGCAAACGGCGTGCAACTTCGGCATCGCTCAGTCCCGCCGCACTGCTCTTCAGGCTTGCGACAGCATCGAGAGGGGGCAGTTGATGAATTTTCATAGCCTGCGTAAATGATCGCTTTCGGAAAATCTGACGGACCGTTTTTTGCCCGGTACCAACCTTTGATTTGCGCCTGAACTGACGCTCGGAACGTCGCTGCCAAAGCCGGGGCGTTTTCGCCAGCTTGCTTCAAACCGGTTTTTTTATGTTTGAAAACCGCGCACTAAATTCTGACCATCGCGTTTGATCCACGTCTTTAACGAAGGAAATCAGACCAGCGAGATGGTGGTAAAAACCAAACGGCGAATCGAATTGCTCATGACTGGCCACTTCGGCCAGTCCGTATTTCAGCGTTGCGTGGAGATGCCGGTCAATTCGTTTGTAAGTCTCTTTTGAAATTCTGGGATGTTCACCGTCCACGAGAAGGCCCAGCACTATTTTTTTTGCCCCTGGACCGGCAAGCCGTGTCTTTTTCCCGTTCTCAACAAACTTGCAACGTCTGATGATGCCAATCACGGCGCGATTGATCTGTCCTGCAGAGACGGCTTCGGGCAAACATCCTGCCGACAAGGTGATGTCGTCTGCGTAACGCGTGTAGACAAAGCCGTGTTGACCGGCATATTCGGTCAACTTCTCATCCAGCGCTCTTGCCGCAAGATTGCTGAGCATGGGACTGGTCGGCGCACCTTGAGGGAGCACGCCCGTTAAGCCGGTGTGATCGACATAAAAGGCGTAAGCCTTACGAAAATCTTTGCCTGCCGGCTGCAGAAGCTCCTTGAAGTGTTCAGGCAATCGTGTGGTGGTACAGATGCGCGCCAACTCAAACGCCAGCAACGGACGATAACCGATATCCCGAAAAATGCGGAAGACGTCTACTTCATTGATGTCATAAAAGAAATTTTGCAGGTCATACTGAAACATCCAGCGTGCGCCGCAGTGCATGGCCGCGCATTTCTGGATGCCGCCCTGCGGATGAAATGCGAACGAAGCTGAGTGAGGTTCGAGCTTCTGCAATATCCCGGCATTGATAAATTGCTGTGTGGCAAACAGTTGCTCTGAAACGGCATGAATAAACCGTTGGCCACCCGAACGTTTTTTAATCGTAAATATATGGTAATTTTCTGATTCGCGTCGACGCTCCACTGTGGCACGGAGAACAGGATAGTCAATGCCGGCGATCCTGGAAAGATGCCGAAGTGAAAAAATCACGGGCAAATTCGCGTGCATCAACTTCTGCGCGTATTGCCGCAACAGCCGTGCCTTTTCAGCACCTGGCGTTGCTTCAGTCTGTTTCAAAAGGTGGTGTGCCGACCAGGTTTCCATTCACCTCTCCTTTGGGCCCAGAGGGCCATCGGTGCCATGATTCGCGCAAGACACCAAAGGGTACAGCAGCTGATGGAGCACAACGCGGCGGGGCGGCGGAGCCGCCTTGGCGTCAGCTCTTTCCAGAGAAGTCTGTCCGACTTCCCCATCTGCCAAAGCAATTTCTTCAACAGAATCTGCCCACCCCGAAGGAGCAAGCTCCCCCGAAACAGGCGGCTGAATAGTTGTCTGACTGGCACACCATCAATTTGGAATATACAGGATTTTATCCCGTGTGCACAGACATCGCACAACATCAAATTGAGTCAGACGATGATGCCCGGAGAAAAAACCCTTTCTTTGGACATGCTCCAGGAATGCCATTGCGAACCGGCGATCACAATTCAGCCCGCAAGTTACGGGCCGCTGTGCCATAAACACCTTCACCCGCTACCACAGCCTGATCACAAATCCCTCGTGCCAGCGTCGGCAGACGACCTGGATGACCTGATGTCAACGCGACAACCAGCCAATAGTGATCAGCGCCCAGCCATCGAACACCAGACTAATGCCTACATACAGACCCACCAGCCACAGGGAAGTGGTTGGCCATCCAACCAGAAACAAGATGGCCAACAGTGCCGAAATCACGCCATTAAAAACCATCCACCCCCAACCTCTGGCTGGGTGAATCGACTGAGCCAGGGCAAAACTGCCCAAGGCATCCAGCAACAGATAGAAAGCCAGCAACAAACCCACTACGGCCACGCCGGGGGCAGGATAGAACAGCACCAGACTCCCCGTAATCAGCAACAAGGCAGGTTTGAGCCAGTCAATCACATTCTTTGGGCTGTAATTGTAAGTGTGAACACCCCAGAAAATCCCGCCGATGAACAATAACCAGCCGACAAAAACCGTGGTTACCCAGGACATGATGATCGGGAATATGATGCCAACCGTCCCCAGAATAACCAGCAAGATACCCGTCACCAGCGTGTAAGGACCAAATTTCCCCAGCATTTTTTCATTGACAGGCAACATATTCATTATTTTCTCCTGGATTCCAAATTCGGATGGGGTTAATTTGTATTAAAAATGTCTTTTTATTCAATAATCGGTTTATTCAACAATCGCTTTACGTTTTTTACTTTTTCGACAAACGCTTTTCAACCTCCAGCACATGCCGGATGGTACTGAGCACGGTGTCCGGATTAAGGCTCATGGTGTCAATCCCGATTTCGACCAGATATTCAGCCATCTCCGGATAGTCAGAAGGTGCCTGTCCACAGATACCGGAATGGCGGCCATTACGCTTTGCGCCTTCTACCGCCAGACGAATCATTTCTTTCACACCCGGGTCGCGCTCATCAAAATCGAAGGCCACAATTTCCGAGTCGCGGTCTACGCCCAGGGTGAGCTGGGTCAGGTCATTGGAACCTATCGAGAACCCGTCGAACAGCTTGGCAAAAGCGTCAATCTGAATGACATTATTCGGGATCTCGCACATGACATAGATCTCCAGGCCATTTTCACCGCGCGTAAGCCCCTGTCCAGCCATGGCGGCCAACACTTTTTCACCTTCCTGCACACGGCGGCAAAACGGAATCATCAATATCACGTTTGTCAGGCCCATCTCATCGCGGACCCGCTTCATCGCCGCACATTCCAATGCAAAGCCTTCCGCATAGGCGGGATGGGTGTAACGCGAGGCGCCGCGAAAACCGAGCATCGGATTGCCTTCTACTGGTTCAAAAAATGTACCACCCAACAATGTAGCGTATTCATTGGTTTTGAAATCGCTCATGCGCACGACACAGGGTTTGGGATAAACCGCTGCGGCAATCGTGGCAACCCCTTCAGCAAGTGTTTTAACAAAGAAATCTATCGGATTATCATAAGCGATACTGAGGGCGGCAATCTTCTCGCGGGTAGCATCATCCAGTTTTTCAGGCTGTTTCAGTGCCATGGGATGCACCTTGATGTATTCACTGATAATGAATTCCATACGCGCCAGTCCAATGCCATCCACCGGCAGCGCTGCGAGGCTGAATGCCTGATCCGGATTGCCCAGGTTCATCATGATGGCCGTTTTGGGTCGCCCCAACTGGCTCAGATCCGTGTGCTGAATATCAAAATTCAGAATACCTTCATAGACATTCCCCGTCTCGCCTTCGGCGCAACTGATGGTCACCGCCTGACCATTTTTGAGTATTTCCGTCGCGTTGTCAGCCCCCACCAGTGCGGGAATACCCAGTTCACGTGAAACGATGGCGGCATGACACGTACGCCCTCCCCGATTTGTGACAATCGCAGCGGCTATTTTCATGACCGGTTCCCAGTCTGGCGTTGTGGTATCGGCCACCAACACTTCCCCTGCTTTAAAATCGCCGAGGTTTTTTGCATCATGAATCACGTGCACTTTTCCAGTGCCAATCTTGGTTCCGACCGCATTGCCCAGGAGCAGCAACCTGGATTTTTCCTTGAGCTGATAAATCTCAAGGATGCTGCCTTTCTTTTGCGAAGCGACGGTCTCAGGTCGCGCCTGTACCATATAAAGCTGTCCGTCCACGCCGTCTTTGGCCCACTCCATGTCCATGGGTTTATAAAAACCAGCTTTTTTTGAATAGTGATTTTCAACCTTGATGGCATAGTCAGCCAGCACCATCACCTCGGCATCAGTGATGCAAAAGCGATTTCTTTCTTCGCTGCTGGTGTCAATATTTTTGGTGTATTCCACCGCAATATTGCCCGTACTGAGCGTATCGGTAAAAATCATCTTTTTTTCTTTATTGCCCAGACTGCGTTTCAACACCGCACGGTAACCCTTGTTGAAACTGGGTTTGTGCACATAGAAGCTGTCCGGATCAATGGTGCCCTGAACCACATTTTCACCCAACCCCAAGGCTGCGTTGATAAAAACAACATCCCTGAAACCCGTTTCCGTATCCAGCGAAAACATCACTCCACTGGCACCAATATCGCTACGCACCATTTTCATGACCACAACCGAGAGATAAACCTTATAATAATCAAACTTATTATCATATTTGTAATGGATAGAGCGGTCGGTGAAATTAGATGCCAGGCAGCGTTTGTAAGCGCTCAACAGCGCCTCTGCACTGCTGATGTTCAAATAGGTATCGTTTTGTCCGGCAAAAGAGGCTTCAGGAGAATCCTCAGCCGTGGCGGAAGAGCGCACCGCCAATGAAATGGTTTCGCCATATTCCTGTTTGAGTTGGGAATAGGCCTGTAAAATCTCTGCCTTTAAATCCTCCGGCAGTTCGCAAGCCAATACGATCTTCCTTGCTTTTGCGCCGCCGGTTTGCAAAGCCTTCATGTTATTGGGGTCAAGCCCGTCCAGTGCTGCGTGCAATAACGGCCAAGCCTTATTGTGTTTCAGCACCTCATTGTAGGCCTCTGCCGTGACCGCGAACCCATTCGGAACCCGTACCCCTTCCGCCGTCAGGTTTTGGTACATCTCTCCCAGCGAAGCATTTTTACCGCCGACCAATGGCACATCGTCAATACCAAGCTCTTTAAACCAGCGAATATAAGTCTTTGAACTCATCTAAAATCCTTTCCCGATGATTGGTGCATACGCTCATGCGCAACGCGCGCCAGCGCAATAGATGCAAGATGGGTTTCCATCGTGTCTGCGCGAGAAGCCAATACCACCGGCACGCTGGCACCCAACACGATGCCGGCAAAGCGCGCACCGGCAAAATAGGTCATGGCTTTATACAGCGCATTGCCGCTGACCAAATCTGGCATGAGCAAAATATCGACATCACCGGCCACCGAACTGTTAATCCCCTTGATTCGCGAAGCCTCAGCTGAAACGGCATCATCCAGAGCCAATGGGCCGTCCAGTATGGCATGCTTAATTTGTCCCCGCTCAGCCATTTTTGCCAGGCAGGCGGCATCCAGTGTAGAGGGGATCGCGGTGTTGATGGTTTCTATGGCTGAGATGGCAGCTACTTTGGGACGCTCAATTCCCATTGCCCACGCCAATTTCACCGCATTGTTGACAATCCCGACTTTGGTGACCAGGTCCGGGGCAATGTTAATTGCGGCATCGGTGATATACAGTAATTTGGTGTGACCAGAAATCTGTCCCACAAACACATGCGACAAACGGTCTGCATGACGCAATTCCGCCAGAATCGGATGCAAAAATTCAGACGTATGGATATGCCCCTTAATCAGCATGTGGGCGCGCCCCTGCTTGACTTCCTGCACACCCAGCATTGCCGCCTGTTCAGCGGTTTGCGCTGCCAAAACAGGGTACTGACACGCATGTATGGCACAGGCAGACTTCACCTCATCGAGCCGTCCAATCAATATGGGTGCAATCAAACCTTGTCGTGCGGCCAACAGCGCCACGTCCAGCACATGCGAATCCGTCGCCACCACCGCCGCCGTCACCGCACTCCCCAAGTCGCGCGCCTCGCGCAGCACCTCATCGAGACTGGAAATGGGCGCCCACATCACTTTACACAACCAAATGAATATATTTCAGTTAATTTACTCATGACACGGCGCTCCTGTCAGGCGGTGTTGGATCCACACCACTCATCCGTTGGTAAAATTATCCGCAACAAGGTCATTGTAAGCCAGCGCATCATGCTAGCATAGCTATATCGGCATGCCCTGAATCCTGCCACTGTCAACCGGATGGAATGATCTTGCTTAATAAGCCGTTAAACGAATCTATGCTGGTACTGAACAGCGGTTCATCCTCGCTCAAGGCCAGCCTGTTTCTGCCCGATGGACAGCGACAAAACTTTCGTTATGAACACATTGGGCATGGCTTTCCACATGACCACCGCGAAGCGTTTGCAGCACTGATGAACGATTTGGGCGACAAGCGACCCAACGCGGTGGGACATCGCGTGGTGCATGGCGGGTCAACGACCGACTCTGCACGTTTGATTGATGATGCCGAGCGTGCGCGTTTAAATGATCTCATTCCCCTTGCCCCTTTGCACCTGCCCGGCAATTTATTGGGGGTGGATTTGTCTCGCGAACACTTTAAGGTACCGCAAGTGGCCTGTTTTGATACCGCATTTCACACCAGCATGCCGGAGTTGGCGTGGCGCTTGCCATTGCCCAGTCACTTTGGCCTGCGTCGTTACGGATTTCATGGTATCAATTACCAGTACATTTCTCAGCGGTTACCTGCGTTATTGGGCGATGCCGCACAGGGGAAAATCATCATCGCACACTTGGGCAATGGTGCCAGCCTGTGCCAACTGGAAAATTTACATTCCGTGGACACCACCATGGGTTATACCCCGGCAGGCGGCATTCCCATGGGCACGCGCCCCGGCGATCTCGATCCCGGCGTTATGCTGGCCTTGGCCGGTTTGGTTTCCGGGCCTGAACTTACCCATCTGGTGTACCACGAAATGGGCTTGCTGGCCTTATCCGACAATGAAAGTGACGATATGCACGACTTGCTCCAAAGCACGACTGACCCGGCGCAATTCGCGGTGGATTATTTTTGTCGTCAGGTGCGCGGCGCCATTGGGGCGCTGGCCGCCAAAACAGGCGGCATTGATGCACTGGTATTCACCGGTGGGATAGGCGAACACGCCACCCGTGTCCGTGAGATGATCTGTGCAGGATTGGGTTTTCTGCAGTTGCACCTTGATGCCACGGCAAATCAAGCCCTTGCACCAGTTCAACCACTGGGAACACGTATTTCAACACCCGACTCCAAACCCATATGGGTCATTCCTGCTGATGAAGAAGCGATGATTGCTGCACTCATGCGCGGGTTGCTGACAAATGATTAATTTTTTGAACAGGTTGGGATGGAAGCACCACTGCGCCCAGCATCATCGCATACCCGTATTGAGGATTGGCCTGTGTACGCGTAAACTCGGCGCATAAGTATGCGCGCTCCACAACATCCAGGAATAGAAATACGATGCCCGGTAAAGTAAAACCGATCACAGTTAACAAACAAAATGGCGCCGTCTCTGGACGCAAAGCAATGCCGTTGGCGGATCATTTTTTGCAAAATTCGCGTAATCAGGCGATTATGATTGCTGCCCACGCGGGTTACCGGCGGGCGGAAATCGCTGCCTATTTGTCATTGACGCATGCGACCATATCCAGAATCATTCAGATAGAAAAAGAAAAAACAGCTCTGTTTGAAAAATTAAAAAACAAAGGCCTATTTTGGAGCTATGACAAGCTTGTCACATTGAACGATGTCGGTGATAAAATTTTCATTGAACACTTGTTCAAGTATGCCGATTTTGATGATATTGTTGAAGCCTTCAAGCTGTATGGCTCACGAAAACTTTATAAAGAATGGGTTTCAGAACTTAAAAATGATCTTCGATTCAAGAAATTAAATCTTTTCTTGGCGAGGGTGTTTTTTGGAATGGATGTTGAGGCGGATTATTTTCAGGGGGGCGCAAGTGACCGCGAAAAGAAACTTCGACTGCTTGCTTCCTGAGACGCGCACGCTGCTTGAAAACCTGATTGAAACCGCCCCTTTTTTGCGACATTATACTTTCGTCGGCGGATCGGCGCTGGCATTGCATTTATGCCATCGCAAAAGTGAGGATTTAGATTTTTTCACGTACGAACAGGGAAAATTCAATAAAAATGAAATTCATCTCGTAATCAAGCAATTTGAGCACAAAGAAATACTCAATGAAAGCGATACGCAAATCGACTTACTCATCAATGGCGTCAAAATAACATTTTTTGATGCCGCATGGCACTTTCTGCGTCCAGAAGTCATAGAAACCTTTAACCTTGCCAGCCTCAATGCCATTGCCGCGATGAAAGTGAATGTGCTTTTTGTGCGCGCCAAATACCGGGATTATTACGACCTTTATTTTTTAGCACATGAAATGAGCTTACGACAAATGTTTGCCGTTGCAAAAGAGGTGGTAAATGGTATCAATTACAAGCTGTTGTGCGTGGCGCTATTGTATATTGACGACATTGCCGACGACAACATTCACCATCTTGAACCAAAAGAACAAATAAGCACACGTCAAATTCAGGTTTTTTTTGAAAAGCTGATGAAATAAGCGTCCGATTCAAAACAATGAGATTGCGGTTGTGACGACAATCTATGAGCGTTTCCCCAACCCATCACAGGAGATGAACGATGACTATTGCAGACGAACTTCAGTCCACCATTGTGCAGATGGTGCAACCGGGCAAAGGTATTCTCGCTGCAGATGAGAGCCTGCCCACTATCGCCAGGCGTTTTGCGCCAATCCATACTGAATCAACCGGGGAAAACCGTCGCGCCTACCGGACCCTGCTGTTTACCGCCCCCGGCATTGAAGACTACATCAGCGGTGTAATCGAATTCGAGGAGACCCTCGCACAAACCACCGATGAAGGTACGCCACTGTCCGAAGCTCTGGCGCGGCGCGGCATCGTCCCGGGTATCAAAGTGGACCGGGGCAAGGGACCGCTGGCGCTATCGCCGGGTGATTTCATTACCTATGGCCTGGATGGGTTGGCGGAGCGCTTGCAGCAATATAAAACGAGGGGCACACGTTTCGCCAAGTGGCGTGAGGTGTATGCAATCAGCAAACACAGCCCCACAGCTCATGGCATTTCTGCCAGCGCCGAAATGCTGGCGCGCTATGCTGCGATCTGTCAAGCGCACGGCATTGTACCCATTGTCGAGCCGGAAGTATTGATGGACGGTGACCACAGTCTGGCCCGTTGTGCCGAGATCACTGAAACCGTACAGAAAGAAATTTTTTATGCGCTGCACCGCCATCATGTGGTGCTGGAGCACATGATTTTAAAGCCAAATATGGTGTTGCCCGGAAGTGCGCATACTGTGAAGGTCAGGGCAGAAGAAATTGCCGCAGTCACTTTACGGGTGCTCAAGCGTACCGTACCCGCCGCAGTGCCAGGCATCAACTTTCTCTCTGGTGGCTTGAGCCCTGAGGATGCGACGGCCAACCTCAACGCCATGAATACCAATTTTCCGCATGTGCCATGGCAACTCTCTTTTTCTTATGGTCGCGCCTTGCAACAACCTGTATTACAAGCCTGGAGTGGAAAACCGGAAAATGTGGCCCTCGCACAGCAGGCTCTGCTGAAGCGGGCGAGGTTGAATGGTGCTGCGCAGCGGGGTAAATACTTACCCTCGATGGAGTCATCGGATTGACCATTCAATTGCTCAAGAAGGCGTCACAGCCCATCGGAACCCTTTCTCTTAATCCATCGGTTGATATGACCTATGAAATTCCAAATCTGCTAAAAGATCAGAAAGTTCATGCGACAGCCACCCGTTTCGATCCCGGCGGAAATGGCATCAACGTGGGGAGAGCGCTGAAGCGACTGGAAACGGCGGCGCAAAACCATTGCATGGTTGCTGGCGAAATCGGACTGTTTTTGAAACGTTTGCTGGCCAAAGAACTGGATGGTGTGCACTACGAAGAAGTGATCGGCGAAACCCGCATCAACGGCACCTTCATTGAGCAATCGCCGCCAGCACAGTATGAGATCAGCGGCATCGGACCGGAAATTCCCTCCTTGCAACTCAATACACTGCTGGAACGGTTTATTGATCATAGCGTGAAGGGCTTTGGTGTACTGACGGGTTCGCTGCAACAAAATTTACCGCTAACACTTTATGCCGATCTGGCTCGACGTATCACCGAAGGGGGTGGGCGGGCCGTGGTCGATACCCATGGCGAAGCCTTGCGTCATGCCATCGATGCCCAACCCTTCCTGATTAAACCCAATCGTTATGAATTTGAGACACTCCTCGGACGACCACTTGAGCACATTGAAATGGTGTCCACCGAAGCCCGCGCGTTACAACGGCGAGGTGTTGAATATATTTGTGTTTCGCTCGGCGCAGAAGGCGCATTATTGACAGGCCCGGACAACACCTGTTATGCGTCCGCGCCCACAGTGCCCATTCGTTCCAGTGTTGGCGCGGGAGATTCCATGGCTGCTGCACTGGTGGCGGCTTTTGCGCGGGGGGCGACGCCTCAGGAAGCGTTAAGACTGGGGGTGGCTTGTGCCACCGGAACGGTGACTCAGCCAGGCACCGAACTTTTCT
The DNA here is from genome assembly GCA_021786845.1 of Pseudomonadota bacterium. GTDB lineage: Bacteria > Pseudomonadota > Gammaproteobacteria > Burkholderiales > Sulfuriferulaceae > Sulfuriferula. The sequence continues at coordinate 24,522 of JAJYMO010000090.1, read as the reverse complement.
TCCCCACGGATATCGATCGCTATTTTGACAGCATCGTGATACGACAGCTGGATATTTAACAAAAACCGGCCAACCGGGTTGGTTGATCATGCCACCGGCGTCAATTTCCATATGTCACGGTTATATTCCTGTATGGTGCGATCACTGGAGAAAAACCCGCTGCATGCTGTATTGAGGATACTCATTTCCGTCCATCGTTCCTGATCCGCCCAAGCTTGCGCCACCTGCTGCTGCGCATCAACATAGCTGCGGAAATCCGCCAGCACCATCCATGGATCATGGGGACTCAATACGGCGTCCAACACGGGTTCAAAGATCCCCGGTTCATTCAAACTAAAATGTCCGTTGCGAATTAAATCCAGCACATCACGCAACTCAGCATCCTGCTCCACATACTCGCCAGGCCGGTATTCACAACGCAGCGCATCCACTTGTTCTGCATGCAAGCCAAACAGGAAGAAGTTATCACGCCCCACGGCTTCAAAAATCTCAATGTTGGCACCGTCATAAGTACCAATCGTGATAGCGCCATTCATCATAAATTTCATGTTGCCAGTACCCGAAGCCTCTTTCCCTGCTGTCGAAATTTGTTCCGACAAATCTGTCGCGGGTGCAATAATTTCCATACTGGAAACTCGGTAATTGGGCAAAAAGGCCACTTTTAACCGACCGCCGATATCAGGGTCATTGTTCACCACACCCGCTACATTATTGATGAATTTTATAATCCGTTTCGCCATGTAATAACCGGGTGCGGCCTTACCGCCAATCAGCACGCAACGATTCACGTGGTGATCCAGATGGCCGCGTTTGATACGCAAATACAAGGCCACAACATGAAGAACATTGAGCAATTGGCGTTTGTATTCATGTAAACGCTTGACCTGCACATCGAACAAGGCTTCCGGATCAAAATCCACATGACATTCCATTTTGACCAACGCAGCCAGGCGCTGTTTATTCGCCAGCTTGACGGCGCGCCAACGTGCATGAAACTGGGTGTGCTGCCCGTCGGCAAATGGTTTGAGTTGGCTAATCTGGCTCAAATCCGCCACCCAGCCATCGCCAATATGTTCGGAGATCAGTGCTGACATCGCTGGATTAGCATGGGCCACCCAACGCCTGGGCGTGACCCCATTGGTCTTGTTGTTAAATTTTTCCGGCCACAATTGATAAAAGTCATGGAACAGACCTTCACGCAATAAACGCGAATGCAAGGCCGCCACACCATTCACTGAACAACTCCCCACGATCGCCAGCGAAGCCATGCGCACATAGCGCTCAGGCCCTTCTTCAATAATGGACATGCGTTTCACACGTTCCATATCGCCCGGCCATTTCATCAACACTTTATTCAAAAAGTGCGAATTAATTTCGTAGATAATTTCCAGCAGACGCGGCAACAAACGTTCAAACAGACTGACCGACCACTTTTCCAGCGCCTCAGGCAATAAAGTATGATTGGTATAGGCCATACAACGGATAGTCACATCCCAGGCATCGTCCCAAAGCACATGGTACTCATCCACCAAAAGGCGCATCAGTTCAGCCACCGCGATGGCTGGATGGGTGTCGTTCATTTGAAACAAATTTTCATGGGAAAACTGTTCCAGATTAAAATCGCTGTGCCGTGCTGAAATACGCAATGAGTCTTTCAAACTGGCCGAAACCAGGAAATACTGTTGGCGCAGACGCAATTCCTTGCCATTTTCACTGCTATCGTTAGGATAGAGCACCATGGTGATGTCTTCCGCTTCGTTTTTAGCCTGCACTGCATCGGTATAGCTGCCCGCGTTGAATTCTTCAAGGTTGAATTCATCGGATGCCGTTGCTTTCCACAGCCGCAACGTGTTGACGATGTGGTTGCGATAACCCGATATCGGCATATCAAAAGGGATGGCCACCACGTCATTACTGCTCACCCAACGGGTGCGCTTTTGTCCATGTTCATCCCGATATTGCTCGGTGTACCCGCCAAATTGAACCACCTGACTGTATTCAATTCGCTCGACTTCCCAGGGGTTACCGTTCTTCAGCCACAAATCTGCCGCTTCTTTTTGAAACCCATCTTCGATAAACTGTCGAAACATGCCATACTCATAGCGCAAACCATAACCCATCACAGGCAGTGCCAGGGTCGCACAACTGTCCATGAAACAGGCCGCCAAACGACCCAGGCCGCCATTACCCAGACCCGCGTCCACTTCATCCTGAACAACTTCTTCCAGTTTGTAACTGAAATTCAGCATCGCCTGTGCGGTCTCGCCTTCGATACCCATATTGAGCAAATGATTACCCAGTGCGCGCCCAATCAGGAATTCCAGCGACATATATTGGACGCGCCGCACGCCAGGATGCCAATGCAAAGCCCAGGTGTGGCGCCAATCGCTTGTCAGCCGATCACGCACGACACTCGCCAGCGCCTCATAAATATAAATCGGTGCGCAACCCCTGGAGCGACCTAACCGATAAGACAAGTAACGTTTAAAATCGCTGCCTATTGCCGCCGCATCACAACCCAGGGGTGCCAGGTCGACGGGTTGATAATTAAAAGGCTCACGTTTTCCATTTTGCATGGTGTTTATCTTTCTTGATGACTCAATAATTGGGGCTCGTTTATGTTGCTTTACTCTGGAAACGGCAGTTGAACTCGTCACATACGCACCTGTCAGGTGAAAGATAAAACAGTAAAAACATGCTTTCGTTGAATACCATTATCTTTACAAATTAGTGGTCAACTGCCGTTTTTAGGGCGCCCGCTTGTCCACGATACAGCGCCAGATAGGTCATCGCGCTATGACGCCATCCCAAACATTGTTTCATGCCGGTGCGCTGCAATGCCTGCCATTTCCTGGGTTGCGTGTAGAGCACCACTGCACGCTCAATCGCAGTAATCATGCCTTGAGGGGTTAACTCATCGAACACAAACCCGTTTGCAATCCCATCGGACACGTTACCGTCCGTCGCATCAAACACGGTGTCTGCCAAGCCCCCTGTACGATAGACCACAGGCGGCGTGCCATAGCGCAGGCTGTACATCTGATTCAGTCCGCAGGGCTCAAATCGCGAAGGCATGAGAAAGATATCCAGTCCCGCCTCCAGCAAATGGGCCAACTGTTCATCGTAACCGATAAACACCCCCAAACGCTGGGGATAGCGACGCGCCAATTCAAGCAGTTCATCCTCGTATTCTGCTTGCCCACTGCCCACCACCACAAATCGTGCATTGAGCTGCTCCAGACAATGCGGCAGGACGGACAACACCAAATCAATGCCTTTCTGCGCCACCAACCGCCCCACCAAACCCAGCAAAGGCACATGCAACACGCCCTCGGAATGATCCATATTGAAATGATGCAACAAGGCTTGCTTGTTGAGCACTTTACCGGGATGTCTGCGTTCTGCCGAATAATGCGCCGACAGATAGGGATCGGTTTGAGGATCCCACACCGTCTCATCAATCCCGTTCAAAATGCCGTGCAGCTTATGGCGCGACGCTTGCAACACCCCTTCCAGGCCACACCCGAATTCAGCCGTACAAATCTCGCGTGCGTAAGTTGGGCTGACCGTGGTGACTTCATCAGCGTAAATGATACCTGCTTTCAGCATGGAAAACCCGCCGTAAAACTCTACCCCTTCGACGGTCCACCAACGATGCGGCAATCCCAGTCGCTGAAATGCGGTCAAACTGAAATTTCCGCCGTAGGACAGGTTATGGATGGTGAATACCAGCTTGGGATGTTTCGGGATGTCCGCCAATAAAGCAGGCACCAAACCAGTCTGCCAATCATTGGCATGCACCACATCAGGGCGCCAACCGATGCCCAGCACGTCTTGCGCCATGGCCACCACGGCATGTGCCAGCACGGCAAAACGTTCTGCGTTGTCCGGCCAATCCTGATCATCGTCTGACGCATAAGGATTACCGGGTCTGTCATACAACTCAGGGCAGTCGACCAGCCAAACGGGGAAAGCAAAACCGTCAGGATGTACCTCAATGATCCTCACTTGATGTACCCTGTCTTCCCCTTGCAATGCCAGCCAACCCAAAATACGTATGGTTGACAACTGTGCCAGCACTGCACGGTAAGCGGGTAACACCAAACGCACATCCACACCATTTTGGTGCATTGCATGCGGCAAACTGTATCCCACATCAGCCAAACCACCGGTTTTAATTAAGGGATAAACTTCACTGATGGCAAACAGCACCTTCATGTCAGCATGCTCGCTCATGATCATGCCTCACTCCGTTTCAAATAAATCCCGGCCAGAGGAGGTAATCTCAACACCAACGATTGCTCAAAGCCCATCCATGGCATGGCCTCAGTGTGTAATTGCCCCGCGTTACCGGCATTACTGCCACCGTAAAATTCGGAATCCGTATTCAACAGTTCCATATAAATACCTGCACGCGACACGCCAATGCGGTACCCCTCACGCAATACAGGGGTGAAGTTCAACACCACCACGATTTCTTCATTTTCTCCCTGACGAATCAGGCTGAGCACGGATTGATCACTGTCATGACAATCAATCCACCGAAAACCCTGCGCATCAAAATCATGCTGATGCAAAGCCGTTTGCCCCGCGTACAAGCGATTCAAATCGCGCACCAATTGCAACATGCCCGCGTGAACAGGAAAGTCGCACAGTGACCAATCCAGCTCACCGCGCTCATTCCATTCGTTCCACTGCGCAAATTCCCCCCCCATGAACAAGAGTTTTTTACCGGGATGCGCATACTGCCAGGCAAAAAACAGGCGCAAATTGGCAAATTTTTGCCCGTAGTCCCCGGGCATACGATCAATCAAGCTGCCTTTCATATGCACGACTTCATCATGCGACAGCGGCAATACAAAATTCTCCGTGTAAGTATAAATTTGGCTAAAAGTCAGTTGATTATGATAGTACTTTCTGTGTACCGGGTTTTGTGCAATATAGGCCAGATTGTCATTCATCCAGCCCATGTTCCATTTCATGGTAAAACCCAGGCCACCTAATTCTACCGGTCGCGACACCATAGGCCATGCCGTGGACTCCTCAGCAATGGTCATCACACCGGGAAACAGGCCATGCACCACTGTGTTCAATTCACGCAAAAAGGCAATGGCTTCAAGGTTTTCCCGTCCGCCGTACTGATTGGGCGTCCATTCACCCGCCTTACGTGAATAATCCAGATAAATCATCGCGGCCACTGCATCCACGCGCAATCCGTCAAAGTGGAATTCCTGCATCCAGTACACAGCATTGGCAATCAGAAAATTACGCACCTCATTCCGCCCATAATCAAAGATCAACGTACCCCAATCTTTGTGTTCTCCCCGACGTGGATCGGCATGTTCATACACGGTTTCGCCCACAAAACGTGCCAAAGCAAAGTCATCGCGCGGAAAATGGGCCGGCACCCAATCCAGAAGCACGCCCAAATTCGCCGCGTGACAGGCATCAATGAATGCACGCAAACCGTCCGGACTGCCGTAACGCGCTGTCGGCGCATAATACCCCGACACCTGATAACCCCAGGACGCATCCAGAGGGTGTTCGGAGATCGGCAATAATTCAATGTGGGTATAAGCCAAACCCTTCACATAAGGAATCAACGTATGGGTGAGCTCAGTCCAATCATAAAAACTGCCATCCCCATGACGACGCCATGACCCCAGATGCAACTCGTAAATACTGATGGCTTTGTGTTGCCAGTCAAAATGAGCGCGCGCCGTGATCCAGGCTGCATCCTGCCAGACATGACGTGATAGCGAAGGAATGCACGAGGTGGTTTGAGGACGTAAAAAACTCTGCTGCGCATAGGGGTCTGCCTTGACCGCCAATTGCCCGTGGGGGCCAATAATTTCAAATTTGTACGCCTGTCCGGCACACAAGCCGGGCACAAACAGCTCCCATACCCCACTCTGCCCACGCACCCGCATGGGGTGCGCAAGTCCATGCCAGAAATTAAAATCCCCCACCACGCTGACGCGTTGAGCCCCTGGCGCCCAGACTGCAAACTGCACACCTTTGATTGCATCAATCTCATGTTCACGGCTACCCAATATTTTCCACACATGCTGATGGCGCCCTTCGCCAAACAAATATAAATCCACCTCGCCAATTTGCGGGGCAAAGGTATAAGGGCTGATGACCGTGTGCCAAATATCCAGACCGCCATCTTGCCATTGCAAACCGGGATGCGACGAAGTTTTCTGTACACAAACCGATTCAAACAAGTCGCCTTCCCTATGACGGGAAAATACTTGGCCATCTGTCCACCTGACTGTTTTTACCCCTGGCATCCAGACACGGAATACCCATCCCCCCGTAGCGAGCGCATGCCAACCCAGTACAGAAAAAGGGTCATGCAAACGCCCATGTTTCAATTTATCGATGGTTTCAAGCATGATTACGCCGCCCTGTCTGTTCAATTTGATGATGCAATTCAGTAGCCAGATTGGAAGGAATCTGTGCCCAATCAAAACGCCATTGCCAATTATGATCTACCGTACCCGGCATGTTCATGCGTGCAGCGCTGTCCAGCTTCAGCAAATCTTGCATGGGAATGATCGCCAATCGGGCATGGCTGCCCAATATCACGGCAATCATTTTATCTACGACTTGCGAGCGCTGTGTAATCTCCAATGCGCTCAATACGCGGTCTTGCACCCTTGGTTCAAGTGAATCAAACCAGCCCAGCGTGGTGTCATTGTCATGCGTACCGGTGTAATACACCCGATCTTCAGTCACATTCTGCGGTTTATGGGGATTGTCTGCAAAATCGTCAAAAGAAAACTGCAATACACTCATGCCGGGCAGACCAAACTGGTGGCGCAGCGCCTCCACATCTGGGGTAATCACGCCCAAATCCTCCGCAACCAAAGGCAAAGTCCCCATGCGTTCCTGAATGTATTGCAGCAAAACAGCCCCCGGCACATTCTGCCAATACCCGTCCATCGCCGTTTCACTCGCCGCCGGGATCATCCATGATGCCGCCAGACCGCGAAAATGATCCAGGCGCACCAGATCGAAACACTCAAAGTGGTAATGCAAACGATCCTGCCACCAGGCAAAACCATTGCTCCCCAAATGCACCCAGTTGTATTGGGGATTGCCCCAACGCTGGCCGGTAGATGAAAAATAATCGGGGGGCACACCCGCCACAAAAGTCGGCTGCCCCGCCTCATCAAGCAGAAAACACTTGGGATGCGCCCACACATCTGCGCTGTCATGCGCCACAAACAGGGGCATATCACCAAATAAGTCTACTCCCCGTTCAAACGCGTAGGTGCGCAGGCTCTGCCAATACATAAACAACTGGTATTGCTGGTGAATGATTGCATTGAGGGCCGCTTCATGCGTCAATTTAAATTGCATTAAAGCATTGGCCTCCCGCAAGCGTAAAGGTGTTGGCCAATTCACCCATGCAGCGCCCTCATATTCGTGTTTGATGGCCATAAACAACGCATAATCTTCCACCCAGGCATGCTGCCCGGCATACCAATCCTTGAACGCGGGGCTATCAACCAGCACCTCCGGCAATTTTTCCGGAAATAAAGCCGGGTTCAATGCAAACGCCGAAGCGCACTGATACGGCGACACGCCGGCAAGCGGAACCCCCAAAGGCAACATCTGCCAGACGGAAAAACCTGCCTCGACCATCCAGTCAATATAACGCCAGCTGTCCGCGTCCAATCGTCCAGAAGGCAAAGAGCTGACATGCAGCAGTACGCCGGCTCGAAGCGAGCCTGGAGGTTGATTCATTCCACATTCCTTATCATCGTGCCAGCATTTTCAGCTTGTCCGCCACCTTGCGAAAGCGGGACATCCAGTTGGTCTGGTGGTGTGACGCCAATCAAGCTATACAGCTCGCGCAACTGTTTGCGATACAACTGCTCAAAATCACTGACGCTATTGGCCGGATTGTAATCGCCAAACCACCAGAACCAATCCGATCCTTCACAGATGGCCAGCTGTTGTGTTGCCTTGCGTTGTTGTTCGGCGTTCAACTTACCAGCTGCCAAAACGTCATCAAACGCCTGCTTGGCCATCACCAAATAATCCCATCCCCGGTTTTTATCTGCCGAACCTATCCATGTGGAAAACGAACCATACACCCAACTGCCCGCACACAAACGGGGCAAAGGCGTAGAGGGTAATCGCTGCGCTGCTTCAGAAAAAGTCGTCATGCGCAAATTGGGTGCAGATTCCAGTGCGGCATACAAACCATCCAGGAAATAATGTCCATTGTCTGGGTAATATTCCCAGGCATTCTCGCCATCCAGCACAATGCTGACCACATGCTGGTGTGCCTGATCCCCTAAAAATTCGGCCATGTTGTTCAAATGCTGCATAAAATCCGCGACCGCATCATCCGCATGCCAATCGCTGTACCGAAACCCAATCAAATCCGACAAACCATCATCGCGGAAAAACAGTTTCACTTGTGCCGCTGGATTCATACTGGCGCCGAACATCAGTCGTTTGCTTTGAATATCGCTTTCCGCCATGGCAGACAACCGTGCGCTGTTTCGCCACACCGCCTCTCCGGTAGCCGTCCAGCGAATACCCTGTTCGCCCAGCAATGCGATGGCATCCTCACTGATACCACCTTCTGCCAACCACACCCCTTGTGGTTGATGGCCAAAATAATGTTCAAACACTTCAATACCATGGGTGATATGCCAACGGCTACGTTCATCGCCGCCCGGATAAACGCCTGAACTGGGATGGGGACTGTCTGGCATGGCGCAATCCATGTTGTCAAAGCTGTGCATGAGAGGAATAATGGGATGGCCGTACGGCGTCATGGACAGCTCAACTTGCCCACGCCCGGACAAAGCCCGATAACGCGGAATCAAACCAGCCAGACAGGTTTGCATGATGTGGAGCAAACTCATACGGTGTTCGGCTTGAAAACACTCCTGCCGGTCAAACAAGGCTTTGACTTCCGGCATGTCGCGCAAGCTGTGGCCCAGCCAGGCCAAATGGTACCAGGTCAGCACGTCGAGAAAATATTGATCACTCAAATATCGAAGCAGGTACGGGGGCGCATCAGAACCGGTGCCTGCCGCGTCTGTCACCCCAGCCAAACGCAACAGGCGGCTGAAGGCCGGGTAAGGATGGATCATCTTCGGCGCATGGCACCGTTGACAATCACGCAACAATTGCCGGCGTTCGCTCACATCATTGGGAATGGATTCCACCCCGGCCAACAAGTTCAACAAACGATCCTGTGTGGCTTCGCCCGTGTCAATAAAACGCGCAATTTGCTGTGCATAATCATCCACCTGCTCCAACAACACAGGGGTAAAATTCACCACTGTCCGCATCATCGGATGTTGCTCCAGGTGGGCAGCCATGTCGCTGTAATCTTTCATGCCGTGCAAATAGACCCAGGGCAAGCGGTAGACGCCTTCCAAACCATCCCGGTAATAGGGTTGGTGCATGTGCCAGCATAAGGTTACATTTAATTTGTTATCCATCATTATTCCCGGTCGGCCAAACCCACATTTAACGATACAGGTTTTGCCCCATCATCTCAGGCGTCACCAACACGATCCCTTCTTTGGTCACATAAAAACGTTTGGTATCTTCTTCCAAATCTTCGCCAATCACCGTGTTATCAGGAATGACGGTGGCCTTATCGATAATAGCGCGCGAAATTCGACAATTGCGACCGATACGCACCTTGGGCAAAATCACACTGTCTTTGACGATACTGCCTTCGTGCAAGGTGCAACCGAAAAACACCATGGAACGTTTGAGTTTCGCCCCGGAAATAATACAACCCGCCGACACCAGCGAATCAATCGCTTGTCCTCGCCGATTCTCATCATCAAAGATGAATTTGGCCGGGGGTGACTGGGGTTGGTAGGTCCAAATCGGCCAGTCTGTGTTGTACAGATTCAAAGGAGGATCTATCCCACACAACTCCATATTGGCCTGCCAGTAAGAATACACCGTCCCCACATCGCGCCAATAACCTGGTGCACCGCTGGCATCACGGAAAGGATAGGCAATGGCGCGTGATTTATTAATGTATGCGGGAATAATGTCCCGGCCAAAATCATGTGTCGAGCCGGCTATCTCCGCATCGGCAATCAGAATGCTGTACAGAAATTGCGTAGAAAACACATAGATGCCCATAGAAGCCAGGGCGGTATCCGGTTTGCCCGGCATGGCTTCCGGGTGTTTGGGTTTTTCAGTGAATTGGGTGATGCGCATCTGGTCATCAATAGACATCACGCCGAACTCGCTGGCTTCCTCACAGGGCACTTCAATGCACCCCACGGTAAAATCGGCCTGCATCTGCATGTGGTGCAACAACATGGCCGAATAATCCATGGTATAAATGTGATCGCCACCGAGCACAATCACATATTCCGGATCATGCCGCCGTAAAATATCCAAATTTTGATACAAGGCATCAGCGGTGCCTTTGTACCATTCTTTTTTTTCTGTGCGTTGCTGGGCGGGAAGAATTTCGACAAATTCATCGATTTCCGCGCGCATAAAACTCCAGGCACGCTGCAAATGGCGAATTAACGAGTGTGATTTATATTGGGTTAACACACCAATCCGACGCAGACCCGAGTTCACGCAATTCGACAGAGCAAAATCAATAATGCGGTATTTCCCACCAAAAGGCACGGCCGGTTTTGCCCGCCACTTGGTTAAATTTTTCAGACGTGAACCTTCGCCACCTGCCAACACCAGCACGAGCGTCTTCCGCATCAACTCCGTCACAGCCAAAGGTTCCGTGCAGTAACGGTATAATTTTTTTTGCTGCATTTCCTGTTCTACTGTAATCGCCATATCGTTGTCTCCATCAAAAATGAATACCTCTTATTTTTTTACATCAAACACATTGCTCCCTGTAATCCAAGACGAAAATTAGTGATCAAATAGATAGGCATCTGCAACACCAATTCAGCCATACGACCTTTTTCTGACGCCACCAGCATAAAGCGGTCCCGCTTCAGCCAGTCCTGCAAATGGATACTGACCCCTCCCGCCAAATACAGGCCGCCACGCGGCTGGTACAACATGGCCAAATTACCTGCCCACGCCGCATAGATGTCTGCAAACAGCTGTATGGCCGCTTGTGCTACCGGTTCGTTTTGCAAGGCAAGCGCATGAACCTGGGCGGCGTCCACACCAGACAGCATGGACTGGCCTGCCTGCAAACAAAGGTACTCGTACAGCGCAGACAAACCGCCGCCGGACAGTAATCTTTCCCAGGAAACATGCCCATAACGCTGCTCAAACCATGCCAGCATCCGGCATTGCTCAGTGTTGGCCGGCGCAAAATCCATGTGCCCCCCTTCACTGGCATAGACCGCATACCGTCCTTCGCTGTCTGCCTGCATCCAGGCAACGCCCAACCCAGTCCCTGCACCGGTAATGACCCGGGTGCCACCTAATTTGGGTATCCCGGCATTCAGCACATACACATCGGATTTATTCAGTGTTTCAACACCTCTGGCCGCCGCCTGAAAATCATTGACAAAGCGCACATCGCCGATACCCAACTCATGGCTCAACACCGCAGCATCCACCAACCAATTCAGATTAGTCAAACGCACTTGACGTGCGTCCACAGGACCCGGCAACGCCAAAAACAGACTGTCTGGCGGTGATTCACGGTCCGCATCTGAAAAAAAACGGGTTAACAGTGCCTGTGCGGAAGTGAATTGCCCGCTGTCGTACTGTTGTTCAAAGAGAATTTTTTTTGGTTGCTGCCATGATTGTACGAACCAGACCAACCAACTTTTCGTTCCACCGATATCCCCCGCGACCACATTTAAGGTACGGGTTCCCATCTCATTATGAGCATCGTGCCATTGGCTTATGTACTGTTTGCCTATCATGATTCACCGCCATGCTGACACCATTGTTAAACATTACACTACTCGGGTTCAGAATACCATGAAACAGGCTGCTTTACAGCACCGCGCCTGCCAACAATCTACCAGTGCAATGGCAATAATTTACCAGTGCAATGGGGTACCATCCCATTTACGGTTCGGCGATCACTTGCATTGCAATAACCCAAGCGCTTCATCCTTAGACTTGCTGGTTTAAAACCCTGACCTTGAGGGAGGTGGATGTCAATTTTTATCAGACAGCGCGTGCGCTGGGATGGTAGACTTCGCATACAGGGCAATTATCTCCCTCTGCATTGAAAAAATTAATGACCACCTCATACCGTTTCAACCATGCCGACAAGCAATGAACACTCACTATTAGCTGCCGTTGATCTGGGCTCAAACAGTTTCAAACTGCAGATCGCACGCGTCGTGGATGAACAGATTTACTCACTGGATGCTTTAAAGGAACCGGTACGACTGGCCGCCGGTCTGGACGCGGACAAGCGTTTGGATGCTGCCTCACAAACACGCGCGTTGGCCTGCCTGAGCCGTTTCAGCGAGCGGCTCCGTGGTTTGCCCCAGACTGCCGTCCGCTGCGTGGGTACCAGCGCATTGCGGATCGCAGGAAATGCACAAGAATTTCTGGCGCTGGCCGAAGCCACCCTGGGTTATCCAATTGAAATTATTGCCGGACGCGAAGAAGCCCGCCTGGTATATTTGGGTGTGGTGCACAGCCTGCCTGCTGTCAAGCACCCCCGCCTGGTCATTGACATTGGCGGCGGTTCAACCGAATGCATTATTGGTGTCGGCATGACGCCAATCATGACCGAAAGCTTGCATTTGGGTTGCGTCAATTTTACACAACGTTTTTTTCCGGATGGGCGCATCACGCAACACAATCTCATGCAAGCTGAAATTGCAGCCCGAACACAGGCACAATCGATTACCGCCGAATATGCGGGAAAATGGCAAGAGGTGGTGGGGTCAAGCGGCAGCGCACGCGTCATCAATGATGTGCTGGTGCAAAACGGCTGGTCCCAGCAAGACATTACCACTGAGGGACTGGCGCTTTTGCGTGATGCCATGGTGGCCTGCGGTCACCAGAACCGCCTGGATTTTCTTGGCATGAAAGCCGACAGAAAACCTGTATTTGCTGGTGGTGTGGCTGTGATGATTGGCCTCTTTGCCGAATTGGGTATCACCCACATGACTGTGGCAGAGGGAGCCTTGCGTGAAGGGGTGCTTTATGATTTGCTGGGACGATTTCAGCACCATGACATGCGCACGGCTACAGTGAATCAATTCATGCGCCGCTACCATGTCGATGACAAACAAGCCTTGCGTGTGGCCGACATTGCCGAAATGCTTTTTACCTTATCGAGCCAGCATATCCCGCTGACAGAGGAGGTGCGCGAAGAATGCTGGCACTATCTCCATTGGTCCGCCAAATTGCATGAGATCGGGTTTTCAATTGCACATGCGGGCTATCACAAACATGGCGCCTATGTGCTTGCTCATGCGGATATGCCGGGGTTTTCCCAAAAAGATCAAATGCAACTCGCCACACTGGTCGGCATGCAACGTGGTGGGGCAGACAAATTGCGTTCAATGGTATTGGGATCCGTCACCCATGTGATGGTTTTTGTGCTGCGATTGGCCGTATTACTGTGTCGCAATCGCGTGCCCATCGACCTCCCGGAGCTGCAAATCCGGTTCTCTGACCAAAGTAGTACCCTGTCGTTTCCGGACGCATGGCTGGACGCAAACCCCTTGACCGCTGCCGCACTGGCAGAAGAAAGCAAAATATGGAAACAAGTGGGCTACAGGTTCATCCTGCACCAGGTTACCCCCTCAACACCCATGAATAAATAACAGAAAGGACCAGAAATGCGCACAATACCCACAGTTTCTGTCAAGATTTGGGACCTGCCTATCCGTTTGTTTCACTGGACACTGGTCCTGAGCTGCATCGTGTGCTGGGCAACCGCCACTCAATTTGAAGACGCCATGCGCTGGCATTTTTATGCAGGTTATGTCACCCTGGCCCTGCTGTTATTCCGTTTGTTCTGGGGGAAATTGGGCAGCAGTACTGCCCTGTTTTCTGTACCCAACCGACAAGACTTATTCAATTATGGCCGCACCCTGTTCAAAACAGAACCCAGCCATACCCCTGGCCACAATCCTGTCGGCACCTGGTCAGCCATGGCATTGATCGCATCCGCCTTAACCGTGAGCATGAGCGGTCTGTTTGCCAATGACGCCGTTCTCAGCAAAGGCCCTTTGGCTCACTGGGTCGGCGATAACGCCAGCGATTATTTGAGTGACCTGCACCAGGTTAGCTTCAATTTTTTAGTGGGCATGGTGGTTGTCCACTTGACGGCTATTGCGTATTACCGCATTGTGAAGCGTGAAGATTTGGTCACACCCATGTTGACGGGTAAAAAACAACTGCCCGAATCCGTAAAAGACATTTATTTCGTGAGTAATACACGTGCCCTGGCGCTCTTTTTGGTTGCCACAGGCTTAGTGGGGTGGATTGCCACCCGATAAATTTTGCTGCAAAGTTTGTGCCTGTTGCAACAATTGCGTGTCTGCACTTGGTTCGCCCATTACCCACGACAGTAACGCGGAAGCGACGAAAGATGCCGCTGTCGCCAACACCAGCACCAGCAGTGAGCGTGTGATGCCCGCCGGGATGCCCTGATGGTCAAAGTAACGCCGTGCAACAAACCCCACAAACAAAAAAACGAGGGTGGAAAAAATAAAATCCAGCAGCACGGCTTTCCCCCTTTTCGTTTCTACTCCACCTTCAAGCGATCAATGCGGAATACCACGGAACTGTTGATGGCATGCTTTGCAACTGCTCTCCACCGCGCCAAACGCGGGGCGAATCGTATCCAGGTTGCCTGATTTTGCCACATTAGCCAACTGATCCGTTGCCGCAATCAGTTTTTGTTGCGCCTGTTTAAATTCTGCCGGCTTATTCCACACATCGGGTTTAGCCCGTGTTGGGGGATAATTGCTGTCAGGTGTGAAATATTGCCAGGGCTGGGTACTCAGGCTTTGCAACTTGGTTGCCAATTGAAGGAACTGCGCCGAATCATAAGGATTCTTCCCGCGCACAATTAAACCCATGGGTTCCAGGGTGCGCAGCATCTGTTTAAAAACCAGTTTTCTTTTTGTCACCGGCTGTCCGGGGTGCGTGTCTTCATGTCCACAAGCACTTAAACCCAATACAGCCACCAGTACCACCCAACTCCAACGGTTTAACCTGAACATGACACACTCACCCCAATGTAAATTTTATAATTACCGGCACAGCATAACAGCCTTACCGCCTCTTTACCATCATGCCAGATGATCACTGACATCCACCTGACTTCACACGGATTTTACAGCCCGACCCGCCCACAATCCGTCGATCCCGTTGAAATCGGGTTCAACCAGGTGGGGTCTGAACCGTTCAAACCCAAACAATCCATTTGGGACGCGAGATGATAACGAAGCAAGTTATGCGGCAGCTTTGGAAACAGAGAGAAACCCACCATGAACGATGGGTGCCAGACAAGCCGGAAAAACGGTTGCTTGTGACCGCTGGCATTCGCGCAGGTTCACAGAGCCACCTGATGAATTATTTGGGTTCAATACCGCCTTCACAGCTCCCCGCAAACACAATATCCTATTGTTCATGTACAATATGAACCTGACAGATTATCGATGCGTTGCTGTGCGTCATCTTGCTGGCAGCGGACCCGATAACGCTTGCAAGTCAAGCCCAACCTTAATTTTGGAGCGAAATGATGCCTATCTATGCTTACAAATGTACGCAATGCGGACATACCCAAGACATGATGCAAAAAATGAGTGACGCCCCCCTGACCGTTTGTCCGCAATGTGGGCAACCCGGTTTCAGCAAACAACTGTCAGCGGCCGGATTTCAGCTCAAAGGCAAAGGCTATTACGCCACTGATTTCAAAAATCCGCCTGCAGCCCCTACCGCACCCCCAGAGTCTACAGCGCCAGTTTGTGGTACCGGCGCGTGTCCGGCCTGTGTTCAGTAGCTGAAAAATTGAACTCACTTTAAATCATGCCATTCAAGCGTTATTTTGTTACCGGCTTGCTGCTGTGGGTGCCTTTGGGTATCACCCTCTATGCGCTTAACCTCATTATCTCCACGCTGGATCAGAGTTTGTTGTTATTGCCGGTATCCTGGCGACCTGAATCATGGTTAGGTTTCAAACTTCCGGGCCTGGGTGTGATTTTAACCCTGCTGGTCATTTTACTCAGCGGTATTATCACCACCAATGTGCTGGGCCAACGTCTGCTGCTATCCTGGGAAAAATTGCTGGGGCGCATTCCAGTCGTGAAATCAATTTATCACAGCGTGAAGCAAGTCTCAGACTCGCTGCTTTCAGGCAATGGCAATGCGTTTCGTAAGGTTCTGCTGGTGCGTTATCCTCACCCGGAAAGCTGGTCTATCGCTTTTCAAACCAATCTGCCCATGGAAGTTCTCCCTCATCTGGAAGAAGAGCACATTGCCGTTTTTATCCCCACCACACCCAGCCCGGTCAACGGTTTCTATTTTTTTGTCAGGAAAGCCGATACGGTCGAACTGAACATGAGTATTGATGATGCCTTCAAATATATTGTTTCCATGGGGGTCGCAGGCACACCAGAACCGACCCAGATCATTACTGCAATCCACTAACCTCATTACTTAATTCAACCATTATTATGCGTACTCACTACTGCGGCGTGCTCAATCGCACCCATCTGGATCAAACTGTTACAGTCACCGGCTGGGCACATCGCCGACGCGACCACGGCGGCGTTATTTTTATTGACCTGCGTGACCGGGAAGGCCTGTTGCAGGTAGTTTTCGACCCGGATCGTGCCGAAACATTTCACGTTGCCGAAGAAGTTCGCAGCGAATTTGTACTGCGAATTTCGGGGAAAATTCGTCTGCGCCCGGAAGGCACTCACAACACGCAACTCGCTACCGGCGAAATCGAATTGCTGGCGCACGAGATTGAGGTGTTGAACACATCGGCAACCCCGCCATTTCAAATCGATGATGAGAACCTGTCCGAAAACATACGGTTGACCTACCGTTACCTCGATTTGCGTCGCCCTGTCATGCAAGCCAATATGCGCTTGCGCTACCGCGTCAGCAAATCACTGCGCGACTTTTTGGACAGTCAGGGTTTTATGGAAATCGAAACCCCCATGCTGACTCGCTCCACCCCTGAGGGCGCGCGGGATTATTTGGTGCCTTCACGCGTTCATGCCGGGCATTTCTACGCCTTGCCACAATCGCCACAACTGTTTAAACAATTGTTGATGGTGTCAGGGTTCGACCGTTATTTCCAGATTACCAAATGCTTCCGCGATGAAGATTTACGTGCCGACCGTCAACCCGAATTCACTCAGGTTGACATTGAGACCTCATTCATGAACGAAGATCAGATCATGGATTTAACTGAAACCATGATTCGACAATTGTTCAGCCAGGTGATGAATGTCGAATTGCCGCAGCCTTTCCCGCGCATGTCTTACGCTGAGGCGATGCATCGTTATGGCTCAGACAAACCCGACCTGCGTATCTCACTCGAATTAGTCGATTTGACCGACTTAATGAAAACAGTTGAATTTAAAGTGTTTCGCAGTGCGGCAGACATGAACGGCGGGCGTGTCGTCGCCCTCAAACTGCCCGGCGGTGCCGGGCAGTCGCGCAAGGATATCGACGACCTGACTGAATTCGTTAAAATTTACGGCGCAAAAGGCTTGGCGTGGATAAAAGTCAACGATGCCAACCAACTCAATGAGAGCGGTTTGCAATCTCCTGTCGTCAAATTTCTGCCGGAAGCCGTATTGGGAGAAATTCTGAGCAGAACAGGTGCCGGAAATGGTGACCTGATCTTTTTTGGTGCGGACAAAGAAAAAATCGTCAACGACGCCATGGGCGCGCTGCGTTTGCGCGTTGGCAAACCGGAAGGCGCGTGGCGTCCGCTGTGGGTAGTCGATTTTCCCATGTTTGAATACAATGAAGATGAAAAACGCTGGGATGCATTGCACCACCCTTTTACGGCACCGAAAGTTGGGCATGAAGCATTACTCGGCAGCGATCCGGGCCGGGCAATTTCTCGCGCCTACGACATGGTGTTAAATGGCTGGGAAGTTGGCGGTGGCTCCGTGCGCATACACCAGCAAGCCATTCAGGACATCGTATTTCGTGCTTTAGGTATCAGCGAAACCCAAGCCCGCGAAAAATTCGGTTTTCTGCTGGACGCCTTGCAATTTGGCGCGCCACCACATGGCGGACTCGCTTTTGGATTGGATCGTTTGGTAGCATTAATGAGTGGTTCAGAATCTATTCGCGATGTGATTGCTTTTCCGAAAACTCAGCGCGCCAACGATCTGATGGTGCAAGCCCCTAACCATGTGGACGAGAAACAATTGCGCGAACTACACATCCGACTGCGCCAGACAGAAGTGGCGAAGCCTTAGCACACCCACATCTGTCTTTGCCTTTTTTTCAGCGCCTCACTGGCTTAAAAAAGGGCTCTGAGTGATTTGTAGGGGATGTCTTGCATGGGCAAGGCCGTGCTTCAGCATGACGCAGTGGTGTAAGATGCGCTGGCGTCGGGTTGAAACCCGACCTGCTTATGCGTGCCGAATTGATTTTACGAGAAATTGCATGTCATTGCATGATATTGAATACAGAGAAACGGGGGATTTACGTATGATCACTGAACCCTCTTGAGATGATCATAAAACATGAATTTCGGGTGATACCGTAATGAACACAACCCACCGCAAATGACACAACACCAAAAAAGCCAGGAAAGTGAGCGTTAACACATTTATTTTCTACCATACGATGGTGGCAGAACCGCAAAATGCGCTAACCAAAAGTCAGGCAAATCCACAAAACACATCCCGCATCAGGCTGATCAGCTTGAGTGTACGCGTGTCGGCCACCCGGTAATACACCCGATTGGCATCCTTTCGTGTTCGCAGCACACCCTTATCACGCAATATCGCCAAATGCTGCGAGATATTGCTTTGCGAGGTACCTACCTTTCCCACGATGTCTTGCACACTGACTTCCTGGTCATTCAACACGCACAAAATTTTCAGACGCAAAGGATGTGACATTGCCTTCATCGCACGCGATGCTTGCTCAATGTGCTCATCCTTGTCGATCAAATCAGTTTGATCAATATTCAGCATCAGCTCAGACATCAAATACCCGTTCAAAATCATTTATGACGTTATTATTATAATGCATCAGCGACTGAAATATAATAAAATCGTGCCTGAAGAGATTACCATTGACGGCAACACCGATTGTCTGACGCTTAAGGATGCAAATTGACCCCTGTATTGCTGATTATTCTTGACGGTTTTGGCTGCCGTGAATGCCACACTGACAACGCCATCGCCCTGGCCAACAAACCCAACTGGACGCATTACTGGCAAACCTGTCCGCATACACTCATTCAAGCCTCCGAATCCGCAGTAGGCTTGCCTTCCGGTCAAATGGGCAACTCAGAAGTGGGACATCTGAACCTTGGCGCGGGTCGCGTGGTTTATCAAGAGTTCACCCGCATTGAGCTGTCGATCAAAACAGGCGATTTTTTTACCAATCCTGCGCTGACGCGCAGCATTACACTCGCCAAACAAACAGGTCATGCACTACACATCATGGGTTTGCTCTCAGATGGCGGCGTACACAGCCACGAAACCCACATCCATGCCATGCTGGAAGCCGCCGCCCGAGCCGGTCTCCGTCAAGTTTACCTTCACCTGTTCCTGGATGGACGCGATACTGCGCCGCGCAGTGCAGAAACCTATTTGGCCCGACTGCAAACCAGGATGGACGCTTTGGGTGTCGGACAAGTGGTTTCTATCATTGGCCGCTATTATGCGATGGACCGTGATAAGCGCTGGTTGCGAGTGAAAGCAGCCTACGATCTGATCGCTCAGGGTATGGCTGAATACCTCGCACCAGATGCCTTGACAGGTCTGCAGCAAGCTTATGCACGCGGCGAATCTGACGAATTCGTCAAAGCCACGCGCATCGCCAATCCGGACCAGACACCTATTCGGATAGAGGATGGCGACAGCGTTGTATTCATGAATTTTCGGTCCGACCGTGCTCGCCAGCTCACCCGTGCGTTCATTGAACCGGGTTTTTCTGATTTTGGCCGGGGTTGTTTTCCGAAACTGGCTGATTTCTGTACATTAACCGGTTACAGTGAGGACTTCAGTGTCTCCGTGGCCTTCCCATCTGAACGCATACGCAACGGCTTTGGTGAATACATCTCACAATGGGGACTGACCCAATTACGCATCGCCGAAACTGAAAAATACCCGCACGTCACTTTCTTTTTTAACGGAGGTGAAGAAACGGTTTACCAGGGCGAAGAACGCATCCTTATTGCCTCACCCGATGTGGCAACCTATGACCAAAAACCGGAAATGAGTGCGCATGAACTCACCGACAGGTTGCTGGATGCCATCGCACAGCAGCGGTTTGATGCCATCATTTGTAATTACGCCAATGCGGACATGGTCGGCCATACTGGCAACCTGGCTGCGGCCATAGAGGCCATTGAGACACTGGATCACTGTTTGGGGCGTGTCATCCCCGCCATGCAGGCAATTGGTGGTGAAATTTTAATTACTGCGGACCATGGCAATGCCGAAATGATGATGGATGAAGTCTCACACCAAGCCTATACGGCACATACCACCAACCTCGTTCCTTTGATGTATGTTGGCAAGCGTCCTGCAAAACTGACAGCAACCGGCGCGCTGGAAGACATCAGTCCCAGCCTGCTCTCCATCATGGGCATTCCCCAACCGTCCGAAATGACGGGTAAATCACTGATACAATTTGAGTGAACCACTTCCGCACCTATCTGCTTGCCCTGGCTTGCGCCGCTCATTTGGCCGGGGCACAGGCTGCGCCCAGCAAAGCCGATTTGACCACTATCCATCATAAGCTGGATACATTGCGCCAGCAGAAACAAACCACAGAAACAAACCGTCTCCATGTCATGGATACACTTCGCCAATCAGAACAAGCCATCAGCAATACGAACCGGGCACTGTCTGAACTACAACAACAAGAATCTCAAACAGAAGCAGCGCTCAGCGAGCTGCATCAACAAATTGGCACAGCGCAACATAACCTCACCCGCCAGCAATCGGAATTAGCAACCCTGTTACGCCAACTGTATTTCAGCGGAAATACCAATCCCTTTCAACTGTGGTTAAACGGCGACAATCCCGGACAAATCAATCGTAACATCATCTACGCGGGTTATCTGGGTCGCGAACGTGACCACGACATCGCTGCGCTACAGCAATCGGCGCAGGTACTCAACAACCTGAACCTTCAGCAACAACAATTACAAACTGTTCTGGCACAACAACGCACGCGCCGCGAACAACAATATCAACAATTACAGTTAGAACATACTGCACGACAACGCACGCTAAAGCAGTTGGGCACACAGATCGAACATCAGCAACAACAAATCAGCACCCTGGAACAGGATGAACAGCGCATCAACCGGTTACTGCAAAGGCTGGCTCGTGCGGCAGCGGCTCGCAAAAAAATGCGTGTCCATGTTACGCATGCCATCCACACCATCGGGACGCACCAAACAGCCCTGACCGAACCCAAGTTGCCGGATGAGGGACTTGCTCTCCTGAGAGGGCACTTGCCGATGCCGGCGCATGGCAAACTTATCCATCGTTTTGGCACACCACGCGAAGCGGGAGGCACTTTGTGGAAAGGCGTGTTTATTGAGGCACCAGCCGGACAGCCGGTCATCAGTGTTGCTGCAGGGCAAGTTGTTTTTTCTGACTGGTTGCGCGGATTTGGAAATCTGATTATTATTGACCACGGTGGGGGTTATATGAGTCTGTACAGCGACAACGAAACCCTGTATAAACGTGTTGGTGACGCTGTAAAAGCCAATGAAGTCATTGCCAGCGTCGGCAACACCGGCGGCAGCAATGAAACCGGTTTATATTTTGAATTACGATATCGGAGTCAGGCATTTAATCCAGACTCTTGGCTGGCTGGACACTAAGGGCCCGTTAATGGATATCTGTCACATACGCTGGGGCAGCGTTGCAAGGCCTGCAACAGGAGTAGCCATTTGCTGCACCTCACGCCTTGCATCCATTCCGAACAGGCAGCAATCCATGTTATAGTTAACCGCTAACGAATCCTAAACGATCTCAATTTATCAAAAACTAAGGACATCAGCAATGCGTAGTCGCATACAAAAATTTGGTTTGATTTTATCCGGAGTATTGTTGGGCGCCACGCTCACCGTCTATTTACCGGCAATCGCTGACCGGGAGACGGCATCTGCATTACCGCTCAGCGATTTACAAGAGTTCAGCGAAGTATTCGGAAAAATTAAAACCGACTATGTGGAACCGGTCAGTGATAAAAAGCTCATTGATGATGCTATTAATGGCATGTTGACAGGCCTGGATCCACACTCACAATACCTTAATGAAGCTGATTTCAGGGATTTACAAGACACAACCCAAGGTCAATTCGGTGGCTTGGGTATAGAAGTCAGCATGGAAGATGGTTTTGTCAAGGTGATCGCCCCCATCGAAGACACCCCGGCGCAAAAAGCCGGGATTAAAAGTGGCGACCTCATCATCAAAATTGATGATGCACCAGTCAAGGGAATGACCATCAACGATGCTGTAAAACGCATGCGCGGTGCACCTGATACGCCCATTGTGTTGACCATTGTACGCAAGGGTGTTGATAAACCTTTCACCGTCAAAGTGATGCGCGCCATCATTAAGGTAAAAAGCGTCAAATCAACCTTGTTGGAGCCTGATTACGGTTACGTCCGCATTACGGAGTTCCAGGAACACACTGGCGAGAACCTGGCTCAAGCAATCACCGCATTAGCGAAAGAGAACAAAGCCCCGCTCAAGGGCTTCATTCTCGACCTGCGTAATAACCCTGGTGGTCTGTTGACCAGCGCAGTAGCTGTTTCCTCTGCTTTTTTACCCGCGAACAGCCTGATCGTCTACACCGAAGGCCGTACGCCTGACGCCAAAATGCGCTTGACAGCCACCCCTGATGATTATTTGCAAGGTTCAGAATCTGATTATCTGCGCAACTTGCCCGCCTGGATTAAAACCATTCCTATGGTCGTGCTGATTAATGCCGGCTCTGCTTCTGCCTCCGAAATCGTTTCAGGCGCTTTGCAGGACCACCGACGCGCAGTGTTGATGGGCACCCAATCTTTTGGCAAAGGTTCCGTACAAACGGTATTGCCACTCGGTAACGGAACAGGCATCAAATTGACCACGGCGCGTTATTTCACCCCAAATGGCCGCTCAATTCAAGCCAAAGGCATTACCCCTGACATCATTGTTGAGGAGGGTAAAGTGGTCAACAGCAATGTCGACGGCAATATGCTGAACGTCCACGAGGCCGATCTGGAGAACCACCTGAGCAATCCCAACCCAGCCACGGCAAATGCGGCGAAACAACCGCCCAAGATTGAAGCGCCCAAGGGCAATGCGACAAATGGTGAATCCAAACCGGATCAAGTGGTAAATAAAAATGACTTTCAGCTGAATCAAGCCATTGACTTGCTAAAAGGCATCAACATCCTGGATCCGGGACTCAAAGCAAAGTGATCGATCTGACTGGAGCGGGCTCAGGTACTTGATTGTCCGGCCCGCTCATGTCCGGATTTTACACAACACTAAACAAATAAACAGTTACTTACCGTTTCCGGGCCAACCGTGAATGACAGCGAACTTCTCCGCTACAGCCGGCATATTTTGCTCAACGAAATTGATGTGACTGGTCAGCAAGCACTGATACAAGCCCGCGTGCTAATAATCGGTGCTGGCGGTCTGGGATCTGCTGCAGCGCTTTATCTGGCTGGCAGCGGCATCGGCCACATCAGCATCGCTGACGGCGACACTGTTGACCTGAGTAATTTGCAACGCCAGGTCATCCACAATCAGGCCAGTCTTGGACAAAATAAAGCACTTTCAGCCACGCAAGCTGCAAAGGCTCTTAACCCTCACCCACAAATTTTCGCCATCCCGATCATGCTACAAGGACAAGCACTGGATGATGCCGTCGCACAACACGACGTCATCGTTGATTGTTGCGATAATTTCACCACACGCTATGCGATCAACCGAGCCTGTGTTCGACACGCCAAACCTTTGGTGTCTGGTGCGGCCATTCAGTTTGATGGCTTGCTGACTACATTTGACCGAAGGATCCGGGACAGCCCTTGTTACCACTGTCTGTTTCCGGAAACCAGCGCGCCGGAAAACAACACCTGCAGCCAAAATGGCGTGTTCGCACCATTGGTAGGCATTATCGGTGCCAGTCAAGCCGCAGAAGCCATCAAACTCATCACCAGCGCAGGAAGATCCCTCCACGCCCGCTTACTGAGGCTAGATGGTTTAAATATGGTCTGGCACGAAAGTCGATTGGTACGCGACCCGCATTGCGAGGTCTGCCAAGACCCGTTGCGATGAAACGCAAAAAGCCCCGGCATAAACCGGGGCTTTTAATTGTTGGAAGTCTGACGATGACCTACTTTGGCTCCGGCCGCGCTTTGCGCTTAACTTG